>JAFUOX010000098.1 GCA_017481725.1 Kiritimatiellia bacterium | reverse complement strand
CTTTGCCTTCTTTGGGGTCGAACACACTAGCGCTTGGAAGTTGCCTTTGCGACAACAAGAGCAAAACTAGGCAACGACAAGCGGTAGTGTTATCACAGAAACCACCACGCAAGCCCTGCGACCTCTGCGTCCTCCGCGTCTCTGCGTCCCTTTTTCGCACTTTTAGCCATCACATGCATAAGCTCCGAGTCTCCGAGCCTCCGAAAAACCACACTACGTGTGCTCCCCGTTTCGCCGAAGGCTGGAGCGCCAGCGATAAATCAGTATATGTGATGCACGAGACGCCAAAGGGACGCTGCGACGCGGAGGACGCAGCGGACGAGATTAGACGCGACAGCAAAAAACAATGGCCTCACATCTAAATGTCTGAATGTCATTTGCGGGCTCCGCGGCTCTGCGGAGATAAATTCAAATAACATACACAAAATGAACAAAAACTTTTCGTGTTTACTATACATTTATTATTTTTTATAGTAAAATATATATAAAGTTTTGAAGAAAGAGGAATACTATGCGTATACTATGTATTGGAGATGTTGTTGGTTCTCCTGGAAGACGAATTTTTAAGGCAAAGGTCAAAGAGCTTAAGGATAGTGGTGCAGTACATGCAGTGATTGTGAATGCAGAAAATGCAGCTGCCGGCAAAGGCATTACAGATGCTATTGCTGAAGAGCTATTTACTGCAGGAGCAGATCTTATCACACTTGGTGATCACACATGGGATCAAAAGACATCCTATGCGTTGATTGACAAGGACAAGCGCATCGTGCGTCCTGCCAACATGCCAGAAGGCTGTTTGGGCAAGGGTTGGGCAACAATCCAAACATCACTTGGAGCTGTAACCGTAATTAGTCTTATGGGTCGCACCTTTATGAATCCGGCAGACTGCCCTTTCAAAAAGGTTGATGAGTTAGTGGATAAAACAATTCCACGTGGAAGTGTTGTGCTTGTGGATTTTCATGCTGAAGCAACCTCTGAAAAGATTTGTATGGGTTGGCATCTTGATGGTAAGGTTGCAGCTGTCTTTGGCACGCACACCCATGTGCAAACCTCTGACGCAAAAATTCTTCCAAAAGGGACAGGATATATAACCGATCTTGGAATGACGGGTCCAATTAATTCTGTAATAGGTAGAGAAATTGCCCCTGTAGAAAAGCGTTTTATGACTGGTATGCCTTCTTTCTTCTCTGTTGCTGAAGGACCTGCTGTATTAGAAGGCTGTATCTTTGATATTGACAGAGTTACTGGCAAGACAACTTCTATTCAGGCCGTACGCTATTTTGAAGAAAAATAATTTAAATAAACCACTGGCTAATTATGGCAGAGCAAAAACCAGAAACCGTCTTAGAGTTAACCAAGCGCATAAAGTACTTACTAGAAAGTACAATAACCAATGTGTGGGTAGAGGGAGAAGTATCGAACCTGACGCTCCATGCATCGGGGCATGCCTATTTCTCTCTTAAAGACGCAGGGGCACAGATTAGCTGCACCTTATTTGGTTATTCTCGCAGTATTTATGCAAAAACAATACCTTTAAAAAATGGACTAAAGCTAAGAGCTCGTGGCAGTGTCTCGGTTTATGAGCCACGTGGTTCATATCAATTAAATGTTCGCTCTATTGAACAAACTGGAGAAGGTGATTTAATGCTCAAATTTCTTGAGCTTAAAAATCGCTTACAAGCAGAGGGTATTTTTGATCAAGAGCACAAGCGCCCTATTCCTGATTTTACAACATATGTAGGCATTGTTACTTCACCTACAGGTGCAGTAATACGCGATATGCTCAATGTCACGCGCCGCCGCTTTCCTAATATGCACATACTTCTTGCACCGGCTAGAGTTCAGGGAGAAGGTGCTGCTGAGGAAATTGTTGAGGGGATTGAGTTGCTAAACTCATTGCCAAATCCGCCAAGCGTTATCATTGTTGGTCGCGGCGGTGGTAGCATGGAGGATTTATGGTGCTTCAATGAAGAAATTGTGGCAAGAGCTGTATACAATTCACGCATACCAGTGATTTCTGCAGTTGGACATGAAACAGATTTTACTATTTGTGATTTTGCTGCAGATTTGCGTGTTCCAACTCCATCTGCAGCGGCAGAGATGGTTTGTGGGCAAATGGAGGATTTGCTAAACACCTTAAGTGCAGCAAATCAACGAATTACAAATGCAATGGGCATTCGCCTTCAGTTGCTCCGAACAAGGCTTAAGGCAGCAGCAGACAGCAAGCTATTCACTCAACCTGGTTTATTAATTAATCAGCACCAACAGCATGTAGATATGCTCTCTCAGCAAATGCATAACGCAATGTACAATCGAATTAGCGGGATTAAATTAAGACTTAATTCATCAATCCCAACAATGCTTCATGGTGCTGTGCAAGCGTTAAACAATTTTAAACAAAAGCTTGAACGAACAAACCAAGCACAAGTCCGTGCCTTTGAAAATCAAATAACAAAAAACCAGCACAAGCTAGATAACCTATCTATTCGCTTGGAAAGCATCAATCCAAAGGCTGTGCTTGCTCGAGGCTATGGCATTGTAACCAATCCAGCAACTGGCAAAACAATTCGCTCCATTGAAAATCTTACAGATGGCACTATTGTAAAAACAGAGCTTGCAGATGGTTCCTTCCAATCAGTTGTAAGTAGCGACCCATCTAACTCACATTTATCGCGACCACGCTTACCAAAACGCAGCATGCAGGCTGATACCCCACAAGCAGAACAAATGACTCTTGATTTTTAGAGTCTATTTAATCAATTTAGGAGCACTTAACTATGGAAAAAAAGACAAAAAAACGTTTTGTTTGGATTACTATCATTTGTCTAATACTCCTATTATTTTTGTTTGTTGCACTGCCTTATTGGTTATTACCTAGAATAGTTGATTCTATCGCTAGCTCTGCAATGCTCGATGCAGGGTTGACTCAACCACAAATAACAACACAACATGTGACTCTTTTCTCAACTCAAATTAACAATTTATCCTTTGAATCTAATGGCATAAAAATAAATTGTCCAGAAATCGAAGCAAAATACTCGCCTATCTCTCTCATAAAAAAAGAGATTAAATCTATTTTTGTGGCAGAGTCGTGTGCTGAATTTACAGATATTCTTCCTGTAGAGCTTAAAGAAAAGCTTATTTCAACACAAGCGACATTAAAGCTTAGCATAGAAAACAAAGACAATTATTATACTGGCAGCTTAAATGGAGAGCTTCTTGGAGGAAATTACACTTCTAGCTTAAGCTTTGATATAAAAAATGGAACACTTATTTTTGATGGCTCAATAAATCCCAAGCTTAAGGATGACTTCCCTACCCCAACATTTGTACTAAATTATAAAGTTACTGATTGCTATACAGAGGCACCCAAGGGGTCGGGTGAATTAATAATTCCAGACACAAACCTTAAGCTCGGAACAAGTCTTTCATTCACAAACAATGTAGTAGATATTAGTGCAACCCTAAACAGTGTTGTTTCAAAGAATGATCCATATTTAGAACGATTATTTTCAAAATTAGACAAACAAAATCTAATTAATTCCCTCTACACAGAGATTTATTCTAAATTATCCGTCAAGCTTTCAACCAGCACGAAATTACCTGCATGGGATTTAGTTGTTAGACTCAACGATTTTGATACTAGCATCGCAATGGAGAAAAACATGCAGCTCGTGCTTAACAAGGGTTTTGTTAGTATTCACCTAAGCGGACTTGGCGAGAGGTGGGTTCTGCATTCCATCCCAATTTATATTAAAGAGGTATGCATAGACCAGCTTAAGCTTAGCAACGGCAAATTTAAGGTTTTGGCAGATGAAGATCAGCTACTACTTTCTGAGGGAAGCATCAATGCATTTGGAGGAACTCTTAGTGTTTATGCTCTTTATCTAAACTTTAATCATCTCAATGCTGGCTTTACAATCTTTGTTGATGACATAAAGCTTAATGAGTTAATTACTGCTCTTCCAAATTTAGAGGGAACTGGCTCTGGCTCACTACATGGAAAGTTACCTGTTACCATATATCAAGGCAAAAAGCTAAAGCTTCACAATGCGTATTTATTCTCCAAGCCTGGTATTACTGGCAAGCTAAAGCTTACCGACACAAAGCTACTCCAGGAGGCATTGCTTACAAGCGGAATTCCAGAGCAAACATGCTCTGATTTAGGCATTGCATTGTCTGACCTAGACTATTCAGTAATTAGGCTTGAGCTTATAGACGGCGGATACTCTGAACAATCTCTTCAGCTTCAAATAGAAGGATCATCGCACCAGCAAAAAAGCACTATTCCTGTGGAGCTAAATGTTAACATACATGGCGGCATAGAGAAGCTTTTGAATATTGGTCTCCGAAGTCAGGGTATTTTAAATGATAGAAAATAAGGGGGAAATATGAATTTAAAGGTTGTAAAACACTATACAATTTATTTGAGTATAGGCTTAATTATTGCATTGGCATTTCTCAAGGTACGTGCACTTTTCTTTTTACCAGAATTAGAGCTCCCTGTCATTGTTTATGAGCAGATAGTTGAGATACCAAATTCCTCTAACGAAATATCACGAAACATTTTTCACTCTCAAATTTCTGATTTATCTATTAATGGCTATCAAACTATTACACCAAGAGACCTACGAGCCTATAAGGCTTGGGGAAAGACATTACCTGAAAACCCAATAATAATTGCCATTGAAAGCATTGATAAAAGCACTATAAATTATGCTGCATCCATTCTAACAAACTATAATTTTAGTGCAACAATCTGCATACCAGAGGAGCAACTAAGAGAGATAAATAATAAGAGCTTTCCTGAGCTTGCAACAAAAGAAGAGCTAGTCGCATTTAGAGAAGCTGATGTATATAGCTATGGTTTAAAGCTATCATCATCGCAATATAAATTAGCATCTGAGATTAAGTCCGAAATCAATTTAATGAAAGAAAAGCTTAATTTTGCACCTGAAGCTATAACATTTCCAGATGAGAACAACGCAGAAGCCCAAAAAGCACTATGCTCAACTGCTGGAGTAAAAATTGGTTTTTCACCAAAAGCTGATACAATTAACAAGCTAAATACAAAGACCGATTTTAGGCTTTTGAAGCAACAAAAAGCCATTGGCAACAGGCTAACCTTTTCAATTAATGCGATAAGGCATCCTGGTGCATTATCTGCTGGAGAAATATTTATTTCTCAACCTGTCGGGCAGCGTTTTAAAGCCTGCGTTAGTGTGTTTGACAAGAATTTTGAGCGGCTTTTAGGGCAGCAATACGATGCTCTTCCGGAGGAACCTGTTTTATTGGGGAAGCTTCCTAACAAGGTTGAATACCCTATAAGTGTTTATATTACTGATGCTACTGGCATTCTAGTTTATAGACATGAACAATTTAATCGATACACAATTGAACGTGGGGAACCTGTTCCATTGGAGGAAGAGATACCTGAAGCTTTGAAAAAAGCACTTGATGAGATAGAAATTCCGGTTGAAACAGGGGAATTATAGATAGAGAGCCCTAATACCTGCACCAATGAGCAGCATACAGGCATAGAGCTCATGGGCTACACACTCTAATCAAAAAGTCTTTTCAAAGAGTTTTACTTCTGCCCATGAAAGTGATATAATTTTCTGAAAATTTAACCCTCAAACGAGGAATCTAATAATGATATATATAGATCTTGATGATACCGTTTGTTATACAGCCACTAGGCTAACAGAATTTGCGGCAAATATGTTCAATCGGCCTTATACAGAAGAGGATATGATTGACTACGATTTGCGTGTATCTTTTAAACTAACCGAAGAAGAATATCGCACATATATGCGAGCTTTTCACGAAACAGAATTGCTCAAAATAAAAATTTTTCCACATGCAGCAAATGTCATCAAACAGTGGCAGAGCAAGGGTTGGGAGCCAACCATTGTTACAGGGCGTCCTACCTATACAAACGAAGCTACACGTAAATGGCTTGAAGCAGAGGGACTGATTGATATACCAATAATCCATGTTGATAAATATGGCACACTTTATTCTTGCTACGAAGATAAGCTTATTACACCATTTCCAAAGCTAAAGGAAATGGATGTAAGGTTTGCTCTTGATGATGCACCAAATGCATTTGAATTAATTTCTCAGTTAGAGCTATGCCCTTCTGCAATTATTACACGCCCTTGGAACAAGAAATATAACCCAACAAATACAACACATCCAATTACACGTGTTAGCAACTGGCTAGAGATAAACAAGCTGGTTTCAAGTCATTTTGAATAATTAAACAAAACAAACAAAAAGGAATATCTTATGCGTAAAAAGTTTGATGTTATAGTAGTCGGTGGAGGACTTACTGGAGTTTGTGCAGCTATAGCTGCGGCTCGTCAGAATCAGAAGGTACTACTAATTGAGCAAGAGGGTGCACTTGGAGGTGCTCCTGTAAATTGTCTTGTAACTCCATTTATGCCATTCCACACAAAGCTTAACGGTGTTGACACACGCTTAAATCAAGGGCTAGTGCAAGAATTACTAGACAATCTTGAGCAGCTTGCTGGAGACTACAAGGATCGAGTAAGAAGCAACTGCCCTTCCTTTAATGAGGAGCATCTAAAGATTGTTCTTGATAGAATGTGCAAGAAGGCAAAGGTTACAGTTCTTTTCCACGCAATGCTTTGCAAATCTCAGGTAAAGGACGAGCATATTACAGCAATTACAGTTGCTTGCTCAGGTCAGCTACTACGCTTTAAGGCAAAAACATTTATTGACGCCACTGGTGATGCTGACCTAGCATATATGGCGGGCTGTCCAATCCAGTTGGGTCGCGAGTCTGACAATCGTTGTCAGCCAATGACGCTTTGCTTCCGTGTGGTAAATGTTGACACGGTCAACTGGGATCGTGATGGCATTCAAAAGCTTTACAAGGAGCTTCAGGCAAAGGGCAAGATTAAGAATCCACGAGAGAATGTGCTTATGTTCTTTGTTCCACATGAGCATGTAGTACACTTTAATTCCACACGTGTTATCAAGCACAATCCTGTAGATCCACTTGAGCTTTCGAAGGCAGAGGCTATTGCACGTGAGCAGATGCTTGAGCTATTCAATATGCTAAAGAAGAACTTTGTTGCATTTAAGGATGCAACATTATTTAACTCTGGCATTAGCATTGGTGTACGTGAGAGCCGTATGATTATTGGTAAGCACGTATTAAACGAGCAGGAGCTAAAGGATTGCACAAAGTTTGAGGATAGAATTTGTGCTGGTAATTATGACATTGATATTCATAGCCCCGATGGTAGCGGCACCAGCCATTACTACTTCAAGGATGGCGAATATTATACAATTCCATATCGTTGCCTAATCCCACAGAAGGTTAATAATCTTCTTGTTGCAGGGCGTTGCATCTCATCAACACACGAGGCACAGGCATCATATCGCATTATGCCAATTGTTAGTGCACTTGGGCAGGCTGCTGGCGTTGCAGCGGGTGTTGCAAATAATGCAGATATTGATGTGGCAGATGCAGATTACAAGGTAATCCAAGAAGAGCTTCTAAAAGCAGGTGCATTTATTGGTTAAAGCCAATAAATGTGACTTTGACAGCTTGTTATTGAAAAAAAGGCGCCCCGAAGGACGCCTTTTTTTTATTATTAGAACTCAGACCAATCTGGCTTTCTACCAAAGATTGCCTTCAGAGCTTCTGCAGGAGCCTTATCCTCACGCTCGTAGGTATAGACACCATTCTGCTCTTGTTCAACGTCTGTTAGCTGAGTATAGCAGTGACCAGCAACACACTCATCGAGGCGCATAACCTCTGCCTGATCCTCAATGTACTTAGCAAATTCCTCTGGAGACTTAATATTGATGCCATTGTATCCCCAACCCTCAACATTAACAGCCTTTGGAACATACTTAAAGCCACCCCACTCATCAACGAAATATGGCTGACCATTATACTCGCACTTGATAAACTTTGAGCTTTGAGTGCCAAGCTTATTGGGATTTTCCTTGTCTGGGTGCATAATATCACGCAATGACTCAGGAGATGGCATATAGTAGTGAACTGAAACTATTTCGCAATTATCAACGTGAACATATCCACTTGTGTCGTGCCATGGACGTGTTGGATCAAGTGCCTTTGTTATTTCACCGAGCTGCTTAACAAAGTTAACGTAGCTAGGTACGTGCTTGCCCCATTCAAATGCAGCAATATCACAAGCCTCATTACCAACCCAAACTGTCTCGTTTAGTGGTGTCCACATAACGATAGATGGGTGAGAGAAATCGCGTTCAATGCAATCGCGCCACTCATTCATAAAGTTAAATTGAGCTTCAGGAAGCTTCCAATTGCAACCCCAAGAGCAATATTCTGCGGATGTAATGTAGCCTAGCTTATCTGCCCAATAGTGGAAACGCTCCTCAAACACCTTTTGGTGGAGGCGTGCACCATTGAAGCCAACAGCCATTGACATCTCAATATCATGACGCAAAGCTTCGTCACTTGGAGAAGTCCAAACACCATCAGGATAGAAGCCCTGATCAAGAACCCAACGCAAATAGATTGGCTTATTGTTTAGATAGAAACGATTTCCGCGAATATCAAACTTACGCAATCCAATGTATGATTCAACATAATCATACTGATTGCCTGCATCATCAACCATGCGTAGTTCAATATCATATAGATATGGGTCAAAGGTTGACCACAAGCGAGGATTTTCAATCTTAATTGTTGTAGCAGCACCAGACACACAAGCAACTGTCTGCTTTGCAACCTCTGCGCCATCTCCCTTAACAACGATTTCTAGCTTCTTACCTGCAGGTACGCCATAATATGTAGGAACAAATGTTACAGTACCATTATCAATATCTGTTGTTAGCTTACAATTCTTTAGGCCTGCTGTTGGAACAGCCTCCATCCATACTGTCTGCCAAATACCTGTAATACGGGTATAGCTGCAGCCTTGAGAATAATATTCATGGCACTGCTTACCATAACCCTGTATGCCAGTGCGTAGAAAATCCTCAGCATGAAGCTTTAGGATGTGTGTTTTGCCAGGTGTCACAAACTTTGTTAAATCAACTTCAAAGCTTGTTGAGCCACCTACATGGTCAAAAATTTTCACATCATCAATATAGATGTGTGCATAATAATCAACAGCACCAAAGTGTAGGAGAATACGCTGACCAGCCCACTCTGCAGGAATAGCTAATTCCTTGCGATAGAATACAGACTCATGAAAATCAACATCTTCAATACCAGATAGCTTTGTTTCTGGAGCAAAAGGAACAATGATTGTCTTATCATAAAAATCATCATTCTTCCACTTATTGCTTGAGATTGCACTACGATTGTGATCGAATGCAAAGCCCCACTCACCATTGAGATTAACCCAAGATTGTGTTCTACGGAATTGCATACGTGGATATTCTGGTTTTGGTTGCATAATATTACCTTAATTGTTTAATTAGTTAAGCAAAAATCAGTGTTTGTATTTATATTATACCACGGTGCTTGATGCTATTTCAATTATGAAATTAAAACATAATTGGTATAATTGCAAAAAGCCCCGTAGTAATTGTTAAAGCATCATCAAAAGGCATTTCCTTTCGTTCATGCCCAGAGACCCCCAAAAACCTCCGTGCCTCTTTTTCTCCATTTTCTCCGTGTTTCGCCGAAGGCCATAGCGTCAGCGTTTAAATCGTTTCACTAGTTGCTTACGCCTAACACGGAGTACGGAGGACAAGGGAGAATTGTGCAAGCAATCATTACAATAACCCAAGAACCCCTCCTTGCCTCCTTACCTCTCTGTCCTCCGTGTTTCGCCGAAGGCCTTAGCGGGAGCATTTAAATCAGTGTGTGTGCTAACAAGCCATTTCATAAGACTTATAAGTCCTATAAGTCTTATGAAAATATTGCGTAGCACCTCTCCGTGCCTCTTTTTCTCCATTTTCTCCGCGTTTCGCCGAAGGTAGGAGTGCAAGCGACAATCAGAATGCAATTATCTCTAGCATTATTCTATAATCATCAAAAAACAAGAAATTGGAAGAGGCTCCAAGGCACCAATATAGCGAGGATATTCGCCATTTTCACCTGTCCATGCATTCTTGCGAACCCATTCGTAATCTTCTAGACGCAATCGGTAGAAATTCTCATCAAAAGGATTTGTGGTATTGATAAAGGTAAGGGCTTCCTCCAAGTTTATATTGTCGATAAGCACAACTCCTGAATTAGCTCCTTCTTCATATTCAAGCTTGTACCAAGAGTTGGTTGTTGCATCTCCACCAACAAAAGTATCACACAAAATAGCATTGTTTCTTATATATGAACCTGGCAAGAAGCTTGTTGTTCTATCGCCATTAAATATTTGTCCTTGAATCGACCCCTCATCCTCTCTAATAAATACGCCTCCATCATTAAGAACAAATAAGTTATTGTGAATAGCAGGACTCCATAAATCAGCACTATTATTACCTTGTTTATAACGCATAGAAATAAATGCGCTATCTAACCCAACAATTGTATTATGATGAAATTCGAATTCTTTATCAAAGCATCCACCATACATTCCTCCATGAGAAACAGCATTATATCTATATTTCCCATACTTTGAATCAAAATCATCGCGAATTATGCGATTATATGATATTTTTCCATTTTTAGGGAAATAGTTACCACCCCTACCAAACAATGCCTCTTCATATGATCCATTTTCTTGAGATGAATAGCAATTATAAAATATATTTGAAACTACGTTTAGTGTAGTATTCCTTATATCATCACTTCCACCATTAGCCAGTTTAAAGATACGCTCAAAATAACAATTTTTTACTGTTAACACACCTTGGCAATGACCAAAAACAGCACAACTATTACGAAATGAATGAACAGACTTAAAGCCACAACGATTGAAAACCATATTATGCATTACTGTGGTCTTTATATTTTTTCCAGTTATAGGAACCAATGCGCCATCATAACCAGTTTCGGAACTAGAATAAAAGAAAGAATTTTCGCAAACAAAATTTGAATTTGTAACAACAATCATATTGTTACCACCTTTATATTGCTGTCTAAATGACTTTCCTCCATAATCAAAGAAAATGCCTTGAAATTTAGTATTTGCACCATTCAATATAAACGGAGTTTGAGTATTACCATCAATTTCAAAAGAACGGCTTGCATATCCATCTGGAATGTAAACCTTTGCCATTTTATTTGTTTCAAACCAATCGGATGCCTCACCATTGTCAGTATATCCGCGAATGGTAATATTGTCTGGATCAATAACAACAGCGGCACTATCATCTTCCATTACGTATGAAACAGTATCTGAACCGTAAACCCAAATTGTATCACCCTCGCCAACAGTGGCCACAGCATCCTTAATCGTTACAAATGGAGCAGCTTGGCTACCATCACTTGTTCCAATAAAGCTAGAATCGACATATATATCAGCTGCAAAAGCGGTTGCTACAAAAGCAGAAAGCACACTAAATAATGCACTATATTTAATTTTCATATACGTTCCTCCCCAAAAACCCAATTGTCATTTTTTTTGCTAAATAACATTTAAACACATATCAACCAACAATTTGCTATAACATAATCGTTGCCATCTATACAAAAAGATAACAAAAGCACCTTATTCTGTCAAGATTTTTAGAGTATTTTTGAGCGTAGAAATTTGGTCTGTAATTTGCAAAAGTAAATGCTCCTCTTTTGGTGCATTTAGTTTTGCAATCTACAAGCAATCTCCGCGCTATGAAGCATTGCGAAGCAATATGTGAGGTGGAATTATTTAAGGTTTCAGCAAGGCGAGGACGCCATGCCGCCACAATTTTATCCTTGCTCTCTATTTTTTGTGGGGACATTTAGGACATAGGGGACATTGGCGACGGGAGAGCAAGTTTTCTAGTGCTTGACAAGTTCGTCCTCGTTTCAAAACACTATGGTAATTGAGGCTCCTCTTCAACTCCGTTTTCTAAAGGGATAACTGGCAAGCCATTCTCAAATTTTGTGCGGATGATTTTGCAGTTGGGGGTTAAATCACCTCCATCATTGTATACTTTATAAAACCATTCGTCTTCTAAGGTACTTCCATCTTCAACATAAATTTTACATAAATTTATACTTCCACTAAATGCACAAGACCCAACATTGGTAACAGAGGAAGGAATTACTATTGAAAATAAACTTGTATTATATCCAAACGCATCATTACCTATAAATTTGACAGATGATGAAACAACTATATTTGTTACATCTGCGTAATTGCCTGCAAAGGCATAAGGAGCGAGTGCAACGACAGAATAATTATCAATTACTCTAGGCACTACTATATTCGCCGAGTAATATCCATTGGTATTTCTAGCTATATAAGCTTCTGAATTAACATCATGGTAATACCAGGTTTCGCCATTTGCCTTAGCTTCATATACTGGCAAATTTCGCCATTCAACTTTGCTAATATCAATAAATGGTTTTTCTGTCTTTAAGCCATTAACATAGGAGTCAAATATAGATGGCGAATGCATATAAATAGAATATTTAATTATCTTTAAGCGACGATCTATTTGTGCGATATCTTCTTGGGATATAGTGCCTGTTTCTTTAAGGCTATTTAGAAATGCTGTTCGGTCATCTGACAAGCCGTACTCATCCACGCAAATGGAGAGCAAAAAGTCTATATACAATTTGATTGCAATGTCCTGTTCTGTTTGCATTTGAGATAGAAGATAATCATTTGCTTGTTGTTGCTGCTCTTTGGTTAGAACGGAATGCGATACTTTATTTAAGCGAGCAAGTCCACGATAGAAATTCTTCTTCTCGTTGATGTGGAGACTATTGTTATTAACCATATTTGTCAGGATTGGGAAGCTATAATCAAAATCATGATTTACTAGGTAATAGACTGTCTTGTAGCGAGCATCCTTAAAGTCTGGATTTTGAATATGCTCGCGAGCTAGGTCAATCATTATTTCGTTTTTGGAACTGCGAAACCAATAAAATATAAAATCTGCGTCAAGGGGCTGGTTGTTGTTGATTAAATCATTATAAGCATTCTTATACCATGTGTTGAGTATTTTACCTGTTTTTTCATCTCGCTTAATTTTTATTGTTGTAACCCTAGTACTATAATGAGGTGTGAATTTTGGAGAAATTGGTAAAATACCTAAATCACTACTTTGACGAGTAAATTTAAAGTATTTAGGCATTTCTAATTGTTTTTCATTACCGTAAAACTTGGTTCCAAAATTATTCGCTAAATCGTCATATTTCTGGTTTGTTTCGTTTCTTATGTTTCCAAAGTATAAAATACTGAGAAAGCAACTGTCGTTATAATCCGTCATATTTGTCCACCTATAAATAAGCAAATTTATAATTTCTTGTTTTTTTGGTGGAGTGCATCGAGCATATATTCCACTTAGTGAACGTATTAAATATGAACGCTCTATAACAGTGGCATCCTTAAGTGTATCTATGATTTTATCTGCTATTTGGTCTGGCTCATAAATACCTGAGCAAAGATATGCTAATCTTGTAAAATACAAAGAATTATCTGATTGAAGTTCTTCAAAAAATATATTCGGTTTTGCATCATAATAAAAGAAATGCAATAGTCTTTCTGCATATCTATTACAGCAATATGAATCTAAAATATGAGTAATCTGTATGCATTCTATTAAATTTTCATAAAAAGAATTTTTGTCTGTAATATTATCTTGATTTAATGAAGAAACTAAATTACTAATGGTGTTTTTTTTATATGTAGCATTATATTGATGTGAATGAACAATTCTGACTATATTAGAATCGTTATTTGTCACATCTTCTGTATTATTTATCATATCTTCTGTATTAAAAGAATAAGATAATTTATGAATACCTGTTTCATGACTTAATAGAATTGTTTCATTAGCGATAGTAAAATTTAATATTAAAATTAATATTGTTATTAACGTGATTTTGAATTTCATTGTATTATTTCTCCATAAGAAACAACATTTGTATTTATTCCTCTTAACCCAACATTAATAGATGCAGTTGGAGAGTGGTTATCATTATTTACACTACCAAACACACTTCCTAAAGGCAATATTTTAGCATAATTTACTTGTGGCCCAGGGTATAAACAACCATACATTACGCAACTAAAAATAATTTGATTTCGTGTTTTACTGTAATAATTATTTACCCCTGTTGTGTCATTAGTAATTTCATTTTGTTCATATATTGCATCTGCTAAATTAGGATTATTTAATCCATAAATATCGTCTAAGCCTAACATGTGACCTATTTCATTGGGGAAAGCTTCTGTCTGAGTGTGTTTAGTTATTATTATACCAAAACAAATTCTTGGATAACCACCTGTGTGAATTGTTATTGCATTTTCTCCTTTGTATGAATTTTCAAATGAATCAACTAAATATAATTTTATTCCATTATATATCGATGAATTGTAGTTTGTTATTGTATTATTCCCGATTAAATCATAAAAGACATTGGCAGGAGAAATTAATTCTGTTGTTGAATCTACTTCAAATCTAATTCCTGCTTGTCTAAATATTTTTTGAGAATAAGATAGACCTTTAGATAATTGATTTGTATAATTTATGCGAAATGCATCCTTGGAAGACCAATTATAATTCATAGGATCAATTGAATCCTCTTCATAATTAATGTATTCGTTTTGGCTTCGTTTTATTATTATTGGTTGAATTTTTATTGTTTTATATTCAGGATATATTAAAACATCAAATTTTGGAGGTTCTTCATAATAATCTGGAATGATAATAGAAATAGTATTAGTATATGAATAATCATACTTTTGGGGTGGTACTAGTTTTACAGATAAATTATAATCATCATAAGGTTGGAATAATATTCTATATTTGCCTTCCCAAGTAATATTGCTTTCGTTATTAAGAAATGTTTTTGGGTAAAGCTCTAGTTTGTAATAGTTTTCATCGCCATAAACAAACCCTCGAGGATTCACAATGTAAGTGCTATTTGTCACCTCACACGAAATCGGATTAAAGAAAATATCACAAGTGCGAAGCTCTACGGTGTCGGTCACATTGGTGTATAGTTCATGTGTAGCTGTTAGTTTATATTTTTCGCCCGCTTTGTTAGATTTATAATAGATTTTATTTCCATAAACATTATTTGCATAACTATTTTTATCAATAGATATTTTTGAATTTAGAGAAGTATCATTTTCCAAATCATACGTCTTAGTAAGTTTCCAACTATGATTTGCATAAGCCGATAATGTTTCCACACTAATCGGGGCAGATTTGACTGAGTGCGACCTTACAATTTGGTCTGGTGCATCAATCTCATACGGGAATACATGCACAGAAATATTTGTACTAGAGACAACCTCTGTATTACCCATCCACCCAGAAATGGTATAGTTATTTGTTGCTGTTCCTGCATATATGTATATGCTACTTGCATTGGATATAATTTGGTGGGCTGCATCGTCAACATCTTCCGAAACAGAAAGTTTAGCTCCATCAAGGCGAGTTGGTGAAATCTTCCATGTAATATCAAATGGCAAATTATCTATATTCAATAAATCGATTCTTAAAAAGTTGTTTGTTCCACATTTTAGTCCATAATCACCAGCTATGGAATTAGAACCTATTACGCTTAATTTACATTCCTCAAAAAAGCCTTTTATCCCATTCTTATAAATATCATTATAATGTACAACAAGCCTATATTCGCCTTCTGCAAGGTAAACCACCCACTTGCCATCTGAAATAAACGAATCAACTAAGGCTCCTGTTCTATAATTATAAATATCTACTTGGTTTTCTATTCCGCTTCCATAATATGGTAGAGTGATTTCTTTTGCAAATTTTGTTTCTATATCACTTAAAGCGGTCTTAACTATCGAAAATTGATTGTCCTTAGACAAATGACTTCCACATTCTAAATTAATATTTGCGAGTGAATTAGTGATTGCTGTTTGCAAATATACCATATTTGTGCCATTAGACAAAGACATTGGTTGTGAAATTAAAGAACCATTGCTACTTGTGTAAAAAGAAAATTCATCCGAGCTTTGAAGTGTAGAAGATACATTGGGTGGCATTTCAACTCTTACTCGTGCAGGACGCTTTTTTGGAGAAGCATAGATATAATAATTTGTGTTAGTGTATTGCTTTTGTAATACTTTGTCAGCATTATTTACCTGTCCATCATCGTTATAATCGAAAAGGAATTCAGCTCCTCCTACGACAACTTTTTTTGTGACTGTAGTTGTTTTTTTGCCATCACGACCATAAACATCATATGTTATTGGTGTATATCCTAGTTCTCCTGATGGTTCTTTTGGAATAAACAAAACGGATGAAGCTGTGTTGGTTGTGAATGTAATATTATCTGGGATAGTTACTATCTCAAATGTACTAAACTCTTTAACAGCATTTGTATTCCAATTAGTGCAACAACAATCATCCACAGGATCTAATACATATAGTGAAAATAAGCCTTTGCCACAATATTCAAACCTATCTTCGATTCCATTATTATTGCAGTCGTCAAAACAAATCTCAGCAAATGTATATTCACAAGAGCATTCCTCTGTTTTTGATAAAAGTAAATTGCAATTTTCTTGATGAGCTTCACATCCATCACTCGTGCTATGATGCACTCCACACCCATTGCAAATAGCTCCTCCCTCACATTGATGAGCAGAAACAGATAGTGGAATGTAATTGATTGAATTATCTCGCTCTTTGTATTTAAATGAAATTGAACCAATGTTTGGATTTTCAACTGTTCCATCAACATACATTGTATAAATATTATTATCTCTTCTTTCTAAATTTGTAACATCTGAAATTGTTCCTAGATTTAATAATTCAGAAGGGAATGCTTTTAATTCAAAAGAAATACTTTCCTTGCCATGTAGGCATGTGTTACTTAAAGGATAATCGCTAAAATCAGACAAATGGACAAATGCGAGAATTACATCCCCCACATATCCTTGCCAAAACAATGGAGCAGAATTTGAAATATGATTTTGTTCTAGAAAAACAATCTTAGAATTTTCACTTGAAGCCGTTTCATTAATTATATCCCAAATATTACTATTCCTATTTAAACTTATTCTATTTGTGCGAGCATTAGATCGAGAGACTTCACTTAAATTTCTGAACGAATATTCTGCTACAATATTTCGTGAAGAATATATTTTATAATTATAAAGCCTTCCCTGTTCTAAATTTAAATACACTTGTGATTGGTTTGATAGAGGAATAACAGTTGTGAAATCAATTACCAATGTAGCAAATTCGCCCGCTGAAAGATTGGTATTGAAAACAAATACGGCACTTGCTTGCCATGGCGAAGCAACAACTAAACCATTAGGGTTTGATATTTCTGGCGTTAAATAATCCCTATTGCCGTCACCATCTTCATCTGGATTTAAAGGGTTGCTGCCCGTTAAAATCTCTTGATTGTCATTCATGCCGTCAAAATCACTATCAGCAAGAATTGGCTCTGTCCCATAGATAAATATTTCATCGGCATCGGATATTCCATCCCCATCTGAATCTTTATTGTTTTCAATTGAAGAATCTAGTCGTTTTGCCTTAATAGTCTTTGTTTGCGGGATGATGCTTGCATATTTATTTGCAAGATCATCTACTTGATAACCTATAAAAGCATTAGTTGAGGTGCTTGGCAATGAATCTAAATTGTACCTAAACTCAAATTCTCCATTTTTGAATAGCTCTGCTTGATAAGATATTGGGAAGTCGGCATTTCGTAAATATAAAAAGTTTTCCCAAGTAAGTAGAAGTGAATTATATTCTGTTTGTGCATACCAAAATCTACTTGCTATATTTGTTCCTAATTCATTCCATAAATGGCATGGTAATACGCCCTGAACGGAGCGAAAAGGCGAGATTACATCAAATTGATTAGTAAATGCACTAACCCGAGTAATTGGTTTTTCAAAAGAAATGTTACCCGTTGTTGAGACATATAAATTAGAATAAGTGTTGTCGTTTATGTAGAATACCCAATTAGTTGGAGAAATAAAGAAATAGTCTTCAGCAGCACCTGTCATTACCCACTTTTCATTTATAATTGCATTAGTAGGTGCAGCTACGAATGAAGAAGAATTTGTGCAACTACCTAGAAAAACAATACGGGTCTCAAGCTCTTCTTCTGTGAACGAAGATGAATTATTAGATTGTGTTGTTTGGGCTTGCGAAATAATGGCACTACTAGGAATTGACGAAAAAGAACTATTAAAATCTTGTGTTTGCGATGTCGCAGAGCTTTGCATATCCATATTGGGCTTAACGCCGCCCCAAGCAATAAAACCAATAAATGATACCAATGCACAAATCTTAGAGATAACACTTCTTTTACGAAGGTTTTTTATTATTTCTGAGCCAATAGCGGATTTTACTAAGAAGCCGACTAATGCTATAGTCCACATTAAACAAACTAATAAAACAAGCATAGCAACCCCCTATTTAAGTAAAATTAACAAGGTTTCTGCTTCTAACCGAACGGCAAATGAGCTATCAGAAATTCCACAACCTCGGTGAATTATCTTTGCCATATTCCAGTTTGGATTAAATATGCACTGTTCTATATTATCTAAACTTGTTGAAGTAACATACCCATCTATAATAGTTTGTATTTTAAGTGGTTCTTTGGTTTCGCTAAGAAATAAAGCAAAACTTCCTTTTTTGTTGTTCTTATTTACTTTTTGACTATACAAATTGTTACTTGGATTGTCCATATGACATAGATACCATTTACCTACAGACCATCCAAAACAAATTTGCGCTTCATCGGTATCTAAGTTTCCATTTACATCTATATCTTTGCCAATTAGAACCTGCACCTCATTGCTTATATTAGAAGTAAACTCAATATCTATCTTGAATTGTGTTTTATTGGTTGTATCAGACAAGTTTATGCAAACATTTGTAGAAACCTCGCCATCTACAAATTGCGATGTTGGGAGATTTTTTAACGGATATACATCAGCAAGAACGAATTGAGTTGCTAAAAGCAATAAGAAAACCAATAATTTCATAAACATCAACCTTTTATTACTCAATATTTAACCATGTTGTAGTTAGAGCATAAATATACAAAAAAAGGAATTTCAAGCGAGAAAGGATAAATATAGTAATAATTGATACTAAACAGCAGCATTCATATTGATTTGTTCAATAATCTTGCGAATATTTTCCCATACAGATAAATCTGTAAAGACTTCAACCACACTGCCTTTATCGGTAAACGGCGTACTCTGCAGTACAGAAAAATCCTTTAAAACACCATTTCTAACGATATACTCAATGATTTGATTAACAAAATAGATTTGCCTTGAATCTAAACTTGTATTATTGAGAAATGTAGCAAATGCCTCTTTTGCTGCATTCATATCTAATCCAACAATTTCACGAACTAATTCACCTAGTGGTTTTTCGCCATATTCTGCTTTATAATCTTCTTTTGTTCCAACCTCCTTCCAAAGGATATCTTCCAATTCTGAAATATCATTCTTTGTTAGAGGGATATTGCGCTTAAGCTTATCAATTACTGCATTATCTAGGTGTAGTCTTATGTAGTGTTCTGCCTTAGCTTTATAATTCCTCAAATCATCATTTTCAAGTTCTGCATCATTGCAAACCATAGAAAGAATATCATCGGCAAAATTAGTATCATATCTTGAATAATTATTAGGTATGTATTTCATCAAATTACGAAGAGATTCTCGTATGTTTTCAAAATCATTAACGCCACAATTATCAAGATAATCAGTATTCAGAATTTTATGTATAAGCTCAGATTTTGCAGCAATTTCTGGAATATTTGCCACACTAGCAACACCCGTTACTCTCTTAATCAAATCTCGCCTATATTTGTGATATGCACTTCCTGCTGCAATATAAGCCAATTCAATTCCATACATTAAAGCGTCAAAGCGCACAGCACTTGCTTCATCTATATCAGGAAGTATCAATGGTGCAAGCTCACTGCGAATGGTTAAAGTATCTTCAAAAGTTAAAGTCGTATAATTTGACTCATTTGCATATAATTCAACATATTTAAATGCTGTTTTACTGCAAAATTATCCTTATTTAACTCTCTTACCTTTGCAACCATTTCCGACACAAGGGACTTACGAAACTCTTTTAGTTCAGCAGTTTGATAAATATAATCTTGTAGTTTGAAAACGATTTGTGCCTTCAAATGAAAAATTGAACTTTGGAGAGCCATTTGATTTACTGTTGGCTTTCCTTTATTCATTCTGAAAAATTCAAAATTGCCACAAAAATCAAAAATATAAAATTTATTTTTATCTTCACCATCAAGCAAACCTTCGCAAAGGCGTGTTCCACGACCAATCATCTGCCAAAACTTTGCCTTACTCATCACCTTCTTAAAGAAGACAAGATTCAATACCTCTGGCACATCTATACCAGTATCTAACATATCTACCGATATTGCTATTTGTGGTAATTTATCAGGTTCTGAAAATTCATCAATTAAAGATTGTGCATAATTGATTTTATTATCAATAACCTTTGCAAAACCATTTAGATGAGGATATTCTGAATTAAAAACCTCAAGAATCTTTTCTGCATGCCTATGATTCTTTGCAAAAATTATTGTTTTACCTAACTTATCACCATAATTGATTGTAATTCCTTCGCTCATCAAAACATTGATTACTTGACGAATAGTGTCAGCATTAAATATCCATTCATTCAATGCAGAAGAATTGATTTTCTCTGGTACTTCCCCGTTTTCATCCTCGAAAAGAGTTTCATATTGTTCTTTCTCTTCATCAGACAATTCTTGATATGTTATACCTTGCTCAAGAAATTTCAGTTTTGACTCAACAGAAATATAATCAACCAAATATCCATCCTGAACCGCCTGAGCCAACTCATATCCATAGGTAGGCACACCGCTTTCGAGTTCAAAAATTTCATAAGTATTCTTATCAATTTCATCTTTCGGTGTTGCTGTAAGACCAACAAGTGGAGCATCAAAATAATTAAAGATATCTCTGTATTTATTATAAATAGAACGGTGCGCTTCATCACAAATCAAAAGATCAAAATGGCCACTGGTAAATAGTTTACCTTCATCATCTTTAACCTCATCAATACAATTATACATTGTTTGATATGTTGAAAATACGCAATGAGCTAAATAATTATCTTTTTCTTCACACAAATTTGTTACAGACAAATCTGGCAAAAGATTAACAAAAGAGCGCTTTGCCTGAGTGACTAGAGAAGTTCTATCAGCAAGGAACAAAATGTTTTTAACCCAACAATGTTCTAAAAGAACCTTACATAGAGCAATTACTGTTCTTGTTTTTCCAGAACCTGTTGCCATAACAAGCAATGCTTTTCTACGATTTTTTGCATCAAAAGCTTCACAAACGGCCTTGATAGCACCTTCTTGATAGTACCTTCCTGCGATATTTGCATCTATCATTACATTTTTTAGGCTTATTCTCATTCTGCGAAGATTGAACATTTTTTCTAAATCTCGCTTAGAATAAATAGTTGCCACCTTACGCTCTGGATATTGACCATCATCAATGCGTGTTTCAAAACCATTAGTCAAAAATATTACAGGGCGGCGTCCATACTTTCTTTCAAGAATATCCGCATAAAGCTTCGCTTGTTGGCGTCCTTTTGACACATCTACACAAGTACGTTTTGCTTCAATTACTGCAAGCGGTTTATGTGTATCGTCATATAAAACATAATCTGCATATCCAACTTCTGATTTGTTGGGCATACCCGGAAGTTCAACTTCGTTTATCCAGTTTTTATTTTCAATCCAACCTGCTTCCTGAAGCATGGTATCTATGTATATCTTTCTTGTCTTAAACTCGGATAAATCAAGTGGTTTGGGAACATAGGTCTGCTGTTGTTCGGCACGTCTGGCGGTAAGTTCGTCCTTTAATGCCTTGTTTTCTGCCATAAGGCTTTCGATGTCAACGGTCTTATCGGTAACAAATGACAGTGCTTCTTTTGTGGTAAGTTCCAAAAGACTTGCATCAAATTGACCCTCGTTATAATCCTTGCCATAGCAATAGGCAACATAGTCAAGGAAATAATAGAGGTTTTCAATGCAAAGCTTTGCCTGCTCCATTGATATTTTCTTTCCGCCATGCGCTGCAATATTACCGGCTTTGCGGATGAAATCCATTCTTCTGTATATGTCATTGCCTACAACATCACGAAATTCCTCACTACTCATCAGAGTGATAAGCGTTGTGTCATAAGGCATTTCCAAATCCTTGTCAACAGAATACATCCATTTTACCGCAAACTCCATCGCTCTGCGGCAGTTTAATACGGATGCAGCTACATCAATATTCAAAATCTTTTCAGCAGAAATAGCCACATCAGAAAATGTGGCAAATTGCGAATCAGATTTTAAGAAATCAAAGTTTGTCATTTGTGTTCACCTCTTTGGTTGCAACATTCAGCGTTGCTATGAACATATCTCCCATATGTATGACCTTCCATTTTTTCAGCAAAAGCTTTTTTTGATATTGATTGTAGAGAAAACATTTCAGGAATTTCTACGCATTTTAATACTATTGAATCATCGTCACCTAATTCTTTATCAAAGTCATTTTTAATTTTTTCAAATTGCACATCATAATGTTCGGGGTTTCGGATTTTTCGTAATTCTAAAAGTCTTTCTTTTTCTTCGATATATGCAGCATTTATTTTGGTATGCCACATTTTTAATGACGTCATATCATTTTCCTTCGTAACAAGGTACATTGAATATTTTGTTTCAAAAAAGCCTCCACACAAATTTTTATAAATAAATGTTAAATTTAATTTAGGCAACAATTGTGCTTTCTGTTCCCTAAGAGATTCGTAAAGTTGAGTTATTTCATCACCGCAGAACATAATTGATAAATTGATAGTATCTCCTGCTGGAAGAATGTTAATTCTTTCGTTTGTTGTTTTTAAAATTAACTGACCGTCATTTTTGTATACTGATATTTCGGCATCTGCATCAATATTAACCGCTAAATAAGATGATACATTTTTTATATTTGCATTAAAAATGTATCTAGATTGAAAACTATACTCATCTTCTGGAGGGGTATAAAAAAATCTTGGACGCTCAATTTCAAACACGCAATCATCTATTGTAATTAGGGGTTGCTCGCGTAGGTGTCTATCTTTTTGCATTTCAAATAACTGCTCATTAGCAACCTCGATTTGCTTTGATGTTGTATACACATAGATTCCCGTCAATATTGCCACAAAAAAAGACGAAATTCCCGAAACAGCATTGATAAAATCTATATTTTCATCCTTGCTTGATATATATAATATTCCAATAAAACTTAATAACAATATCCCAATAATTCCGAATACAATTCTATTTATTTTTGACAGCTTCATATTGTTCTCCTTTACCCAAAATATTTTTGCATTAGTGCTTTTTTAAGAAGTTCTAATTTTTCAAGACTCTTTTGTATTTCCAATTTTGATTTGTCGGTCTGTTCGACGAAAGCTGCAAATTGCTCCTGTAATTCCATCGGCGGCATTGGAATATCCAATGTAGCAAGGATTTGTTGATTGAGATTCTGGATATTAGCGCCACGCCCTGCCATCCTCTTTCGCATGGAATCTGTTTTTAACACACGCAACAAATAAGCTGTGTTAACTTCGCCATTCGTTAAGCGGTAGCGAATGCAAAAACCGCTATAGGTGGTTGGCGTATTACGGGGATAGACAACCAAACAACGGCCAACAAGTGCTTTGTTGCCGTTGGAACGGACAAAGACGATATCTCCATCTCGCAGCATACTTTCCTCTGGAGGTGCTTCATTCAGAGATATCGTAGGCAAATGGTCTGTACCATCAATAACGGAGAAATCCTTAAAGTCGCCAACGCCTAAGCAGTGCATTTCGATACCACTGTCACCTGTGTGGAAATTCATACCGTTTTTACAGTATCCCATCTCAAGCAAAGGCTTTGTAGGCCACCCAAGAGGATTCTGAACAGGGTCACCAAACAGTTCGACAAATCGTGCTTTGACAAGCTCGTCCAACTTTAAAAGTTGCTCTTTTCGTTTGTTGATTAAACCTGTGATTTTATTTAATACATTTGCTATTACTTTTTGTTCTGAAATAGTTGGTAATAAAAATTCTTCGTTACAATAGTCTTTGAAGTATATATGCGGAATAGTTGCACCACTATAGTATTTTGCTAAATTCATATTTTCCATAGAAAATGCCAAAAATTCTATATCAACATTTTCTTTCGGCAAAATGTATTGCATAGTTCCTATTACAGAAGATTTTGCTGGGCATTTTATAATTCTTCCAACACCTGCTCCGTCTTTTACTACAGCAATATATTCTTTTTCCTGTTTGTAAAAATCAACATTTTTAATGAAGCCACTTGCACCATAAATTGGAAATTTGCCTTCATTGTTTTCCAAATCTTTTTGAGCTATATTTGACGAGGCTTTATCACATACATCTCCTAATTTTACTTTCTCCATCACAGCATTTCCTCCAATTCTGCCAGCCCTTTGGTTATTTCCATTTCGAGTTCGTGGAGGTCTGCCATAATTTCTGATGTGGACGGGTATTCCACAGGAGTATATTCCACTTCTTTATATTTATTGATAGAAAGGTCGTAACCGTTATTTACTATGTCCTGCTTATCCACAAAGAAGCTCTGTTCAGTCTTTGCTCTGTCCGCTTCTTTATCAAGATTATGGAATCTTTCGATAATATCGGGAATATCATTTTCAGCTACAGGCGTTCTCTTATCGTCAAGGGAATATCCGTCCGCTTTCATATCATAGAACCACACTTTATCCGTTCCACCATGACCTGTTTTTGTAAATACAAGTATAGCGGTAGAAACTCCGGCATAGGGTTTAAACACACCCGAAGGCATAGAAACAACAGCCTCAAGGCGGTTGTTTTCTATAATCTCCTTGCGAATTGCTTTATGTGCAGTTGATGAGCCAAATAATACACCATCAGGAACTATGCAAGCACATCTGCCACCAATTTTAAGCATACGAAGGAACAGTGCAAGGAATAAAAGCTCTGTTTTTTTTGTCTTGCACATTTTAAGCAAATCGGCAGACACAATATCATAGTCAAGGCTACCTTTGAATGGTGGATTTGCTAATACAAGAGAATACTTATCTCTGTCCGCATTCTGGTCTGACAAGCTATCACGGTATTCAATAAACGGGCTGTCAATACCATGTGTCATCATATTCATAGCACCGATACGAAGCATCGTTCTATCCATATCGTAGCCGAAGAACATAGAGTTCATATAGTGGTCTTTTTTCTGTCTATTATAGAAGATTTCTTCCTTATGGTTTTCCTTTAAGTATTCCGCAGCTGTAACAAGAAATCCACTTGTTCCACAAGCAGGATCACAGATAGTATCATCTGCTTTTGGTTGCATCATTGCGACCATCATTTTAATAATATGACGAGGTGTGCGGAATTGTCCATTTAATCCTGATGTTGCTATCTTATTCAAAAGATATTCATAAACATCTCCCCTGACATCACTGTCATTGGAATTTTTCATTAAATCATAAATACTATCAAGACTGGTAACAACCTTATCTAGCAAAAGCGGTGTTGGAAGCTTAAAGATAGCATCTCCCATATATTTTGAATATGCACTATCCTTTTCCGGGTGCAAATTCTTAATAAATGGGAATACCCATTCTTGAACAACAGAATACATTTTAGATGCAGGAAAATCACGAAAGATTGACCATTTAAGCTGTGTTCCGTCAACTGTTCTGTTCCCAATAACAACCTCATTCGCAAAAATACTCTTGTAAGGAAGCCCCAGCATAGCACTTTCTTTTGACCTTAGATTATCTGTATCATCTAAATCGTGAATAAACATTAGATAAGTAATTTGCTCAATAACTTCTAGTGGATTTACAATACCACCTGCAGCAAAAACATCCCAAAGTCCGTCTATTTTATTTTTAAGTTCACCTGTAATCATTTTTAATCCTCTCTATTCCATATATAAGAAGAATATCTTCCGCCTGATTTTTTTATGATTTTACCCTGCTTCAGTAATTCATTTAATGTTCTTTGTACTGTAGTTTCACTAATATCAGGGCATTTATTCAAAATAAATTGTTTTGTTACTTTTTCAAAAGAATCTTCTATAATCTTTGCTACTCTATCCGGCTTTGATAATTTTTTATCCATTATCACATTAGACCGAGAAACAAATTCTCTATATGCAGCAAGAACAATAGAAAGTATGTATTTCACAAAAGGAGCATAATCATTTTGATTTTCATGCCAACCTTTTGAGCTTTCTTGTAAAGCCTCATAATAATTTTCTTTTGTTGACTCTATCAGCTTCTCCAAACTTACATATTTACCAACCATAAATCCACTGCGATATAGCAACAAAAGAGTGAGAAGCCTGCTCATGCGTCCATTCCCATCATTAAATGGATGGATACACAAGAAATCAAGAATAAACATTGGGATAATAATTAAAGGGTTTACTGTTTCATTTAAGATTGCCTCATTGAATGCTTCGCACAACTTTTCCATATTTACAGATGTTGCCCAAGCTTCAACAGGCTTAAATCTGACAAATTTATTCCCAAGAGCATCCTCTTCAGAAATAACATTATCGTTATTTTTATATTGTCCACCGGATGAAGACACATTAAATTTATATAAATCCCTGTGAAGCTGCAAGATAATATTAGGTTTTACTGGGATACCGTCATGACTGGAATGGATTGTGTTAAGCACATCCCTGTATCCTGCAATTTCTTCTTCTGCCATATTTACAGGATTAGTTTTAGAGAGAACCAGTTTTTTAATTCTCTCATCAGAAGTATATATGCCTTCTATTTTATTTGAGCTTTCTGTACTTTGTATTTTTGCTATTTCTATGAGACCTGTAAGTACATTTATATTTGACTCAGTAAAAATATTTTGCTTACCTTTAAATTCATAAATTTGAGTAAGCATGGAAACAACATCTGGTGTCAAAAACTTTTCCAAATCATCAATATAATTATAGTTTCTCAAGTTTTACCTCATAAATTAAATATAAAGTCATATTTTTATAATAAAAAAGTATCATTTAATTTGGTCATTGTCAAGTTCAATTTAGTCATTTTCAAGAAAATGACTAAATTAAAACACAAGTTGCTCTATTTTATGTGGGGACATTGAGGACATAGGGGACATTGGCGACGGGAGAGCAAGTTTTCTAGCGCTTAAGTAAATTTGTCCTCAAGGTCCCCTGTGTCCCCATTGTCCCCTAAGCGCTAAACTACCTATTCAATCGTCTAACTGTCTAATCGTCATTATTGAATTAGAGTTTTCACGCAATGCGAGCGTGCTAAGCACGCTAGGCCCGTTTTGAGTACAAGGCGGAATAAACGAGAGGAGCGTCTCGCTATCGCTCGCGCACCTCTCGCAACGGAAGAATAATCGGTTTATTTTAGTATTGAATTTATGCTTCTACAGCTATTGGGAAGATTAGGAAACGTAAACAAACTCAATACCAAGAGCATCAGCAATACGCTTCAAGGTTTTTGCAGTATGACCTACTCCAAGTGCGAAGTGATGTGTTGGGCAAGCCATTGACCAACGCTCTAGGAATCCACGAATATCTGGGCCAAAGGAAGCATGCGTATTTGTATTACCTGTCTTTGGCAAATCGCCTACAACACTCTCCCCTTCTGCGACAACAAAGCGGAAGCCCTTACGTGTTAATCCCATAGAAAGGAT
Organism: Kiritimatiellia bacterium; assembly: GCA_017481725.1. Taxonomy (GTDB): domain Bacteria; phylum Verrucomicrobiota; class Kiritimatiellia; order RFP12; family UBA3636; genus RGIG990. The sequence continues at coordinate 111,601 of JAFUOX010000098.1, read as the reverse complement.
TGTAATTGGACCCTGCTTAATGGAGAACTCCACACTTGCACCATGCCCTGGTTTGCCATGGAATTTCTTTAGGGAACGCACTATCGGCTTGCCCTGTGCTAGCTTGATATGGTGTGGACCATCGTGACCAATAAGCACTGTTTCACGAGAGAAATCTATCGGATGAATTTCTGCAAATGAGCCACCTGCTCCAATGCGATCCATAATATACATGGCAAGACATGTCTTAATGTCAAACTCACCACACATTGGGAAGCCTTGACCAATCAAGAGAGAATTACCAACAATCATCTGTCCCGGCAAATCGCGCTCTGCACTACCTTCTGCCCCTTCAAAATAATATGCTAAGCCATCGAGCGCGCGAGCATTGATAAAGCGCTCAAGTGCTAATGAAGCACGTGCAGAAGCTCTTAAATCATCAGCACGGAGCTTCTCCGCAATCGTATCAACACCAGGGTCTGGTGCATCAAAGCTTTCAAGAATTATTTTTTCACGCTCAACAATTTGCTCCTCTGTCACCGCAGGAAGCTCGCGCAGGATTTCGTGTGGCTCACACATTGCCACATGCACACCAAATGCAGCCGCAACAGCCGTTGGGTCTGCCTGCATATCAAACATATGCTCCATGGCGTGTCCCATTAGTCCGATACGTGCATGCTTCAAAGAGCCAAGTGCTGCGGCAACTCTGCACCAGTCATCTAGCTCTGCTGCCACATGTGGGTCATCGCCTGTGCGTCCAACAATTATTCCTGCAACAGGGCGGCCTAATCTTTCAGCAACTCCTGTAAACTCTGGGACAGAGCAAATGTCATCATTATAGAGCTGACGGAAGGTTGTGGCTGTGGCAGGGTCTAGCCTTTCATCAGGCTGCAAAGCAACAAGCACAAATGGACAATGCACTGTTTGCACAATTGCAGCAAAGGTTGCAGAAGAAGCGTAGGTTGCCATGTGCACCATAACTATATCTGGCATCCATGCAGCAATTTTATCGGCAGTCTCAGCTGCAAGCTCGGCACTATCTACTAAGCCAAAGCACCCAACCTCTGCGTTGCGTTTTTTCAGCTCTTGCTCTAATGCAGTTGTTTTTTCATTAAGAAGCTCCAAAAGACCAGGGAATTGTGCCCAGTATGGATGATGTCCCACGGAAAATAGTGCTATTTTCATAAAAAACCTTTTTGTTTATTATCGAATAATGATAATAGTTTGGTTAGCCGAATACTCATAAGCACCAATATCAATGATACTATAGCTGATACGAGCCGTACCTTTTAAGTCAACCTCTGAGCTTGGCTTTACAAGGTTTGTTCCTTTATTTATCAATATCGATTTATCATTAGGGAAGAAATCTCCTGCAGTATAATCCCTAAACAAAGAGGAAGCATCTGATACAAGGCATGAATTTGTGTCTGGGAATACAACTGCCTCAGCCCCTTCTTCGACTCGTGTTAATACTTGAGCCACACAATTAGTTGCGTTCTCTAGCTTACCTCCAAAATCATATGCCTGTGTCACTACATCTGTAGGACCTGTTAGCTCATTGCCAACAGCAACTGTATTTACAATGAATGCATTTGCTGTTGCATAAATACCACCATTCTGGTGTCCCTTATTTCTAACAACTGTGCAATTTATTACTGCACCATTTTCTATATATATACCGCCAGTAGAAGAATATTCTCTTGAGCTTTCACTTTCTATTATATTGTTAGAATAATTATCCGCAACAAGAGAGTTTTCTATTGTTCCATTCATAATGTGGACACCAATACCATAAAGCTTATCGGAATATCGACCAGAAGTATAGTTATTTGTAATCACGCATTGTGTAACTAGAGCTGCTTCACTATCTAAATATATGCCAATTCCACGAGGATGTCGAGAAGTACATGAAGCATTACGAATAACGCAATTTGAAACAACACCACCCGCTGTATCGATTCTAATATTACCACCAAAATCAGTATTATATGCATTTATTCTCGAACCACCTTCAGCAACCAAGTTTGCAACCATTGCCTCAGAATTATTTAGAATAAATATTTTTTGACCAGCTGCAGTGTTTGCCAAAACAACATCCTCTGGCTTTCCAGTAATACCAACAACATCAATAGCATTTGATATTGTTATTGTCTCAGCCTGCTCATATCTACCTGGTGCAACAAAAACAGTGCCTTTTGCTGAAAGTATATCAATAGATTCTATTGCAGATTTGATTGTTCCCTTGGCTGTCTCTTGTGTAAAACCATCATTTTCATCAGAGCCTTGAGCAGACACATATCGCACAAATACGTTTGCACCAACAGGAACAAACATAATCTCTAAATCCATTGCAGAAGCAACTTGAACAGAAACCGTATTACCAGAAATCTCATAGCTCTGCTCATCAACACCGAGCAAGCTAGAGCATTCATATCCCTCAACTGGATTGACTGTAAATGTCAAAGTTGAGCCATCCGCACACCAACCTTCATCAAATGAGGCAGTTCCATTATCCCCAACAACATTTATAGTAACAAAATACTCCTTACGCAAATGCCAAACCAATTCATCAATATTTTGGTGAACATATTCAAAGGAATTCTCTTCTCCACTTTGAACAAGCTCTTTCTCTCCTGTATCAAAGTCAAGAATAGTATAATGAGAATAGCCCAAATTGATGTAGCGCTCCTTTTCGCCATCATTAACAATAATCTCATCTAAAGAAGCTGTAAAGGTATCTCCTGAAGACAAGCTAGACATAATTCCATAATTTGGAGTTGGATTTCCATAATTTCCAATATCACCAGAAATAGAAAGCGAACCCTGACCAAACTCAATACTGCCATAGGAAATAAAATCATCAGAGAACTGCGAAGAATATTCTGCACTAATCCAATCTGCTGAACGAATAACGCCATAAGCAAAGCGAGTTTCGTCTATATCGCCCTTCCAAATTTGTCCATTATTTGTATTTGAGCCAATAGCAAGCACTTTTGTTTCTGTATTTTCTGTTGCCTTTGAGGCATTTATTACTGATTTATAGAACACACCATTTGTATAAAAAGAACGATTTGATCCATCATAGATTATATCGAGCTTTTGCCATCCTCCTCCAGACGCACTTCCTGGTGTTACAAAATCAATATGAGATCTACCCATTCCAAAGGTATAGAGACTAAAATACGAAGAGATGCTTGTTCCTACACCCCAACCATTAACATCATCTGTAATTGAAGGTTTTGTGGAGAAAAGTGTATCATAGCGTACAGAATCAACCTGATGGCGCACCCATGTGGAAACGGTAAATGTATTTGTAAAAGCTGCAGTTGACCAATTTTCAACAATCAAGCCACCCCCTCCTGCAACATTATTTGCAGAACCGATATTTCGGGCAACGCCAAGAGCACCATCTTGAACAGGAGATGACACAAGAGAGTTTTTGGCATTTAAATTATTTTTTGTGGCATCATAGGAAATGCCTCCGTCTGTTTCTGAATCTGGGTCAGGCTCACCCAAATGCCAAACTGCGGTGTAGCCAGCATCCCTCCAAAGAGAGCCATCTAAGGAATAGCTTGGAGCTTCTGTAATTGACTCATCACCAAAATTCATACAAATAGTTGTATCCTTTGTTAGTTCAGGAACCAACACCCAAACAAGAGACTCACCATTAACATTCCAAGTATCTATCTCATGCTTATATATGACAGAGCCATCCTCATTTGTAAACTGCATATCCTTGCCATCTGCCTGAAAGAAACTATAGTCAAAGCCATCAATTTTCTCAGAAGAAAGGCGTACAAGCAGAGGAAAATCCTGTAGAGTCTCTTCTCCAGTGTAGCCAGAAGTCTTCAATTGTAGAGAAGCGGCAAATTCTGCGTTTAACGACAATGACGCACCTATCAGACTTGACAAAACAAATAAAGTTTTAATATTCATAAAAATAACCTTCTATAAAAACTTACAATCGTGAAAATTACGCTTTACAAACTTGATTTTATCAAAAAATTTATTACTTGACAATTATTTGACAAAATTTTACTAAAAAAGGTGAAGCGAAATTTTTCGTAAAATTTATTTTTCTTGAAAATCCATTATACCTGTATTAGAATATAGCCACAAGTTAGGCAAATATTTATGCCTATTTTATTTAAAATGTTAGGGGTAGAAAATGAATATTTTATCATTAAAAAAATTGGGATCTCTTTTAATCTTAATGGGAATTGGATTAATCGCTAAGGCAGAGTGGGTAATAAATGACAAAGAGGTTTCTGATGGGAATTGGTCATTTGTGTATGAAATAACAGAAGAGAAAATTAAACTCACAAGTTACAAATCTGGTGCCGATGTTTTAGATTTATCCAGTATTTGTAAAGATACTGATACTTCTGGACTGATACTTGGGGATAGCCTGTTGTATGGAAATCAAACTATTACTACCGTTGTTTTTCCAAGTGAGCCAATTCAAGTATCACGGCGAGCCTTTAGAGAATCGTCTTTAAGTGGCGATCTCGCCTCTGATTCTCCTATAGAATTACTTTCAAATGACGCTTTTGCTATAACACTAATTACCTCTGTTTCTTTTCCAAACATATACGGAAAAATACCTGTTTGGTCATTTTATGGATGCTCAAATTTAACATCAGTTGTATTAAGTAAGGATATTACAAGCATTAGCGGCACCTCTTTTTCTGATTGCGTACAGCTCCAATCGTTTTCACCTACTGAATTCCCCGAGGTTACACAAATAGATGGTGCTCCTTTTAAAAATTGCAAAAAGCTTCAGGTTACTCGCTTTTCCTTCCCAAAGGTTGAATCAATTCCAGGCGAATGCTTTCATTCATTACAAATTAAAGAATTATATTTACCTATGTGTTCAAGCATTGGTGGATCTGCATTTTATAATTCTAGTGCAACTAATATAACCTTAGGACCTGTTGTTACTAATATTGGTAATTATGCCTTTGGTGTGGCAAAAGTTGAAAATCTAGGAACCACAAAATATTCAATACCAACAATCCCAAGTGGATTATTTAACCAAGCAAAATCCCTCAAAGGGGTATTAGATTTTAGCAAATCAACATTTACAAGCATACCTGGTGAAGTTTTCTGTCAAATGTCAGCTCTTGAAAGATTAATTTTACCAGAAACACTTTCCTCTCTAACTAGAAATTCTATTTCGAAGTTAGGCAAATGCGAAATTGTCTTTTTAGGAGCAAAACCATCCTACGATACAGATGAAATCTTTTGGCCATCATCTAATAACTTTAAAAATAGATTATCTTTTGTGATAACAGAAAAACATATAAATTCATGGACAAATGCTGTTAATGACATTGTCTTTACACCACTTAAGGATGTACCGGACTCAGAAAAGACTGATACCTACTACTTCCCTAAATCAGATAAAAGCAGAGTAATTGGTTTAATTTCTACTACATCTCTTAAATATGATATTCCTGTAACAAGCTGGCTTTCTGTGCTTAACGAAGTTGGAACAATAATAGTAATTCGATAGGCACTGGATTATAACTACGAGTTAAAGATTCTATCGCCAGCATCACCTAATCCTGGCAAGATATATTTTTTCTCATTTAAGCATCTATCAATTACAGCAGTATAGATATTAACATCTGGATGTGTTGTCTGCATATACTCTATTCCCTCTGGGCAAGAGATAAGGCAAGCGAGAATAATACGCTTATAGCCCTTTGCCTTAATATTGGCAACTGCAGCAGCAGATGAGCCACCGGTTGCAAGCATTGGATCAATAACAATCGCAATAGAATCAGCCTCAGGTTCTGGAATATTACTATAATACTCAACTGGCTTTGCTGTCTCATGATCACGACACATTCCCAAAAAGCCAACTCTTGCAAATGGGACAAGCTTTGTTGCGGCATCTAGCATACCAACACCTGCACGCAATATCGGAATAAACACAATTGGTGCACCTAGCTCCTGACACTCTGCCACCTCGAGAGGAGTCTCAACCGACACAGGGCGTGTTGGCATCTCACGCAATGCCTCAAAAATCACAAATTCTGCTAATTCGCTTGCCAATCTACGAAATTCCTCTGATGGTGTTGCTTTATTGCGTAGGCGTGATAGCTTATGAGAAACAAGTGGGTGTTTAATTTCTATATACATAACCTCTCCTTATTGAATTAACAAAAGCAACTTAGTTTATAGCTCTGCATTAACAAATGCCTTACCGACACACTCTCCTATTGCATGATAGGTGTGATTTATTGGGTCATATGTGATTGGATTAAGCTTGGCAATATCTAGCTTACCTTCCGCATTAAACACTTTCTCATCTGCTGCAACATTTACGATACGTCCTATCAGACGGCAGCTAGAAGCATCATAAGAAATCACCTCACACTCAAGAACAATAGGAAGCTCTGCAAACACCGGTGCATCAACAAAGCTACTCTTCTCCACTGTCCAGCCCGTCTTTTCTACCTTATCAGCAGCCATATTCCCAGAAACCACGCCAACGAAATCAGCTGCCTTCATATTTGCAACATCAGCAATACCAACAGTGAAGCCATTATGAAGAGTCAGGTTCTTTGCTGTTTTATGCTCATCACTAATGCAAATTGTAATTTCCGTTTCCTCGCTAATACCACCCCAAGCAGCTGTCATTGCATTTGCAACACCATTTTCATCATATGTGCCAACAACTAATACTGGCATTGGATATAAAATTGCTTTTGCGCCGAGATTCTTTTTCATATTTCCCCTCTTTTTTATTGTTCAGCAGCGAGTTTACCAGATGCAAGAGCCCAAGTAATATTATAGCCACCACAAGGTGCATCAACATCTACTAATTCACCAGTTATATACAAACCCTTAATTGATTTTGACTCCATGCTAAACGGATCAATTTCCTTAATAGAAACACCTCCATGGGTAACCATTGCACTTTCCCAATCACCAAGCCCCGAAATGGTAAGCTTTGTGCCAGAGCAAAGCTCAGCAAGGCGTTCTGTCATTCCTCGATTAAAATATGCGACAATTGTATCAGCCTCAAGACCAGCCTGCTTACACAATGCTTTGGCAAGAGATTTTGGCAAGTATTTAGAGAGCAACGTATGCACCTGACTTGTTCCATAAGGTCTACGCCATGAGTCAAACAAATCAATCCAATCCTGCAAAAGCATATCGGCAATATAAGAAAGCTTAAGAGTATATGGCTCCTTTGCCTTTGCGAAGCGAGCAGCAATTTGTCCTGAGTATGCAAGTGCTGCAGGCCCACTAATACCAGTATGTGTAAAAAGGATTGCTCCAGAAATTGGTTCAACTCCCTTTGCTGAAAGAAGTGCATTAGGGCAAGAGACACCTGAGAGCTCTGCAAGCCATTTCTCTTTAAGGAAGATTGGAGCAAGAGCTGGCATCAGTGGAGTGATTTTTATACCATGCTTAGAAAACATTTCATAGGCAGCTCCAGTTGAACCTAGAGAGCGGCGGCACTTTCCTCCTGTGCAGAAGATGACTTTATCCCCATGAAAGACCTTACCTGAGGCTGTTTTTACACCTACCACATGTTCTGCTTCAACAAGAAGCTCAGTTACCTCACAATCATAAATGAAGCTAGCATTTTTCTCTGCTGCGGAATATAAAGCCTGAATTACATCTAAAGCTTTACCAGATTCTGGGAAAACACAACCATCCTCTTCAATAATGGTTGGCACACCATTAGAGAAAAGAAGTTCACAAATATCCTCTGGCAAAAACTGTGAGAGTGCTGGCTCGACAAAACGATCACGCTTGCCGAACTCAGCCATAAGCTCATCAATTGTGGCAGAGTGTGTTACATTACACCGCCCGCCACCAGTTGCAAGGAGTTTACGTGCTGGCTGTGAAAGCTGTTCTAAGACTAGCGTTCTGCCAGCCTTAGAGAATATTGCTGCAGACAAGCCTGCGGCACCAGCTCCAACAATCAGCGTTGTTCCCATAGCCATTAGAAGTATAGGTCACGCTCACCAGCACAAATGCGGTTATAGCGTTCAAGCACATTAGGATAGAACAAAGGATATGTTTCCTCGATAGCCTTTAATTCCTTTTGAATTACAGGCTCACAAATCTTAATGCTCTCTGGAGAAGCAAAATCATCTAGCCACTCACGATATGTTAGTACAGCGTTAATCTTACAGAAGGTTCCTTCTTTACCTGTCTTTAGAGCATCCATAATGCAACCACCTGTACGGCCGCAACGATAGCCCGCGGTGCAGAAGGAAGTGATAATTCCCTTACGAGCCAAATCAACAATCATTTGCTCAAGGCTACGAGGGTCACCAAGCATAAACTGCTGTTCATCCATCTTCTGTGTTGTGGTTTGCTGTGAGTAGCCACCAATATCAATGCGTGTAGAAGCATCCATTTGTGTGATACCCAAGTCTAGGCAGCGATCGCGAAGCTCTGCTGTCTCACGGGCAGTAACGATAAGACCGGTATAAGGCACAGATAAGCGAAGCACAGTGATTGCGTGGATAAAATTATCATCCGTAAATGTGCTTGGAGAATTTGCCACATCTGAGCCACTTGCTGGATGCATACGTGGTACTGAGAATGTATGAGGACCGATGCCAACAAAGCGCTCAAGCTCGCGGGCATGAGTAATTAGGCCCATAACCTCAAAACGCCAATCTGGCTGCAAGCCAAATAGCACACCAAGTCCAACATCATCAATACCTGCGTCAAATGCACGGTGCATACATGTTAGACGCCAACCATAGTCACCCTTAACTGTGTCTGCTGGGTGCATTTCAGCATAGGTCTTATGGCTATAAGTTTCTTGGAACACTTGGAAGGTGCCAATTCCAGCTTGTTGAACAATCTTTAGGTCATCAATAGAAAGTGGTGCTGCATTAACATTAATACGGCGGACATTACTTGTGCCATGGCGTGTCTTTACGCTAACTGAGTAGATTGCATCTAGGCTTTCTGCTATAAATTCAGCACCGGTCATTGGATGCTCACCATATACAGCCATCACACGTTTGTGACCATGAATACCAGTCATTGCCTCTGCCTCTGCCTTGATTTCATCCATTGTTAGGCAGCGACGCTTTTGATGTGGATTATCTGCACTAAAGCCGCAATAGCGGCAACGATTTACGCAATAGCTTGAGATATACATAGGAGCAAATGTTACGATACGATTATCATAGACCTTATGCTTAATTGCATTAGCTGTCTCCTCCATCTCCTTACGAAGCTCAGGGTCAGTTACATAAAGAAGTGCTGCTGTTTCCTCTGGCTCTAGAGTTTCAATTGCAAGAGATTTTGCAAGAATATCACGGATGCGGGCAGGATCTGTATTCTTTTTTCCAGCCTCTAGCTGGCGCATAATTAGGTCGTCATCAATAAAATCGCGACCATTTGTGTAGTAGCGCGTAATTTCATCGCGCTTAATCAATTTATCGATTAAATTTTGTTTAGATGTATCCATATTTTACTCCTTGGGCTCAGATTTTTCCTTACCTCAGATATTTTTAGATATATTATATCACATACCCCATTGAAAAACAATCAGCAATCAACCATATTCAAAAATAGGAAAATTGCATAGTTGAATGGCTAAAACACAATGTGATGTGTATGATATGTGTTATTAGAGCGGAGCTAGAAGCATTTGCTTCCAAGCTCGCCTCTACCGGGTTTCTACATTCCTCCATAGAGGGTGATACCGTCGCATGGTATTGCCACCTTACCTTGAGCGCCGCCAACAAAAAAAGGCTGTTGCTTTACCATTTGGTTTCACAACAGCCATTTTACTTAGTATTTTAATTAACAAAGGTTACTTGATGTTTTTGATTTCATCCCAAGTTTTTGTATATAACTCAAGAGCATCGCCTAAATCTCCAATCACCTCTCCCTTGACAATATCCTCCTCGCGAGGGAAAATTGTTGGATTATTCTTAACCTCATCTGGAAGAAATTCTGCAGCTGTTTTATTTGGACACCAATATGTGGTATATTCCATATTGCGTGCTGCAATCTGTCCATCATGTAGGAAATTAATGAACTTGTATGCAAGCTCCTTCTGCTGAGAATCCTTTAGGATAACCATTTCATCACATGATAGAGAGAAGCCTTCTTTAGGAAGAACAAAAACAATATTCTCATCCTCTAGCTGAAGTTGACCAATATCACCGCTATAGCCGTGTACAAGATAGAACTCTCCACTTGCAAGACCTACCTTATATTGCTCATTTTCGAACTTTGCAATATTGCGCTTCCACTCAACAACAACATCACGTGCTTCAGCAAGCTGAGCAGGGTCCTTTGTGTTTACGCTATAGCCCTTATATTTAAGAGCTGCACCAATTGTCTCACGCATATCTGCAAGAAGTGTCATACGCCCCTTTAGCTCTGGACGAGATGCAAACACATTCCAAGATGGCTCAACCTCTCCCTGAACCTTTGATTTGTCATAAGCAAATCCTGTATAGGTCACCATATATGGCACACCATAAGTCATATTTGCATCTAGTGAGCAAGAAAGATATGCAGGATCAATATTTTTAAGATTAGGTAGCTTTGATTTATCAATCTTCTCCAAAGCACCAGCGTCTGACATTATCTTTACCATATAACTTGAAGGAAATACAACATCGAAACCAGAAGCACCATGCTGGAGCTTAGCCCACATTGCTTCATTTGAATCAAAGATACCAATAACTACCTGACAGTTATTTGCAGCTTCGAACTCCCGAACAATGTCCATATCGATGTATTCATTCCAAGTATAGATGTTTAGTACAGGCTTTGTTTCGCCACAGCCAGACATCACGAGACCTAACATAGCACAGAGTGTAAGTACAATATTTTTCACCATGTTGTAACTACCCTTTTGGGTTATTTAACCCATTTTATGAATGCACTCTTTTTTTTTGCATCCACATTTTGTTAAGCTCCGGAAAACGCCGGATCGATAGGTGCTTGATTCCCAATCAGGACAAGCAAAGAGGCACTATTTTAACACAGAGGCAAGTGCTGTTTCAATACGTTTCTCTTGTTCTACAAACTTTTCTGATTTCCATTCAGAATAGTTCCAATCGCGCATTGTTTGTGTTAACTCATGGAAGAAACGGCGAGCAACATCACGATCTGTGAAATTCATCTTAGCATTTACAATCTTTAGTAGCTTATCAAATACATAGCGCTGACGCTCTGCTGGGCAAGATGCATCAACCGCATGGAATGAATCCTGCTGCAAGTAAACAGCATCAATCAGCTCGCTCTTTAAATAATCGACAAAATCTTCTATTGCTGTACCCTCTTCACCAACGACCTTCATCATTTGAGAGACATCATTTCCGTGGCGAAGTGCTGCACGAATATTTGCCACCTTCTCAGAATCACAAACACTATTGTATTTGCTCCATGAATCTAGTGGGTCAATTGCTGGATAGCGGCGAGCATCAGAACGAGCACGAGACAAGCCGTGGAAAGCACCAACCACCTTAATTGTTGCCTGAGTTACAGGTTCGTCAAAATTACCACCTGCAGGAGAAACTGCACCACCAATTGTTACAGAACCAATACGACCATCACGTAGCTTAACGCGGCCTGCACGCTCATAGAAGGAAGCAACTACAGACTCCAAATATGCTGGGAATGCCTCCTCACCAGGAATTTCCTCAAGACGGCCAGACATTTCACGCAAAGCCTGTGCCCAACGAGATGTTGAGTCTGCAAGCAATAGCACGTGCAATCCCATCTGGCGATAGTATGCAGCCAATGTTGCAGCAGTATAAACAGATGCCTCACGAGCAGCAACTGGCATTGAAGATGTGTTACAAATGATAATTGTACGATCCATCAAGCTGCGACCAGTACGAGGGTCATTTAGCTCTGGAAATTCGCGAAGCATCTCCACTACCTCACCAGCACGCTCACCACATGCTGCATAGATAACAATATCAACCTGAGCAAAGCGGCTAGTTGTCTGTTGAAGCACTGTTTTACCAGCACCAAATGGTCCAGGAATACAATATGTTCCACCAAGTGCCACAGGGAAGAATGTATCAATTGTACGAGTTTGTGTAACCATTGTCTCCTCTGGGCGCATACGCTCAGCAAAGCAGCTAATAGGCACCTTAACTGGCCAACGCTGCATTAGTGTTACTTCAACCTCATTACCAGAATCATCGGTTAGCTTTGCTACAACATCCTCAACCTTATACTTACCTGCAGCAGCAATGCTCTTAACGGTATAACGCCCCTTTAAACCAAATGGCACCATGATATCGTGCTTAAAAATACCCTCTGGAACAGAGCCCACTGGGTCACCAGCAAATACCAAATCCCCCTCTTTTACAGCTGGAGTAAAATCCCATTCTATATCGCGAGGTAGAGCATCGATATACTTACCGCGCTGAAGAAAGAAGCCACACTCTTCAGCAAGCTTTGGCAATGGATTTTGAAGACCATCAAAAACCTGTGTCAAAAGACCAGGTCCTAGCTCTACAGAAAGCAGCTCTCCAGTAAATTCAACCTTATCACCACATTTGATTCCAGATGTATCCTCATACACCTGCATATCACAGCGACGCCCTTTAATGCGGACAATCTCACTCATAAGGGTTAGTCCATCAACAATTGCATAACCAACCTCATTTAGAGCGACCGCCTCTTCAAATTCAACTGTAATTAGGTTACCATTAACGCCTGTTACTTTTCCTACAGTACTCATATTACACCTATAACTTGTTAAAACCCCACTATTTTCCGCTTGCTACCGCTGCCAATCTTGCAGCTCCCTTTTCACTATCTGTCTGACTATTACGAATATTACAGATTTTTAACTGAATAGCATAAGCAAAAATAGCCTTTAAAGAAAATTCATCATAGCCAGCCAATTCGGCAGCCTTATCCCATAATAGCTGATCAAGTGCCTTTTGACGCAATGCAGGATCTTTCTCCTGAAATGCACTTGCTACACCATTTTCTAGGACAACATCAAAGCCTGTGTGTGTTCTCAACCATTTATTTGCATCAACACCATCAAGCTTTGCTGCACGAGCTCTTGCCACAGCATTGCGTAGCTGAGTTTCTGCAGCTCTCCACTCCTTGATAAAGGAGTTGTTGGTTGGCTGCTCATCCACAGAAAGCAATGCCTCTAGCTCTTGAAAATCTACATCTGTCAACTGTTCTTGGCAAAGCTCAACAAATGCCTCCAATGACATTGGTGGCTGCTTGTCGATACCAAGCATTGGCAATGAAGAAACTAGATATGGGTAACTCATTATTTTTCCGAAATTAACTTAATTAGAGCTGGACGAAGTAGCTGAGATAACTTCTCAAGCACTGCTGCACTAGTAAAATCATGTTCAACACGACCTTCATCTAGCATAACACAAATGCCTGCTGAAATATCCTTGTCAGCACGAACCTGAACACCACCCTTTTGTGCTGCTGCAGCAACAAACTTGCCTTGAACATATGCTGCAAGCTTTTCTGCATCTGCAGGTGAAACAACAAGCTCAATGCCTGCATCATCTGTCAAATAATTTGCAACAAGCTTATCTACTAGCCCAGTCATATACTCTGCTGATAGAACGCCCTCAACCTCTGCCTTAAGTGCACGCTCAAAGGTCTGCTGAATAGCTTGCTCTAGTCCTAAAATAATATCACGAGAAGCCTGCTTTACAGATTGCTGAGATCTAAATTCTGTTGCACGAGCCTCTTCATTTGCCTTATCAATAATGGTAGCAGCCTGCTTCTCTGCTGCAGCAACTATCTCTGCTGCCTTTGCCTCTGCATCTGCAATAATTTTAGCAGATTTTTCCTCTGCTTTATTTACTCCTTCTGCTTGAATTTTATCAAGCAAAGACTGTAATTCTGATACCATACGATCATCTCCTAATTTTGGATACTTTATACCCAATTAAAATATAGAATATATTTTTGCATAAACTCACAAAAATGTCAAAGAAAATGACAAGATGGTTTTTGTGTTCTCACACATCTGAATGACGCCACAACGAACGCTTTTGAAGCACACAACTGCTTAAAAAGCGAACTTTTTTAGCACATGGAGCACCTAGATAAAAAGCTAAAACATATCCGCAAAAAATGATGCATTTTTTATTTAATAGACACAACAATAGGTTGTGTGGTACAATCACAAACATAGATAAAACAATTTATTCTTATTTCAATCTAAATATTTTAATTATAGTTTTGGAGTCAAATATGAAAAAATCAAACTTAGGCTTTTCTCTTGTAGAGCTAATGGTGGTTATTGGTATCCTAATCATACTTTCTGGATTAATTGGTACAGGTGTTTCTCGTCTACGTGCAAATGGAAAGCGCACTCAATGCATGAACAATCTCCGTGCATATGGCACTGAGCTTGTTAGCTACTTAGACGATAATAAAGGACGCTTCCCTACTAGCACAGATAAAAATGACCTACGTGCATGGTTTAACATTCTTGCAGAACGCCTAAAGCGTCCACGCATGGCTGACCTAGTCCCACCACAGCAAGATGCAACGGATTTCTCCGTTCGCATACCAAATGATGATGATTTTATCTGTCCTTCAATGGTATATGAGCGCAAAGCACATCAAGCATACTATTGCTCTTATGCGATAAACAAGGATCTTGTAAATATGGGGAAAAAAGCACGCATTCAGAACATCAAAGACCCTTCTTATTTCATTTTCTTATGCGAAACACCTACACCAGCAAATGCAATGGTGGATTTAAACACACTTACAAGCAACAATGAGAATCTATCATATCGCCATAGAAGCTCAACCATTGCTTGCTTTGCAGATGGACATGTTGATGCAATAACCAAAACCGCAATGGAAGAATCCGACAGTGTCTATAAATGGAATTATAATGTGGCTATAGAAGAGCCTGAAAAATAATATTTTCTTAAGTCTTTATAAGGTATATAAAATGAGCAATTTTTCTGGAAAAGTATTATCAATCGCTGAAATGCGTGCAGAACGAGATAGAATGCATGCCGAGGGTAAAAAGCTTGTATTTACTAATGGTTGCTTTGATTTGCTTCATGCTGGGCACATTACATATTTAACTTTTGCACGCGAGCAAGGCGATGCTCTTTGCCTAGCCTTAAACACAGATGCTTCTGTGCAAAAGAATAAGGGCCCTCTACGTCCTATTGTAAATCAAGAAAACAGAGCAAAGCTTCTTTGTGCTTTGCGTTGCGTTGACTATGTGGTTTTCTTTGATGATGAAGAGCCTAAAGGCGTAATTGCTGAAATACTCCCAGATGTTCTAGTGAAGGGCAAAGATTGGGCTCACTATGTTAGCGGGCGAGATGTAGTAGAAGCAAATGGTGGCAAAGTAGTTCTTGCTGATATGGTTGAAGGTCTTTCAACAACAAATATCATAAAAAAGATACTTGTCTCATATGCAGATGAAGCAAAATAAAAAAGCTAACAGATGAAAATTTGCCTTGATTATCAGCCTGCAGTAACGCAGCGTGCTGGGATTGGTCGTTACACACGCGTGCTTGCAGAACAGCTTCCACTTCTTATGAATCCAGAGGATTCTTTAAGATTATTTTACTTTGACTTTAAAGGGAAAGGCGAGCAGCCATCCTCTCTTCCTGCAAATGTTACCACAAAACGCTTTAGGCTATGTCCTGGAGCAATAATGCAAAAGCTATGGAATTACTGCTCATTCCCAAGCTTTGATATGCTCGCTGGCAAGGCAGACATTTTTCATTTTACAAACTTTCTTTCTCGGCCAGTGATGAAGGGAAAGGTTATTGCATCAGTTCATGATATGAGCTTTATGCGTTATCCTGAGTTTACCGAAGAAAAAAATTTGGCTTATCTTACACGTGGCATAAAAAGGACAATTGAGTCTGCCGATGCAATTATAACTATATCAAAATTTAGTGCAGAAGAGATTGAGCATTTCTTCCCAGCAGCTAAAGGCAAGATTTTTTATTCGCATTTAGGAATTGCACAAAACTTTTCACCTGCTAAAGATGCATTAGTTACAGCAACTAAAGCAAAATACAAGCTAGATCGCCCATATATAATCACAGTGGGAACAATTGAGCCAAGAAAAAACCATCTTTTATTAGTAGATGCATTTGAGCAAATTGCTGCACAAGGAATTGATTTAGTTATTGTGGGTGGTATTGGTTGGAAGAGTGAAAAAATTATTAATCGCCTCACAACTAGCAAATATGCGTCCCAAATTCATGTGTTAAATCACCTAGGTGATGGAGATTTACCTGCATTATACACAGGAGCCTCTGCCTTCGCCCTCCCCTCTTATTACGAAGGTTTTGGTTTTCCTCCTCTTGAGGCAATGGCTTGTGGTACGCCAGTTGTATCTGCTCCAGGTGGCTCCTTGCAAGAGGTTATTGCAGATGCAGGAATCATTGTTTCCGACTACAATCCAGATGCATGGTCAGATGCTTTAACAAGAGTAATATCCGACACTCATTTACGAGAAAGCCTAATAAACAAAGGCATCTCACATGTTAAGAATTTCACTTGGGATAAAACTGTTGCCGACACACTTGAGTTATACAAAAAGGTGCTATCGATATGAGAATAATTTTTGATGCAAGATGGATTTTTGAGAAGCCATCTGGAATAGGTGTATATTCAACCGAGCTAATCCGTAGATTATCCAGCATTTTGCCAGAGGTTCATTTTATTGTTCTTTCTTCATCCAAAGAAATTGCAGAACGCACACTTCCCACTTTGCCACAAAACATTGAATGCTGCATAGTGAAGCACAAGCCTACATCTATTAAAAGCCAATTATTTATGCCACGCATAATAAAAAAGCTCAAGGCAGACATATATTTCTCTCCAAATTATCTTATTCCTTATTTTGCATTTACTGGTCCATTTAAGAGCAAAACGAAATGTGTTACAACAATTCACGATATTATTCCATTGATTGTTACTGATTATGCACCAGATTCAAAAACAAGCCGCATGCTCAAGCTCTACAAATATTGTATTGGATTGACTGTAAAGCTTTCCAAGCACATCCTTGTTGATAGCAATTCAACTAAATGCGATATAATTGAGCAGGTAAAACCTTCTGACACTGATGCAAAGAAAATTAATACTGTTTACATCGGTGTGCCAGAACGCACCGCCAAACCGATTATGCACGAGGCTGTTATTAATGATTTAACGGACACAAAAAGAGTTCGCCAATTACTTTATGTGGGAAGATTAGACCCATACAAGAATGTGCCACTACTTATTGAAGCTGCAAACGAAGCAAAAAAACAGCTCCCTTTCCCTATTAAGGTTGTAATTGCTGGACCAGAGGACGAGCGTTATCCAGAAGCAAGGGATGTGGCAGCACAGAGTTTCTACATTCACACAGAATTTACAGGGTTTATATCTGACGAAGCTCTTTGCAAATTATATGCAGATAGTGACGTATTAGTGCATCCTTCTATTTACGAGGGGTTTGGGCTTCCTGTAGTGGAGGCAATGCGCATTGGATTACCAGTAATATGCACTGATGGCGGGTCGCTACCAGAGGTTGCCGGAGAAGCTTGCCGTGTAGTACCTACAAGCAACCTAGAAGCACTAACAGAGGCAATTGTAGAAACTCTTTCTTATCCAGAGGCTTGCACAGAAATGAGCAAGCGCGGAATAGAGCAAGCGATGAAGTTTAATTGGGAAAAAGCTGCTCAAGAAACAAAGGATTATTTACTCGCATAATCCAAAACCATTAACTCATTTATATTCTGCAGTTTAAATATTTTTTGATTTAATCTGCCAGATTTAGAAAAAAAGAGGCATTTGCCCTCTTTTTTTGTTTATTCTACTCGTTTTACTTCTAAAACCATAAAAAAATATAAAAAAAAGCCTTTTTTTGTGTTTTTTCTCTTTACTTTTGGTGTCACAAAGTGTTTAATAGTGTCAACAAAGGGAACGAAATGTCAGCAACAGACACAAATTTAGAAGAAAATAACAAAAAAAACATAGAGGTTCAGCCTATTCTTGGAAGAGCCGATCATCGCTTAGATCCTAAGCGACGTTTCACTATTCCAAGTGATTGGTATGAAAGGATGTGTAGGCCAGCACAGGTCTATGTTATGCCTTCTCTTTCACGTGAACGTTGTCTTGATGTATTTTGTCCTGCTGAATTCGATAAGCGCATGGAAGCATTTCGTAATAAAGCACTTTCAGACACAAATAATTCCAAATTTACCAGCAGAATTGGTGAATTAATTAGCTGTGTTACTGTGGATACACAAAATCGCATTCGTGTGAAGGACTCTCTCCTAGCATACATTGGTATCAAGGATGAGGTTGTTCTAATCGGTACAGGCTATCACTTTGAGGTTTGGTCATTGGCTAATCGTCCTAAGCTTGATGGTTCTGAAGCAGACATACTTGAGTTATTGGCATCCGAAGCACAAGAATTGGGCTTCTAATTTAGCCAAAAACAAAAAAGGAGCTGCAAAAAATGCATATTCCTGTATTGCTAAACGAGACAGTAGATGGGCTACTCCCAGCTGCCGATGCCAAATATATTGACGGCACACTAGGCGGCGCGGGGCATTCCACAGAGCTTCTCAAGCGAGCAGGAGGAGCATCAAAGCTGCTTGGGCTTGATAGAGACCCTGCTGCAATAGAGCGCTGTACTGCTGCACTTAAAGAATTTGGCGATCGAGTAAGCATTATTCATACACCATTTTCTGAAATGGGAAAAGTTGCTCCAAAAGCAGGCTTTGATCAGGTTGACGGAATCATGTTGGATTTAGGAGTTTCTTCTTTCCAGCTTGATGAACGCGAACGTGGCTTCAGCTTTATGGGTGATGCACCGCTTGATATGAGGATGGATAATTCTTCGGGAATTACTGCTGCTGAATATCTCGCTTCCTTTAATGATGACTGGAAGGCTCTAGCATCTGTGTTATTTGATTATGGTGAAGAAAAGCAAGCATCAAAAATTGCTCGAGCAATTATAAATGCACAGCACACATCTCCAATCAAAACAACTCTCCAGCTAGCTGATATTGTTGAAAAGGCTGTGGGTGGTCGTAAAGGTGCACCACGCCACCCTGCCACAAAAACCTTTCAGGCAATCCGCATTGCAATTAATTCCGAATTGCAAGAAGTCAAAAAAGGAATAGAGGCCGCCATCTCGCTTTTGAAGCCAGGCGGAAGACTTGCAGTAATTAGCTTTCATAGCATAGAGGATAGAGTTGTAAAAAAAACACTTGCAGAGCACGAGGGTCGCTGGGAATCCCTGCAACAGGGAGGATCAAAATGGATTGGCACCCTGCCTGCTATTAAGCGAGTAAACAAGCATCCAATTATTGCGAGCGAAGAAGAACTGGTAAATAATCCACGTGCCCGTTCTGCAAAGCTACGAATTGTGGAAAGAATAGACAATTTATAATATACGATTTTATAGGGGAAACCAGATGGCTAAAACGAAAAAAAACAAAAATAGACACAGCACTAAAAAGCTTGATGTTTGTATTGTTTCAACAAAAGTTGCTCTTATTTTTATCTGCCTAGTATTTTGCTTTGGTGGAGGTCTTATCGTCCGTCATGGAAATAATTCTCTAACAAACAAGATTAAGGAAGCAGAAACTGAATATGCTCAATTAAAAAGCATCTTACAGACTGAGCGCGTAAAGCTAGATTCTAAACAAACTATCGATGCCATTAAGGTTGCACTTAAAACCCATGGTGTAAATATGATTAATGCGCGTCAAAGCCAATGTCATTTAGAATTTCTAGATAAAAATAAGGCACCAGAACAAAAAGACAATCAAGTGGTTGCCTATTATAACTAAAAAATTATTCCTTTCTAACGCATCGTCCAAACATTTAATGTTTCCTCTATTTTCATTTGTTATAGGTGCGGTCTCCGCACCTTTTTTTTTCAAGACACCCTCTTACAATATACAACTATGAGCAAAAAATCTACAAATCAAAAGCGCTGGATAATTTTCGTTTTTATTGCCGGCCTTCTATTTTACGGAGTAATTGTCTGTGATTTAGTTAGAACACAATTAGGCATTAATTTAAAATCAAGCAAATATGCTTATGAGCCTCAGGTGTATTCAAACACTCTTTATGCTGTTAGAGGAAATATTTTAGATAGAAATCTAAATTTCCCTACTGTTCTTGCAACCTCTGCACCTCAATGGAATGTTTTTCTAGATCCATCTATGATTTCAACAAATGATGCGACTCTTTTCAATGTATTATCTGAGTGGAACGAGTTGCCTGAGGAGCGCATTAAAATTGGATTAAAAAAAAGTCGCAAAACAAAGTATTATGTTCTGGGGAAAACAACAAATCGCGATTTTGTTGAGCATCTAAGAACAAACAGCGTTACACGCAAATGCATTGGATTTGAAAATTCTAATGTACGCACATACCCAATGAATAATTTTTTAAATCCAGTATTGGGTGTTGTTAATTCCCACGGAGAAGCAATTTTTGGTCTAGAATATGAATATAACAAATATTTAGAGGGAACGAATGGATATGTGCTTGGCATTGCAGATGCTAGACACCGCGAGCTGCGCTCATATCGCGCTAAAGAGCAAGCCCCTGTTAATGGAAATGACATCTATTTAACTATAAGCACATACATACAAAAATGTGCAGAAGATGCTCTTGCTACTGCTATGGCAACCAACAACGCTCTACGTGGCTGGGTCATTGTACAGCGCCCATATACTGGAGAAATTCTTGCAATGGCATCATATCCAACCTTTACTCGTGAAAACTACGGCAATGAGGATGAGGAGCTGTGGAGAAACAATGCCATAAGTGTAAATCATGAGCCTGGTTCAATTATGAAGGCAATGATTTTCTCTTTGGGCTTGCAAGATTTAGGATATGCAACCAATAAGGTATTTGATTGTAGACCACGCCTATTTTGTGGCAGAACATTGTCTGACCACGTAAATTCAGAGGAGACCTTTGCTTCTGCACTTGCAAAATCAAGTAATCGTGTTTCTTCAATGATTGCATTGGCAACCACCAAGCAACGCACAGAGCAATACATCAAAGCATTTGGTTTTGGTGAAAAAACTGGCATAGTAAAAATTGGCGAGGAGAAAGGAATTCTTACTCCACACAATAAATGGTCTGACCTTCAGCATATTCGTATTGCTATTGGACAAGGCATTTCTGTAACTCCTATACAAATGATTGGTATGTATAGCACTATTGCCAATGGTGGTGTGCGCATGAAACCATATCTCATCCGTGAAATACATGCACCAAATGGTGACGTGATTTTAAAGAATGAACCAAAGGTTGTTGGAAGAGTTATTAGCGAGGAGGCAGCAGATACAATGGCTCAGCTTTTAGTTGGGGTAACAACTCAAGGAACTGGTCGTAGAGCACGAATTGCTGGCTACAATGTTGCTGGAAAAACAGGTACTGCACAAAAAGCAATTAAGGGTGGATACTCTCAAACAGACTATACAGGCTCATTTGTGGGATTCTTCCCAGCAGAAAACCCAGAGGTAACAATTCTTGTTGGTATAGATTCTCCTAAGCCTTTGTATCATGGAGGAACTGTTGCTGCACCTATTTTTGCTGAAATCGGCAGAAAAATTGCCGACTACCTAAATATCCCAACAAACGATGACGGCATAAAGAATTTACGCGATTATATCGATATAAACAAATAATTTAGTTATAAAAATGAATAATATTAATTTTCCACGAACAGAATGCGATTCTCGTAAGATTAGATTAGGCGACACATTTGCAGCCATCTCTGGAGAAATGCAAAATGGCAATGCCTATATACCAGCTGCAATTGCTGCTGGTGCTAGAGAAATAATTAGTGAACTAAATCGCCCATCTGATATTCCTGAAAACATCAAATGGACAAAGGTTCGTGATGCTAGATTTGAATTAGCACGTCGTGCCTGTGCACAAGCAGATAATCCATCGCACAAGCTAAAGGTATTTGCAATTACAGGTACAAATGGTAAAACCACAACTGCAAATTTGCTTCGGGCTATCTTAACATTTGCAAATTATCCATGTGGATTATTGAGCACAATAGGAAACTCACTCTATCCACTTAAGCGAGAAGCGATGACAGAGGCTCTAAACAGCACATCTACCCTACTTCCAGCAAGCAACACAACACCTGGTCCAATAGAGCTCCAGGATAGTCTTTCCATTATGCATGGAAATGGATGCTCTGCATGTGTTATGGAGGTTTCCTCTCATGCTCTTATTCAAAAGCGTTGCTACGGCACAAAATTTGAAGGTGTTGCATTCACTAATTTAACACAAGATCATCTTGATTATCACAAAACAATGGAGGAATACTTTAAAGCAAAGTCATTATTATTCCTTCCTCCTCAAGCTCCTGCCGTTGTAAATATCGATTGTAAGTTTGGACAACGCCTTGCAAATCAAATTAAGCAATTTGGTGGCACAGTATTAACATATGGTGCAGCAGAAACCGCTGATCTTTGCTTCTCAGATGCCAAGCTTACTGCAGAAACAACAAATTTCACTATCACATACAAAAACCAATCTCACAATGTGGCTTTAATGCTTCTAGGACGCCACAACATTTACAATGCTCTCGCAGCAATTGGACTTGCCTTAAATG
Source organism: Kiritimatiellia bacterium (assembly GCA_017481725.1). Classification (GTDB taxonomy): domain Bacteria; phylum Verrucomicrobiota; class Kiritimatiellia; order RFP12; family UBA3636; genus RGIG990. Next base: position 89,022 of record JAFUOX010000098.1, on the reverse strand, counting down.
CTGGTATTGATTTATCAATAGCAATCAAAGCAATTCAGCAAGAAAAACCTGTAAGAGGGAGATTGGAGCATGTAAAGCTTGATAGCTCTAAAGCAAATTTCTACGTTGATTATGCGCATACTCCAGATGCAATAGAAAATGTGCTGCGTACCTTGCGCGAGATTACCGATGGTCGCTTATTTATTGTTTTTGGTGCTGGCGGTGATCGTGATAGACGAAAGCGTCCTTTAATGGGTAAAGCTGCTTTTAATAATGCAGATTATTTGATCATAACCTCCGATAATCCGCGTAGCGAGCAGCCTAGTGCCATCATTGAAGATATTTTAGAGGGCATTCCTGGCACAGGAGTTGGCGAGCAGCCTCCATCTGATGCTCCAGAGGTGTCCATTATTGAGGACCGCCGTGAAGCTATTGCATATGCAGTAAAAACAGCAAATCAACCTGGTGATGTTGTTCTCATTGCTGGTAAAGGTCATGAAGACTATCAAATCTTTGCTGACCATACAGAGCACTTCGATGATATTGAAGAACTAAAGGCAGCCGCCTTATAACCACAAACCGGTGTTATACACATTCTGATTTGCTCTTTCTTGTGTAACTCTTTTTACAAAGCTACATAGAGCATTTTTCTAGAATTAATCCTTCCAAATCATTTTCACAGAAAAAAAGAAATGCATGAAACTTATTCGTAGGCCTTTCAAAAAAAGACCTAAAAGATAATTTCATGCACTATTCGTAAACGTTATAAATTTGCGTTTATTTATTTTGCCATTGTGAAGCTCATATCTAGTGTTTTCTGTAAAATTAAATGCACGATTTAAGGGTTGAAAAAAAATAAAGGGTTTTTATAGAATTAAGACCGTTGTAAACGTAAAAAAATCTATTCCAGCAAATGTCGTTGCTGTCGGTGTCCCCTGCAAGGTAATTCGCCCAATAACTGAAACCGACAAAACTACATACCCAACATGTAAACCTTAAGTCTCCCCCTAATGCTGTCGTATTTTCGGATAATTAGTTGTATGGTAATGCTTATAAATTATCAATATGCTTGATGTATTGCCACCTCTCTCAAGTATTTGAATATTTAATTCAAAGGGAGTAATGCTTTATTTAAGATAATTTGACACATTAAAATAGGTTCGAGCTAACTTGTTTATTTCTAAAATTATTCTGTCAGTAAGGCTTTGGCGATCCTTTGGATCGTCTTTTTCTATTTCTATTAAAGGAATATCGTAATCTTTATATGCCTTGCGTTTGCGTTCTTTGTTTTGTATATAGTCCTTCGTATTCATACCCCAATATTCAATGTAAATTCCATGACGACTGTCTGTTACAGGTATGAACCAATCGCATTTTATTGATTGTTCATCAGAATCTATGGGGACCTTTTTCTCATAACAATGAACAATTCTATTTTCATATAAAATATCGTCAATGATAATTTCAGGATCACTTTTTACATAGTGCCCATCACATGTACGACGAAGCTCTTCCTTGTGACTATCTTTTTGTTTAATTTCTTCTGAAACATTTGTTTCTTCTTTTGGCTTTTTTGTTTGGATAATTTCTTTTATGTCATTAATATATCTGTCAGTTAGAGAAGAATCATTGTATAATTCTGACACAAAATTTGCTATTGCAGAAAGTTTGTTGCAATTATTTTTGATAAAATCAAAAGTTTTCATTCGATAAATGTTTGAACGAAGATTGAAATAATAATCTTTCATATCAAAGACTTTTGAGTTTTTATCAAAGCTTTCTTTAAAATCCTTCATTTCATAATAACAGGTTCTGCAAAAATATCCATTAGGGGCTTTTTCACCACAAATAATACACGTTTTCACTGTATTATTGTTAGTTTCAGTCTTTGGTGTGGATTTTATTTCAGCAGTATTATTTTCGTGAGAATTTGTTTTGTTGCATTCGCATGGCTTATCAGCATAATGCCATTTACCGCACGTTGAACACTTTAAAACTTTTCCTTCGTTTTTTAATTCATTACATTTTGCACAAAGAAAATATTTACCGCTAGGGTTGCCACATAAATTACAAGCCATATATAAACCTTTCTAAATTTAAATCTAAATTTATTGTATCATAATGGGTAAATTTTTCAATAAAAACTATTTTCTTATAGCTTAATTATAAAATGCTGTTTTCTGTAAAATTAAATGCACGATTTAAGGGTTGAAAAAAAATAAAGGGTTTTTATAGAATTAAGACCGTTGTAAACGTAAAAAAATAAGTCCTTTCTCAAATTAAAATAAATTTCTTACAAAAAGACTACTATTGAATTTAAAAAATTGCTTTTGAATCTATCCGTAAGACCTTCACGGTATGTGGAAATACAGAAAATGAGAAATTCCCATTGGAAGAAACATCTTCTTTTGCCCATACATCTCTTATTATAGAAGCATCTGTGGTCAATTCTATACACTCCTCTACCTCACCAAGATTAAATATTGCATAAGCATATGAGCCATCCTCAAGCCGCTTTTCAAATATGTCATATTTATGAGAGCCCTCGTTTACTCTCACGATTGGTAATGAAGTATTAAAGGCACAATCCTGATTAATCGCCAAAATTTCTTCATTGCAATATATAGAAAGCTCCAAATCTGAGATATTTTCAAGAGTACTACTAATTTGAATTGGCGAATTGAAAAAAGCACGCATCGTAAATGCAACAACCTTCTCATCATCCGTCAATAAGTTTGCAATATGATGAGCTCTGCAGGTACCTATATCAAGCATATCTAAATCGAAATAATGCCCCTTACAGACCTCATCCATGAAATTGAAATATGTGGTGTAGTTTTCTACTAAGTTATCCCAATAACAATAAGAGTCTCTATTAGAACGATATGAATGACAATAGTGTGACCAATATGGATAGCCCTTTATTGCTGTAACTGTGACGCAGAATCCAAAATCTCTAGAAAGCTTTACTAGCTCTGAACGCATATATTCCGCATTCACTGGGTCTGTCGGAGACCAATCGTACTTCAAATAATCAAAACCCCAATCCTCAAATTGAAGTGCGTTATTTCTTTCCTTACGGATTACACCAATACCTCCATTCGTAGAAGAAAAACGAATATCTGGCTCTCCCTGTGTGCACCCAGGAATTGATTCAAATTCCTTTGGGCACCCCCATGCAGTAAGCATAGGGGTAGAATAAATACCACACTTTAAACCGAAAGAGTGAATATATTCTGTCATTGCTTTCATGTCTGGGAATTTACTATTAGGCATTACTGCATCAAACTTTCCGCCATATTCCTTCTGCCAACCAGAGTCTGTATTTATGTAGCTATAGCCAAATTCAGTTATTCCTAACTCTACAAGGCGTTTTGTAATTCCCTCTACATCTTTTTGTGTTACATCACTTGCAAAAGCATTCCATGTGGTATATCCCATCAGAGGTGTTACAAGCACATTCTGATTTGCAATTTCTAGTGTGATCCTTTTTACAGACTCACCTAAAGCATTTTTTGCAGAAACAATTATTTCATAGCTACCATCATACTCTATCTTTCCAGAAAGAATATTGTCATTCAATTCCAATCCATTAGGCAATCCTTTTACGGAATATTTCATGGGTCTTTGACCGATTACTGGGATACGATAAAGTATTGGCTTTTTCGCGGAAGCACCAATTATTGATGGAAGCATAATTTTAGGCACACCATCAAATGGGCGAGCTATCGCAATTTTCGTTTTCATACAAAAACAACCTTCCCAAATTGTGTTCATTAAAAAGAAAGCGCATGAAACTCATTCAAAGTCATTTAAAGAAAACTTTAATTAGTTTCATGCACTTTTTGGTAAATGTTTTAATAAACGCTTGATTATTTAGCCATAGTGAAGCTCATATCAAGGTCAACGTCGCTATCGAAGCCGACACCAATCTTGAACTCGCCTGCCTCTACGTGGCGTACGCCATTTTCATCATAGAAGCCCATTGCTGGCTCACCAATCTCAAACTCAATTTCACGCTTCTCGCCTGCCTCTAAACGAAGTTTCTTGAATCCAATTAGCTCCTTACAAGGGCGAGAAATCATGCAGCGTGGATCTGCCAAGTAGCACTGAACAACCGTGGTGCCTGCACGGTTACCAATGTTTTCAACAATTGCTGTTACCTTATTTGTGCCTCCATAAGGAATTTCTTCCGCTGCTAGCTTAATATCAGACAGAGCAAACTCTGTATAGCTCAAGCCATAACCAAATGGATACATTGGAAGGAAGTATTCATAGCTACCATAAATCCATGGCTTATCTAACTGACCTTTAAGCTCCTTGTTGAAGCGATCCTTATTGCACTCAACCACTTTACCAGGAATCTTTCGTCCGTAATAAATAGGAATCTGTCCCTCATGCTCTGGAACTGTAATTGGGAAGCGACCTGTTGGCTCTGCCTCACCAAAAATTACATCAACAATCGCACGAGCGGTCTCGCCACCACCATGCCATGAATATAGTAATGCATCAGCAAAATCGCGTGCACCAGGAACTGGAAGTGGGCGACCAGATGTGCATACAACAACAAATGGCTTACCTGTTGAGCGAACTGCCTCTATTAAATCATCCTGGCCAAGAGGCAAACGATATTTTGAAATAGATGGCATCTCACCAGTCATATCGCAGTGCTCACCAACGCAGCAGATAATCATATCTGCCAAAAATGCTGCTGTACGAACCTGTGCATCCCATAGCTCAGAATCATGAACGATTAGCTTAAAGCCATACTTCTTCTCTGCCTCTTTGAATGCCTCATGAATTGTTGTAAATTCCTCTGTAAAGCCTCCTGTATTCCAAGCACCACCCATTGAACGACGCTCGTTTACCATTGGACCAACAAGAGCAATGCGCAAGCCCTTTAATGCATCCCCCTCAAGAGGAAGTATTCCATTATTCTCTGCTAAAACCATACAATTTGCAGCTTGCTTACGGACTGCTGCAATTGCCTCTGGCTTACGAATATCCTTTGCACGCTCCTCTATATCAACGTATGGCTTTTCAAATAAGCCAAGACGGAACTTAATGCGCAAAATACCACGAACTAAATCGTCAACAATCTGCTGAGGTACTTCACCCTCTGCGACTAGCTCTGCGACATACTTTGGATAAAGATTATTAATCATTTCCATATTTACGCCAGATAACAAGCATTTGCGTACAACATCCTTCTTGTCTTGGGCTGCTCCCCATAGCTCAACCTGTTGGATTGAACCCCAGTCACTTACTACAAAGCCATCAAAGCCCCAACCCTCACGTAGCATCTCACGCAATAGGAAGTTTGAAGAAGATGATGGTGTGCCACCATTATCCTGGAAGCTTGTCATAATTGTGGAAATCTTACCACGCGTAACCGCTGCCTTGAATGGACGCAAAACAACATTGTGCAAGGTTCCGCGAGAAATCTCACTAGCATCATAATCGCGGCCACCCTCACAATAGCCATAACCAGCAAAATGCTTAGCACATGCAGCAATGCAATCCTCTTTAGTTTGATCATCACCTTGGAAGCCCTGTGTCATTGCAACAGCCATCTCTTCTGCCAAATATGGGTCCTCACCAAGTGTCTCAATTACACGACCCCATCTTGGGTTGCGGCAAATATCCATCATAGGGGCAAATGTCCAGTGGATGCTTTGTGCTGAGCACTCAATTGCAGCAGTACGTGCCGATGCCTTTACCTCTTCTGGGTCAAAGCTTGCTGCCTGAGCTAGAGGGATTGGTGCGACTGTGCGGTGCCCGTGAATAATATCGCGACCATTGATTAGTGGGATACCAAGGCGGGATTCTTCTACAGCAACCTTTTGGTGTGCATTTGACTGCACCACATTAATACCTTTTACAGGAGCAGAACCTGCCCATGGTGTATCGCAGCCAATGCGTGAGCCTATCTTTCCAGCACGAATTGCAGCAACATACTCCTCTTCTGAAGCATACTCACCACCATAAGATTGGGTCATCTGACCAATCTTTTCTTCCATTGTCATACGACTTAACAAATCTTCTACACGTGCTTCTACTGGTTGAGAAGCATCCTTATATAAAGGGATATTTTCCATATTTTTCTCCACTCAAATTAAAGGTTATTTTTATATATAGAATTTTACTTTATCTTAATGGGTAAAGTCAAGAAGCAAAGCAAACGGAAAGCTGCATAATTAAACGAGTAAGAGTAATTAGGTCATATTCCCAAAAATGTGGGACGCAGCTAAAAGTGCAAGAAGGGACGCTGCGACGCAGAGGACGCAGCAGACGAGATTAGACGCGAGAATGTAGAAAAAACCACTCAACTCTACCTGAATTCTTCATTCTTATTCTTCATTCTTCATTTATTATAATGCATCGCCTCCGCGTCTTAGTAAGCTTTTGAGCGAGCACACTAGTGGATGAGGTTTGCCCAATTGCTTCAAAAGAATAGCAATAGTCAAGGCAAACCTCATTCCGCTAGTGTATTTTTCGGCGTCACGGCTCTGCGACCTCTGCGGCCTCCGCGTCTCTGCGTCCCTTTGGCATCACGTGCATCACGCTCCGCATCACGTGCATCACGTGCATCTAGCACATGTGTACATCAAAATTCAAATTTAAGAACCTTAACACCGTATGTATCAACATCGCTCCAATCAACGCCCTCTAGGTATGGTCCACTCCACATTTCAAAAGAAAGCTCCTCACCTGTACGCAAATCTGTTATGCGTTTTGGCACATAGCCAGCTGTTTCAAACAGAGCAAAACCCTTTAAAGGAGTTTGGGTTACAAGCACATAAAAGGTATTTGGGTTTGCATAAGGAGTCGTGATTGAGCAGAAACCAATACTATTATGGTGATCAAAGTAGCCCGGAGTCATAATTGTTGCCTCTGCACCCTTTGTGTTGTAAATAGCCTCACTACCCCACTCAAGAAAATCTTGGATAGCCTTTAGGGATGGCAATATCTCTGGTGGCATTGTCCCATCAATCATTGGGCCAATACCAGGAGCAAAATTCCAAATACCACGCTGCCCCATTGCACAACAAAATTCGCGCAAAAGGAAGAATCTGTCATTTAAATATTCTGGTTTAAATCTTCCAGGACCATTATACCACCAATAGTTGGGTGTAGGAATATCCTCATTAAAATCGCGGCGTGGTGGTGTTGCACCCCAACGACCATTGCGACGATAACCGCTCCAACGATTGTATGCAGGAGAACAAGGATCTTCATGCTCCTCTGATGTGCCGAAATCTGTTTCTGGGACATCTAGCTCAGCTGCAGCATTATTTGTGATAATAATATCATCACCCCACAAGGAGCGAATATATGCAGGAATACGCTCCATACCAAATTCAGGGCGGCCATCAAGCCAAAGTCCTGCTAGAGCCTTACCATAGCGGTCATAAATCTCCTTTATAAGCTCACACAAAAGCGTATAATATGCAGGAAAGCCTTGCTCGCCAACCTTTGGGTCAATACATGGACCATATGGAGCCTGTTCCCAACCGCCAAAGCCCATTGGCAGGTACAAGAATGGTTTAATTTCTCTCGCATTGCATGCCTTAATAAATTCGCCAACATAATCGCCCTTTGTTTTATGGTAGAAGGTTGGGTTTTTCGTTGGGAAAAGAACAGTTATAGCATCACCGGTGTGAACAGCAGTTAGAATGGCATACTTTGCACCAATATCCTTTGCTGCTTGAGCCATATTAGCTGCAACAGCCTCTGGACCTGGTGTTGCTGCTTCAAACTCCTCTGCGGTTTCATACTTCATTCGGCTCTCGTAAATATCATCCTCAATAGCTACGGAGCAACCACCACCTGTGTATAAACCATAGTGATAGAACATACCAAAACGCGCAGGAGCAAACCATTTCATGGTTCTCTCCAATCTTGCTTTATGTGCATCAGATAATTTCATAGTATTAACTTCTTCTTACGATATTCTCGCCTGCAAAAACTAGCAAGCAAACTCACTTTATATACAACTATTTTACCATTTAGCGCAATACAAATCAATCTCGCTTGTTGAGTTTTGTTTTTTTACATAGATTGTTGTGTGGTTTGCACATTGATTGCTATGCAACCAATTCCTTTTGTCTTTCAGAATTTTGCACTTCAAAGACTTTGTAAGCCATATCATATTTAGACAGTATATATGCTTTAGTTTCTTGAGATAGCTTTTCTCTACATGAGCAATCTTCTATCAAGAAGGGTCTTCTTTTCAATACATACTCCCACTCTGCCACGCTGAGCTTATCAAGTGTGTGCAAATAACGTACAAAAGAGACATTCTTCGAAATTAAATATGCAACAGCTATTGTTGAAAGCTTAGAAAAATATGGCTCCCTAAAATCAAAAAACATTTCTGGATGCTTAACTATAATCCGTGCTTTATCCAAATCGCTGAATACACTCCAGTCTTGAATATACTTAGGAGAAATCTTCCCTTGACATACAAGATTTGTTATTTGGCTACCACTAAGGTGCGAAAGCTGTTTTACATAATCTGGCTCAGACTTAACGAGAGTAGGCCTTCTTGGCCTACCACGTTTTCTAGTGGTTTGAGCATTAAGCTCACTTAATCTCTTCGCTTCCTCAATCTCATGATTACGCAAAATTTGATATACATTGTATGTGTATTCCATAATTTCTCCTTGTGTACTAGCAAAGCCGTTGTCGGCTAACTCTATATGATTATTTCATTTAGTAATTAAAACCTAATACTGGTTTATATTTAATTACGGCTATTATTATAGCGAATATTTTAATTAAAGTAAACAAAAAAAATATTAAATAATTAACTTTTTTTACAATTCTTTAAAAAATAACGTCATGTGATACAAACTCTAACATTCAATTAAAAGTCAGCATGATATTCCTATGCTTTATAAAAGCAAAAAGGCGCCCCGAAGGACGCCTTTTTATTTATTCTATATTTTGATTTTATTATAGATATTCAACTATAGCAATTGGTGCACCTTTTTGAACAACCTTACCATGTTGTGCAATGAACTTAACAATCTTGCATGGCTTCTCAGCTTTAATTTGATTAAAGAGCTTCATTGCTTCGATAATACAGAAAGCTTCTCCAGCCTTAACAGAGCCACCCTCCTCTACTAGAGCAGGCTTATTAACACCTGCACTACGATAGAAGGTACCTGTTAGAGGAGCCTCAATTGTTGGAAGATTTGTTGCATTACTTGTTGGCTTATCCTCTGAGATTGTTGCAGGTGAAGTTGCAGCAATTGCAGGATCAATTGGAGCTGGTGCCAATGGAGCTGCAGCAGGTGCTAATGGAGCAACTGGCATTGCATGAGCAGCAGAATCCTTCAAGCTAACAGCTACATCATTGCGACGAATTGTAAGCTCTGAGATACCTAGCTGCTTAACTGTTGTCATCAAGCCCTCAAGAGCAGCATAATCTGACTGAGCCATAATTGGGCGAGCAGCCTCCGTTGCCTGAGCACCAAGCTTTGCCTTACGGCGAGCCTCTAGCTCCTCATCAGCTGGGATTGCTGGGCGCTGCTCTGGAGGAAGATCACGCCATGTAAAGTATGATAAAGCTGGCTCTGGGAACAAGCAGAAGGAAATAATATCCTCTTCGCTCTTGATTAGATGTGGTTCTACCTCATCTACGCATCCTGGTAGATTTGGCTTTAACAAATCAGCAGGACGGCATGTAATTGCCTTTTCCTTACCAAGAATCTTCTTCTTTAGCTTTGCATCGATTGGAGCAGGAGCTGCACCATATAGGCCCTTAACATAATCACGAGTTTCCTGAGTGATCATGCTATAGCGTTCGCCAGAAAGCACGTTAAGTACAGCCTGAACTCCAACAATTTGACTTGTAGGAGTTACTAGAGGAGGATAACCCATATCAGCACGAACCTTTGGAAGCTCTGTTAGAACATCATCTAGGCGACCTAGAGCATCCTGCTGAGCTAGCTGTGAGCGTAGGTTAGAAATCATACCACCAGGAATATTATGAACAAGAATTTCTGGATCAATGATAGAAGGCATGCTATGATTTGGCTCGCGTGTTGGGCGAAGCTTTAGGAAGTGAGCATTAATTTTACGAATTGCATCGCGATCAATATTAGCATTAAACTGAGTTTCTTCAAAGATTGAAAGCATTGTTTCAACTGGAGGCTGAGAAGAGAAACCTGCCATTGAAGAAACTGCACAGTCAATTGCACCAGCACCAGCAAGAACACCCTCTAGGTATGCAGGAACTGCCATACCACTTGTTGCATGTGAGTGAATTTGAATTGGCACCTTAACAGCCTTTGTAAGTGCAGAAACAAGATTCTTTGCAACAAGAGGAGATAGAATACCTGCCATATCCTTGATACAAATAGAATCAACACCCATCTGCTCTTGCTCACGAGCAATCTCTACATACTTCTCAATTGTGTGAACTGGGCTAATTGTGTAGCAGATTGTACCTTGTGCGTGAGCACCATAGCGCTTAATAAATTTGATTGACTTCTCAATATTACGATTATCATTTAGAGCATCAAAGGTACGGAAAATATCAATACCATTCTGTGCTGCTAGAGCAATAAAGCGCTCCAACAAATCATCTGCATAATTACGATAACCAAGAATATTCTGACCGCGAATTAGCATTTGCAATGGAGTATTCTTTGCATGAGCCTTTATCTGGCGCAAACGCTCCCATGGATTCTCACGTAGGAAACGCATGCAAACATCAAATGTTGCACCACCCCAGCACTCTAAAGAATAGAAGCCAGCATTATCCATAACATCAATAATATCCATGATGTCATTAGTGCGTAGCCGTGTTGCCCATAGAGATTGATGTGCATCACGAAGTGTTGTATCTGTAATACGTAGAGTCTCGCGCTTCTGAATTGCTGGTGCAGCTGGCTTAGCAGCTGCTGTACTTGCTTTTGTTGTTGTTTTTTTAGCTTTTGCCATCATAAAATTTACCTCGTAAAATTATTTTGAAAAGAATTAATTGCTCTATTAGTTAAAACGACCAATTGCGGCGAACTTCTTATAGCGATTCTCTGTCAGGTGAGAAGAAGAGATCTTACTTAGCTCCTTTAGTCCATTAAGAATAGCCACTTTAACATTTTCCATTGTTGCCTCTGGATTGCTATGAGCACCACCAACTGGCTCTGGGATAATACCATCAATAACATTAAGCTCTGCCAAATCATTTGATGTTATATGAAGTGCTTTCGCTGCTTCTGGAGCCTTAGTGCCATCGCGCCATAGAATAGAAGCACAACCCTCTGGGGAAATAACAGAGTAAACAGCATTCTCTAGCATTAAAATGCGGTCACCGACAGCAATACCAAGAGCACCGCCTGAGCCACCCTCTCCAGTAACAATAGTTAGGATTGGTGTTTCAAGAGCAGCCATCTCCATTAGGTTACGACCAATTGCTTCTGCTTGACCACGAGCTTCTGCCTCAAGGCCTGGGAATGCACCAGATGTATCTACCATAGTTACAACTGGTAGATGCCACTTTTCTGCAAGATGCATTGCACGCATAGCCTTGCGATAGCCCTCTGGATTTGCCATACCAAAATTATATTCAATATTCTGCTCAACAGTATCGCCTTTTCTGTGACCAATTAGCATAAAGCGCTGCTCTCCAATACGAGCAAAGCCACATAACATTGCAGGGTCATCACCAAAAACTCGGTCACCATGAATTTCAACAAAATCATCGCACATTTCTTTTGAATAGCGAGTGATTGTTGGGCGGCCTGGATGACGAGCTAACTGCACCTTGTCCCAAGGCTCAAGTGTTGCATAAATGCGAGCTGTTTGTGCCTCTAATTTCTTACGAAGCTGGGCTGCTTTACCAGAAGCAACTACATCTCCTGCTGCTGCCTTCTCATCCAAAAGTTTAATTTTTTCCTTTAGCTCCTCAAGAGGTGCTTCAAAATCAAAATCCATTTTTTCTCCTCCTAATTACTTAAGCCTATATGCAAGAAGATTCTCGAGAAACTTCTTCATATTCTTTCTTTCTACGATATGGTCAACAAAGCCATGTGCCTTTAGATACTCAGCTGTCTGGAAGTCTTTAGGAAGCTTTTGCTTAATTGTTTGCTCAATAACGCGACGACCAGCAAAACCAATCAAAGTGCCTGGCTCAGCAATATTAACATCACCAATAAGAGCAAATGAAGCGGAAACACCACCAGTTGTTGGGTCTGTCAAAATTGAAATATATGGAAGGCCTGCCTTCTCTAGCTTAGAAACTGCTGCACATGTTTTTGCCATCTGCATTAGGGAGATAATACCCTCATGCATACGAGCACCACCAGATGCTGAAAGCATGATGAATGGACGCTTAAAGCGAATTGCGTGCTCTACTGCAAGTAGAATCTTTTCTCCAGTACCGCTAGCCAAGCTACCACCGAGGAAACGGAAATCCATTACTGCAATAACAACGCGTGTATCACCAATATTACCACTACCTGTAATAACAGACTCACTAATACCAAGCTTTTTAACTGTTGCAGCAGCCTTCTCTGCATATGGACCTTTTGCATCAGAAAACTTTAGAGGGTCTGATGGTACAATGTGATCATTAAACTCACGGAAGGTTCCGTCATCAATTAGAAGCTTGATGCGCTCACGGCAGCCCATACGGTCATGATAATTACACTTAGGGCAAACCTTAATATTTTTTTCCCACTCAACTTTCATTATGTGGGCTTTACAGGATGGACATACCTGCCAAATTGCATCTGGCACGATTGCCTCTGTATCAACTTTTTTTTCAAACCAACCCATAATTTACAGGCTTTCTTTGTTATAGTTTCAGGTGACCTCTGCGTCTAATCTAAAACTAGATTTTCCAATAATATAATGTAATAGCTTCTGTGCTAAAAAGAGTTGCAAATTATACCAAAATAGCGAGCATTGTCGCAAGTGGATTTTTGATAATATTAGATAGCAATTCTTTTGCCTTAAATTATAGCAAGAATTTTATAGTTATTTCAACATTAAAGCACATAAATAGATAAAAAAATATTGATTATTTTTTAATCTTATAATGTTGAATTACTAAGGGTTTACAATAATATTCATACTGTTTTAAAGTTAATCTATCTTTTTTTATCTATTAAAATAAACCTAAAAACAGAAGTTGACGTCAGTATAACAGCTAAAATGACTAAAAAGGGATGCAGACAACGCAAATGAATGGCGTAGATATTCGTAAACGAGAGTATAAATTTACAATGAAAAGCAAAACCATGTATATCTTGCCTAATAGTAAACTTACTCTCCTTCAATCACAAAAAAATTAAGTACTACAAAAATTAAAAAGCCAACCTGAAGAGTGGCATTGTTGGAAATGTCTCAGAAGATTTTAATATATTAACCAAACCGATTTGCATACCAACTAAATCACCTTTAACATAATTCACCAAACCAACTTGCATACCATAAAAATCACCGACAACATAATTCGCTACACCAGAAATCATTATGCCACTTGCAGATTTATCAATAACATTAGCCACACCAGCAATAGTCAGCCCATGTGCATTATAAAAATAATTAAATCCACCAGCTAATGTTATCCCATGAGCATCTCCTAAAACTTCTTTATGAGGATTGTCAACACCTAAATTCACCAAGCCTCCTATGGTTATCCCATAAGAATCATTATAAATTCCATTCACAAAGCCTCCTATGGTTATTCCATAGGCATGTTCAGAACTATTCCCCAAGCCTCCTATGGTTATTCCATAGGCATCTTCAAAACTATTCACAAAGCCTCCTATGGTTATTCCATAGGCATGTTCAAAACCATTCACAAAGCCTCCTATGGTTATTCCATAAGAATCATTTTGAATTACATTCCACAAGCCTCCTATAGTTATTCCATAGGCATTATAAAAAGCATTAACTCCACCAGCTAATGTTATCCCATGAGCATCTCCAAAAACTTCATCATCAGGAGTTTCATCACCTACATTCCACAAGCCTCCTATGGTTATTCCATAGGCATGTTCAATTACATTCAACACGCCTCCTATGGTTATTCCATAGGCATTTCCAATTCCTGTATTACCTAGTGTACATGCAATTCCGTAAAATCGATCAATAAAAACATCAGATAGTGATAGATGCCTCGATGATGGAAAGCCAACTTGTAAACCGGCTAATGACTTAATTTTTTCATCATTAGAGAAGAAATAAATACCAAACTCTCGTTTTCCAGATAAGCCTGGCGCAAAAAAACTAGGACTCCAATGACCATATTCTTTGAGAAATAATTCTCTCTCATATTCATCTATTTTTTGAATATCAAAATCAGACAAAAATTCACACTCAACCCTTGAAGCATCTCTAGGCAATGTAATTGTTTGCTGTATTTCTTCATCAGTTGATACCTTCAACCATTTTTCATCTATTTCTTCCAAAAGCTTATTCTCTAAATCATTTTCTGGGATATCTATTCTTTTTATTAATTCTGAATTTTCATCATATACATTCACTCTAATATTATGAAGAAATTTTGATTCATTTTCTTCTAAATATTCTTCAATTTCGTCAGATAAAGATTCTGAAAAACCAAACGAGTAATGACCAAATTTATATTCATCTCCATCTTGGCTACTATAATCACTAAATTTAGATACTATTTTATTATTCCATTCTTCAAATTCTTTTTCTTTAAGTTTTATTGTTATTTTCAACTCACGTCCATCGCGTAATGTATAAATAGAATAAAAACTTTCTGGCTTATAAGAGTCAAAAAATTCAACAACGTCATAAAAACCTATTTTTTCAGCTTCGTTGATACCAGATGCATTACCATAAGCATGCTTAAAAGCAATTAAAGCAAAAACAATAATAATAAAACTTTTACACTTATTCATAATAATATCTATTCCTATAATCTAAATTTAACTACTAGCAAACGCTTGCCTTCAACTGAGTGTTATCATTACAACCTATTTACACACTATTTTCTAATTTAAATTTTTTTCACAATAAAATATTTTTAATCAATACAGAACTAATCCTAACGGGTATCACCGATACCAAGACGAATATCACCGCCATCAAGTACATCAGAACGGAGCTTATCTAAAGTTTTACTCAAACGCTCCTTTTTAAGTATTTGTTCTGTCCTCTCTGTGGCAGGGTCATCAAACAACGTTAATTGTGCATCCTTCGTTATTGATTCATTCGAAAATCCAGACACACCAATACCTATAAGCCGAATAGGTGCATCAATTTTTTGCTGACTGAGCAAATCGATAGCAGCATCTCTAATAGAAAAATCATCACAAATAGAAAATGGCAATGTTCGCTGCCGAGTAATTGTCTTAAAATCTGACCATCTTAGTTTTAATTTAATGGTGATTGCATATTTTTTTGATGCACGCAATTGAGCACCTACATCAGATGCTAATTCTAAAAGAACACGCCGAACCTCTGCTAGATTTTCCTCGTCCTCGCTAAATGTATATTCGCGAGAAATAGATTTCTCTACCCTATCAGTTGAAACCTCACGTTCATCATATCCAAAAGCAAGCATATGTAAATGCTCTGCTGTATTTTCTCCTAGCAATCCAACCAAAGCCTTCAAAGGAATATTTTGCAAATCACCTATTGTTCTTATTCCTACCTGATTTAAATGCTTAGCAAGGGTTCCTCCGACTCCAAATATCGACCGAACTGGCAATGGTGCAATAAAACGCTGAATTTCTCTTGGATCTGTCGGCACCTCTGTAATTCCATCTGGCTTATTCATATCACTTGCAAGCTTTGCAAGAAACTTATTTGGTGCAACCCCAACAGAAGCAGTAAGCTGAAGCTCTTCGCGAATCGATTTACGTATCTTTTCACCTATTTCAAATGCCGATCCAAAGAGTCTATATGAACCATATACATCCAAAAATGCTTCATCACACGACAATCCTTCAACAAATGGCGTATACCGATGAAAAATTTCAAAAATTTGAGCAGACACTTCTGAATAAAGCTGATGGTTGCCTGGCGTAAATATTCCGTGAGGACAAAGCCGATATGCCTCCCTAGATGGCATTGCTGAATGCACACCAAATTTACGTGCTTCATATGAAGCTGTAGAAACAACACCTCTCTCGTGTGGACCAGAGCCAACAATCACAGGCTTACCACGCCATTCTGGATGCTCACGCTGCTCCACTGAAGCAAAAAACGCATCCATATCTATGTGCAATATTCCTGCGCGGGATTCTGCCTCTTCAATCATATTGCCACTCTGACACTACTTTTAACTATTCTCTGAATCGTTAAGCTCTTCTGAACTCTCTAACGAATTAATGGATTCTTCATTAGATCTGCCTAAATCAGGAGCGGGATCAGAAAAATATTCCTTCTTCAACAAACGCCAAAAAACAGCAATAAAAGCACTCAAAGGTATTGCCAAAAGCATACCTAAAGCTCCACCTATAACATTACTCCAGAAGAACAATGAGAATATAATAACAAAGGTATTAAGTCCTGTGCGATTCTTCATAACGCGTGGTGTAATAAAATAACTATCTAATGTCTGCACAGAACAAAATACAACAATTAGTTTAACTAAAAGCACCCACCCCTCTGCACTACATAAAGCCATAGGAATAATGATTATGCCACCCAAAATATTTCCCAAATATGGAACAATATTTAATATACCAAGAAACATTCCTATAACCAAACCATACTTCAAACCAACAAGGTGAAATAACACCGCAAACAACAAACCTTGTATGAATGCAACCAAAACCTGTGCTCTAAAATAAACTACTGTTATATTCAAAAATTGATCTACTAAATATGCAATATTTTCACGAGTTTTTGGAGAAAGAAATATCATTGCTTTGGATAAATCTCGACCATTATAAGGGCGTGAACTTAAAAATATTGCCAAATAGATAGGAAGAACAAGCCAAACAAGCACTCCTCCGAGAAACTTCAAGATTAAAGCACTAATCGAGAGTGTTGTTCCACCTAATTTAGACGCAAATTTACTTACATCAATATATTCTGCAAGGCTAAAATCAGAGACAAGCTTATTGAGGCCATATTTATCTAAAAAATCAACGACAACAGGAATCGTTTCCTTAGCATAGTTATATGCCAGTTTTATGTTGTCTGGCAACACATTAATTAGCTTTACAAGCTCCTCTATCAATAATACACCAAAAAGGTATGTAAAGATAATTAATGGCAAGCCAATTGACAAAAAAACAGCACATAATGCAATTGATTTTTTATGCCATAAATGCTTATAAAGCCAAATATAATATGGCTTAAATATCATTGACAACACTATTGCAACAACTGGCGGAAGAAGAATAGAGCTATAATGGGATATAAATTTCAATAGACCCCAAAAAATGGCCAGACCAAAGCATGCAAGCACGGAAAAGGACACGACTGATAGAGCTCTAGCAACCATATCTCCTTGTTTTTTATTTAATTTAAATGCATACTTTTCTGACATAATAGGCAACCTTATTTTAATGGCTTCAATAAATCTGCAAAAGCCTTATTTATATGCTTACGTTCTTCTGTAATAGCAAAACCTTGCTCCTTAACCCATTGCTCATACATATCAAAATCTAAACCATTGGTTGCACCTGTATGTGTTTTTTGGGCGATAACTTCATCCGGGTCCATACTCTTAAGAGCCTCTAAATTATCACGCACTTGATGATATGCATCACGGAAAGGCATACCACTAGCAACAAGCTCCAATGCTCTATCAGTAGCAAACACACCAGGCTCAAATGCAGCACGTAAGCGATCTGAATCTGGAGTGATACCAGAAACAAGGCGACTCATTATGCGAAGAGCCGCACGTGTGGTTTCAAAAGCCTCCATCACAAGCTCTTTTGTATCTTGCAAATCACGATTATAGCCACCAGCCATTGCCTTGACCGTTGCAGCAATAGATGTAACAAGGCCCATCACGCGAGCTGCCTTTCCTCGAATCAACTCACAAACATCAGGATTGTATTTTTGTGGCATAATGCTGCTTCCGGTGCAGAATTCCTTAGGAAGCTTAAAATAACCAAATTCTGGCATTGAGAAAATAATTAAATCCTCAGCTAGGCGGGAAAGCGTTAGCATAATATTTGATAATGCGGTTACTGCAACATACTCAGTTTTTCCGCGAGAGTTACCCGCATACATTACATTATGGATAGGCTCTGCAAAGCCTAATAATTTTGCTGTCAGCGGACGATCTGTTGGAAGAGGCACTC
Source organism: Kiritimatiellia bacterium (assembly GCA_017481725.1). GTDB lineage: Bacteria > Verrucomicrobiota > Kiritimatiellia > RFP12 > UBA3636 > RGIG990. The sequence continues at coordinate 70,789 of JAFUOX010000098.1, read as the reverse complement.
CATAGCTAGCAGCAGAACCAAGTGGGTTACGATTTGTAAAATCAAATGCAGACCAAAGACCATGCATATCATCTAAAGGACCCTCACCATAACAGGTTGCCCAAACGCCTACGCTGCTTGGCATTGCTGGCTGAAGATGAGTGCGCCCAACCATTGGCAGCTTCTTATACTTTTTGCCAAATGCTATCAATGCCTTTGCAAGAGAAATATTTTCCTCCATTGTACCAAGAAGTTCATCTCGGATATAAAGGCGAATTGCGGTTGCAACCTGGTCATTACGGCTTCTACCCGTATGAACTCTACGACCAACGTCACCAAGCTTTTCTGTAAGTGTTCTTTCAATTGCAAGATGACAATCCTGATCTGCCTCAGTAATCTCAAATTTATTATCCGCTACGCGCTTCATTATTTCTTGAAGCTCAACAACTACATTATTGCGATCCTCTTTTGAAAAAAGGCGTGGAGAATATTTCATTTTTGTGAGCATCGTAACATGAGCTGCCGAGCCTAAACAATCCCATTTTACTAGCTTCAAATCTAAAATAGGATCCTTTCCTACCGTAAACTGTAAAACATCTGGATCTATATTTCCAACTACTGTCTTTGTCTTCTTAGCATTCATTTTTAGCTCTCCAAAATTAAATATTACTTATGGCGTCTTAAGAAACCACCGCCATTTTTCTCTTCTTCTCTTTGTAATGCTTCCTTTGTGCGACGAAGAGTCTCTGCCTCCTTGATTGCACTAGGATTTACAACTCTATCACGACTCAATAGAACAGATTTATCTCCGCCTACAGAGATTCGTGTTTTCATAAAATTATCTCTTGAATTTTGGTGCAAAACCTCAACTACATTTTGAGGAAGAAAACGAATAGATGGCTTGGCAACACGCACAAGATTTCCTAAACTAATAAAATCATAAAGCTGCCCAGTACGCAAATTATCTATACGTAAAAATAATTGCTCTCCCCCATCGCGAACCCAATACATCAACGTATATAATAGAAATTCATTAGAAATAAGCCCCTCACGGAGATTTTTTAATCTTAGCAATTCTATGCCCTTTACAATCTCAAGATTTACAATATTAGAGCTTGTCTTTGCATCTCCATTAATTAATATTGCATGAACTGTATATTTTCCTTGTGGTATTTGTCCAAAAACATCGTCAAGATTTACAATAAAATCTTGCTGAGCACCTGGCATTATCATTATTTTTTTAAACTCTTCGAACTCTTGCTTTGGGAATAAAAGCTGCCCGACGTAATTTCTTATATAAATTTTTACAGAATTTTCTTTAAATTTCCCATAAGTATCTACAATAAAAGGAGTATTGCCACGATTAGCAATACGTAGACCAACAGACAATTGTTCACCGTCTAAAAACTCATGGTGCTTAGTTTCTAAAGAAAGAACAATTGCTTCTTCAATTCTATCAGCAAAAAGTGAATTTACTCCTAGAAAAAAGAATGAGCAAAATACTAATAATAAAAGGCGAATGTGGTTCATTTTAAAGCTTTCCTAAATTAAAAAAATTGTTCTACCTGCTCAAGCAATGCATGTAGCACAACCTGATGTGCTTCTTGAATATGGGCAGAAGCATTTGCCTGAATAATTAGTTCTACATCTGCCTGACCCTTTAATTTTCCTCCATCACGTCCAAGCAATGTTAAAACCTTGCAGCCCTTTGCACGAGCTGACTCAACCGCAGTAATTAAATTTTGAGAATTTCCACTTGTTGAGAAAACAACCAACAAATCTCCCTCTGCACCAAAAGCCTCTACCTGACGAGAAAATATATAATCCGCACCATAATCATTGCAAATACAAGTTAATGCGGTGCAATCTGCACATAAACAAAGCCCTGGCAAAGCTACACGGTTTTTCTTGTAACGACCAGAAAGCTCTTCTGCCATATGTAGAGCCTCAGCAGCACTACCTCCATTACCAATTGTCAAAATCTTATTGCCATTACGTAAAGTAGAAACAAACAATTCAGTCGCCTTTTCCAATACAGGCATTTGATCCTTAAGATTTTGAACAGCTTCCATAGCTCCATCAATAGCACTTAATAGGTTTGCTTGATCTATCATATAAAACTCCTTACATTATCATTACAAGCCGATTGGTAATCTACCAGCTAAAAATCTATTCGCCTTAAACACATCAGGTAACACACGCACATCCTCAAAGGAAAGGCTTTCCATATATGATCGAAGTAGCTCAGGCTGATTATCTTCTGCACTCAACTCCATATATAAAGAACCTCCCCCTGTAAGAAGCATTGCTGCTTCTTCAATAATTGCACGTGCAATATCCATTCCATCAGGACCTCCATCAAGGGCAAGGCGTGGCTCAAAATCCTTTACCTTGGAATCCAAAGCATCACAAGAAGCACTTGGAATGTATGGAGGGTTTGATATTATTGCATTAATTGTATTTGGCTCAAGTATATCAGCCAAATCAACTGTACTACAATTTACAAAAACAACTTTTGAATCTAGCCCCAGCTTCGTTGCATTTTCACGTGCCAAGCTTAGTGCATCCTCAGAAACATCTAGTGCAATGACTCGTGAATTAGGTAGTTCTTTTGCTATCGACAATGCAATACAACCAGTACCTGTGCCATAATCAAGAATAACAGGAGACGGATCGGTGCAATGCTTCATATCATCAAGCAATAGCTGCACCAATCCCTCTGTTTCTGGACGAGGTATTAAAGCACGCTTATCCACCTTTAATGTTAGCTCTCGGAAATCCCACTCTCCCAAAATATATTGTATTGGCTCACCTGTACCTGCACGCATTACACCACGCTTAAGCACCTCACAAAAACGAGGAGTTGCTTGCTTTGTGTAATAAAGTGGTAGTTCTAGGCGCTTGCAACGCAATATGCGGCATACAAGATACTCCACAACCAATTGTGGCGAATCAATTCCTTTGCGTGTTAGAAAACTTACAGAGGAATCTATATACCATTTTACTCGTTCAAGTTTTGTTTCTTCAGCTGGCATTTAATAAAAATATCCTAGAAATTAAAAAGGAACATTATCATCAAGATCTATTTCTGGAGGGAATGCACTGGAAATACTCTCACCAGCAATTTCTGGCTCCTGATTTGCTGATTCAACCGCATCAAGATTTACAACCTTCCAGCCTGCGACAGATACAAAATATCTACCATTGTATTCGCGACCCCTCAAATCAAAAGAAAGCTTAATTCTTGTTCCCTCTTTTAATGGCTCTACTAGCTTTGCATTATCCTTCAAAAACTCAACAAGAATATCTTGAGGATAACGTTCTTCTGTTTTTACAACAATATTACGCTTGCTGAAACCACTTGGGAAGGTTTCTGTATCCATAATTTTAACGACTACACAGTCCATTTCGAAAGTTGCCATAATGCATCTCCTTTATAGTTATTTAATCAATTTGTTATGTAATTAGCAACGTTCCATAATCGCCACTAAAAATACGTAATTATTATACCTTAAATCAATAATTCATAACAAGAGTTTTTTTTGGTGGATTAGGGCAAAAATGAATTCTAAATTTTTCTCACCTAACCATTGGTTATAAAAAAACAACCTCGTTACTTCTGCAACCGCGTGCGTATAACAAGGTTAGGAAGGAAAACTAATATCTGTCCCAAAATAAGCAAACTAGATACTTAATTTTAGATGTAATGTGGGAATTAGGATGAAGTCAAATTTCATATAGTTTCTAGCATTACTATTTCTCTATCAAGTAACACATTATGCTTTTCAAAAACAGCCTCACGCACACTTTCAACTAAAGCAGCCACATCAGATGGAGTTGCTCCCTCTTCTGTTGCAATTATATTTCCATGCTGTTCTATTACCCTTGCACCACCTATACGCATTCCTTTGCAGCCCGCTTCATCAGAAAGCTTTCCAGCAACAGAATTTGATGGATTACGGAATACACTGCCCTCTGTGCGCAGACCACTAAAATTAAAGCGCTTCGATTTTGCTTGTATGAAAGATGCTTCTATTTCCTTTGGAGTAGAAGGCTTCAACTCAATTACGCAGCTCAACACAATTTTATTTGCAAGAGCAGGACAACAATGATAGCCCGCATTTAAATCCGTAACAGATAGCTCGCATTGCTCTCCTGTGGCAGGGTCTATAGCCTTGACATTCTTTACAGCATCACATATTGCACCTTGACGAGTTCCTGCATTCATAGCCAACCAACCGCCGACATTACCAGGTATCCCTGCCATAAATTCTATGCCAGACAAACCATTGTCTTTACAATATTTAAGAAGCGCCGCAGCAGGCGTTGCAGCACCTACCTCAAGCTGCACAGGAGAAATTTGTTTAATGAAGGAATAATCCTTTGGCAATCTTAAGATAACACCTTCATAGCCAGTTCCAGAAATAAACAAATTCGTACCATGACCAACAACCCTTTTCGGAGCTGGTGCATTAATAAATTCGTCTAAATCTTCTGTAAGCCGTTTAACATAGCCCCTAGTACCAAAAGAACCAATTTGCACCAATTCACCTTCAATAGGTTCTAGCCTTTGAAGCTCTGGCAATAGGTTAATAATATCACCAGCACCTACAAGCAATACCAAATCATCCTTACGAACAGTAAAACGCAAATACGAAAGAACTGAGTTTAATGTTGTGGCATAAATTGGTTCTGGTGCTGTGGCAGGGTCTAATTGCTTAGCACGACGGAATGAGGCATAAAGACTTGCACTTGTTCCTCCTGCAATAGGTGGCTCAGAGGCTGAATAAACTGGGGGAATTATAACCTCATCACAGCCAACAAATGCGGCAGGAAATTCTTTTATAAAATTCTTTGTTCGTGAATATCTATGTGGCTGAAATACAGCCACAATTCTGCGTGCTTGTACTAGTTTTGCAGCAGAAATCAATGCTTTTATTTCTTCTGGATGATGTGCATAATCAGAAATAATTTTAAATAGATTTGAGCGATGCTCGAAATTCTCAAAGCGCCGGGCTGGAAGGCTAGCTGAATTTGAAATAAGCTCAATAGCTTTTGCTAATGGGACACCCAAAGCTACGGCGGCTGAAATTGCCGCAGTCGCATTATAAAGATTATGCTTACCAGGCATATTTTTAAGAGCAAAATTAAAAGCCAATGCCTGATGATTTATTCTACCAACTGGAGACACCGTATCAGAATCAACTATTTCTAACTCAAAATTTGCTGATGGATTTGTTCCATAGCTAATTTTATTAATTAAACACTTACACTCGGCTACAATTTTACTTGCACGACTATCATCTGCATTATAGACAATATGGCACTTTGTGGCGCATAATGCCTTTGCAAAAACACTCTCAAATGCGGCCTCATCAGCGAAATGATCAATATGATCTAAATCAACGTTTGTAATGACAATAGTATGTGGAGAATATTCTGCAAGCGTGCCATCACTTTCATCCGCTTCTGTTATAATCAAAGCATCAAGCTTTTCTGGCGTACCACCTGCTGGATGTGGCAGAGTGTGGGAGCTTCCTCCAATACACCAAGCGAGCGAAGGATAGTTTGCTGCCTGTAACAATGCAGCCAAATAGGTTGCTGTTGTAGTTTTTCCATGAGAACCACACACTGCCACAAGCTTTCGATGCTTTGATAATTCTGCGAGCACCCTACCTCGCCGATAGATTGGCAAACCCATTTGTTTAAAAGCCAACAGCTCCTCACTTTCCTCAGAAACCGCTGGTGTATAAATAACAATATCCGTGGCAGGGTCAAAGCCTTCTATATGTGTGGCAGAGTGTCCTATAGACACTGCCACACCAAGCTCTTCCAGCCAACGGATATTTGCATTTATTTGTGAATCGCAGCCAGAAACAATCCACCCAAAGCGGTGTAGGATGTAGGCCAAGCCCGCCATTCCCACACCACCTATCCCTACAAAGTGGGCCTTACCAGGTGTAGACGTTGTAAAAATCGAGGCTAACGATATCACTGAATTATTAATTTGCTGGATTTGATAGAGGGCGTACGCGCTTTGTTCCTCTATTATCAACTAGCACACGAACGCGGTCACCCACTTGGAAGTTATCATTACCAGCTGTCTGAACAATTGCCTCACACTCTTGTGTCTGCAAATACATAACTGTAATTTCAAGAGCAGCTGTACGTGTTAGCTTTTCCTCAGCCTTAGCACCTAGTATAGCACCACCAACAGCACCTGCAGCTGTAGCAATTGTATTGCCAGAGCCACCTCCGATACCTGAACCAATTGCTCCACCAACAAGAGCTCCACCTACTCCACCAACACCACCGCTTGTTCCTTCTATTGTTACATTGTCGATAGCAACAATCTCTGCCATATAGATTTTATTTGCCTTCTTAACTTCATCGCGAGAATATGTGCTACCAGCTGCATCCATTGAGAAGCAACCAGCTGTTAGAGTTGTCACAGCAACTAAAGCTGCAAACATAAATAATGAGTATTTTTTCATATTTTTCCTTTCAATAGTTATTGTTTAAGAATTCCTTTTTCAAGGTTTAAAATTCTATCGCATTTTTCAGCAATTTGTTGGGTATGTGTTACAATCAGCAAGGCAGGAGGTGCTTTTTCTTCTCCTGCAATTTGAGGAAGCTTGCATGAAAGAGAAAACAAAACATCAAGAATTGCCTCACCTGTGGCAGGGTCTAAATTTCCTGTTGGCTCATCTGCAAGTATTAGCTCTGGGGAGTTAATTAATGCACGAGCCACAGCGACGCGCTGTTGCTCTCCTCCAGAAAGCTCAAGTGGCTTATGCTCTAATCTATTACCAAGACCAACTGCTTCCAACAATGCAACCGCACGATCCTTTGCAAATGGGTTTCGCTTCTTCAATGCCATATTTGGCAAAGCAACATTGTCCACAATATTCATCTCTGGCATCAAATGATAGGACTGAAAAACAAAGCCTATTTTTTCTGCTCGTATAAGAGCTTTACGATTTTCAGAAAGCTTTGTCAAATCTCCTACGGAGGCAAAATTTATAATTGTGTCAGAGCATTTGTCTGGCTTATCTAATGTGCCCAAAATATGAAGTGCAGTGCTTTTTCCTGAGCCACTCTTACCCACGATTGCCACATGCTCGCCTGTCTTTATATCTAGAGAAAAATCATTCAACACCTTAATACTTCCAGACGGAAGTTTATAGGTTTTGAATATATGCTTAGCAGATAAAACCAATTCACTCATTGCGCTTACTCCTGATTAATCGCTTTTATTGGGTCAAGCGCAGCTGCTCGCCATGCAGGCAAGAAACTAGCTAATGAACAAAGAACAAACACAGCACCAACCGTTGCTAACACATCACTCACAACAATGCGATATGGGATAGCACCAAGTCCATAAATTTCTTTTGGGAACACCTCTATTCCTATGCTAGAAAGAGCTGCAACGAGATTTTGAAGATTTATTAGCACTAACCAACCTAAAGCAACGCCAAGAACTATGCCCACGAGGCATTGAAGCTGTCCATTAATGATAAATGCTTGCTTAAGCTGTTTATTAGAAAAGCCCAGAGCCTTTAAAAGACCTATTTCAGGTGTCTTTTGGATTGTTATAACAATAAGAGTATTTGTAACACAAAATGCAGCTACAATTGCAATAAAAAACAGTAAGATAAACATCATTGTTTTTTCTGTACGAAGAGCCTCAAAAAGAACCTTATCATTTTCTTGCCAATTGTTAACAACAAACAATGGACCAAGCTTAGCTGCTATTTTTTCTTGAGCAACAAAAGCAAGCTCAGGCTCTTTTAATTGCACCTGAATTGTTTGGCAGCCATCTTCCAACCCAGTAATATCTCTAGCCATTCCTAAGGATGTGATTATAAGGCCATCATCAAAATCCCTCATACCCATATCATAAATGCCAGAAACATAAAGCTCTTCTGGAAAATACAATTCATCTGACGATTTTAAATTAAGTGGTGAATAGCACAACAATCTTTCTCCTGGTGCATTTACTCCCAAACTATAAAGAGCCATATCTACACCAATTACGGCACAATCATCAGCAACATTAAAAGCACCCACCTTAATTTTATCGGCCACCTTATCAAACATTTGGCAACGCGATGGATCTACACCTATAACCTGAGCAACAACAGGATCCACATCATCGCGATACTTAACCATAACCTGCGTTGCAATTGTTGGCATGCAAGCAACAACAGCTTCCTCTTGCATAACTAAATCACAAATAACATCAGGATGTGCTATATTTTGTGAATAACGTGAAGAAATTGTGATATGGGGCTTAAAGCTAAGAATTTTTTCCTTCCACGTATCTCCAAAGCCTGTCATCACAGCAAGAACAATCATTAGGATTGCAACGCCAAGAGAAACGCCAAGCACAGTTATTATCGTAATAACCGATGCAAAGCTACGCTTTGGAAGCATATATTTTAGTGCTAAAAAGAGAGGAAAAGAATTCATTTTTTTAATTAACCTTTGTTTTTCTCTATATTTTAGAATAATATAAAAAAATGAGCAAGTAAAAACATCTCTTAATGGATTTAGATAGAGAAAAAAGGGCTTCTCTCTCCTCTCTCTTCACTCTTCACTCTTCATTCTTCATTTTTCATTTATTCTAGCGATGCTCAAGGAGGCAATGGCTAGCACCTTGCCACCTTGAGCCCCAGCAACACCGGGCGGCAGAGCCACCCTCACCCCCACTGTCAAACTCGCCCACTGTCAAACTATAAAACTGTCAAACTATCAAACTTCAAAACTTTAAAACCGTACAAGAACTGAGTTAGTTTGCAAGTTTGCGAGTTTGCGAGTTTGATAGTTGAGTTTTGAGGATGAAGCAGCACATGCGTGCTATGAAACGCTCATAAATGAGCATGAAGCGCATCTAAGATGTATTGGATACCTCTTAGGTGCATGAAGCGAAGCACAGCTTCATTTTGCGTAGCAAGCCTCCGCATCTTAATAAGCTTCTGGGCGAGCACACTAGTGGATGAGATTTGCCCAATTGCTTCGAATGATAAAGCAATAGACAAGGCAAACCTCATTCCGCTAGTGTTTTTTCGGCATCACGGCTCTGTGACCTCTGCGGTCTCTGCGTCTCTGCGTCCCTTCTTCGCACTTTTAGCCACCACCGGCATCTCGTGCATCTCGTGCATCTCGTGCATCGGTACCGCTATATTTAACAAAAAAAGCGCCCCGAAGGACGCTTTTTTGAAGTTATGCCTGTGGCTGTGTTGCCGCAGCATTTGGTTGAACATTCTGTGCTCGAACCTTAATATGAAGCTCGCGGAGCTGCTTCTCTGTTACAGGAGCAGGTGCGTTCATCATCAAATCCTGAGCACGCTGATTCATTGGGAATGCGATTACCTCACGAATGTTTTCTGCATCTGCAAGTAGCATTACCATACGATCAACACCTGGTGCGATACCTCCGTGAGGAGGAGCACCATACTTAAATGCACCAGACAATGCTGGGAAGCGGTCAAATACTACCTCAGGAGCATAACCAGCAATATCAAATGCCTTAAGCATGATTTCTAGGCTGTGGTTACGAATAGCACCAGAGGATAGCTCAACACCGTTACATACAACGTCGTACTGATATGCTAGAACCTCAAGTGGATCCTTATTCAACAATGAATCCATACCGCCCTGTGGCATTGAGAATGGATTGTGTGAGAAAATAACATCACCAGTCTCTTCATCACGCTCAAACATTGGGAAGTCAACAATCCAGCAGAACTTATAAACGTCCTTGTCAATCATGTTGAGGTCGCGACCTAGCTTTAGGCGAATATCTCCTGCTAGCTTTGCAGCAACAGCTGGCTTATCGCACATAAAGAACATTACATCGCCCTCTGTCATGTTACCACGCTTTGCTAATTCATCTAGCTCTTCTGGTGTCATGAACTTAACGATAGGCCCCTTTAGCTCGCCATCCTTCCAAGAGATATATCCTAGACCCTTAGCACCCTGCTCCTTTGCATAGCCTTCAAGCTTATCAAAGAAGCTACGTGGCTGAGAAGCAATACCCTTAACTGGGATTGCACGAACAACTGCACCACCAGCAACTGCCTTAGCAAATGCACCAAAACCAGAAGCACCAAAGATATCTGAAACATCAAACATCTCAATAGGAATACGTAAATCTGGCTTGTCTGAACCATACTTTAGCATTGCCTCACGATATGGAATGCGTACAAATGGACCATCATCAAGCTTCTTTGTGCTGAACTTGCGGAAGGTCTCCTGCAAAACCTCTTCAACAATCTTGAAGATATCATCTTGAGTTACAAAGCTCATTTCGATATCAAGCTGATAGAACTCACCTGGTGAACGGTCTGCACGGCCATCCTCATCGCGGAAGCAAGGAGCAATTTGGAAGTAGCGGTCAAAGCCAGCAACCATCAATAGCTGCTTAAAAATCTGTGGAGCCTGAGGTAGTGCATAGAACTGACCTGGATGTACACGGCTTGGTACTAGGTAGTCACGTGCGCCCTCTGGAGAGCTAGAGGTTAGAATTGGTGTTTGAAACTCATTAAAGCCAAGAGATGTCATCTTCTCACGTAGGAAGCTAATAACCTTAGAACGAAGAAGTATGTTATTGTGTAGGCTTTCACGACGTAGGTCAAGGTAGCGATACTTTAGGCGTAGCTCCTCTGGACCAACCTCATCTGATTCACCAGCAAGGTAAATTGGAGTAATTTCTGCCTCAGACTCGAAGATAACATCCTCAGCTACTAGCTCAATAGCACCTGTTGGGATATCGTGGTTAACCATCTCTGGTTCACGAACAACAACATTACCTGTAATAGTTAAAACACTCTCTAGACGAACATTGGAGCAACGCTCGAAGAAGCTGCGAGATGGGTGAATAATTACCTGAGTGCGGCCATAATGGTCACGTAGGTCGATAAATAGAATACCACCATGATCGCGCTTATGGAATACCCAGCCAGAAAGTCTAACCTCTTGACCTGCATGCTCTGGGCGTAAATCGTTACATGTATGTGTACGGAATGGATGCATAATTTTTTCCTTCTATAATATGAATAGAATTTTCTTACCAAAAATGAAAATATATAATACTATTTTTTGTGATACAAAGTCAATTAAAACAATAAAACAATAAATCTAAATTCATCAATTGTAATTTGCAAAAGTAAATGCACCAAATTTGATGCATTTACTTTTGCAGACCGCATATAACAAAAAAGCGCCCCCGAAGGACGCTTTTTTGTTATATTAAATTAGATTTTATCTAATTAAGCCTCTGCAACAACCCAAACCTTGATTGTCTCAGAAACCTCAGCACATACCTTGATAACTACATCGTATGCACCAACTGCCTTGATAACATCTTCAAGAGCAACCATTGACTCTTCAACGCCATCAATGTTCTGCTCCTTAAGAGCAGCAACAATCTGAGCAGCATTTACAGAACCATATAGAGCCTCGCCATCAGTTGTTTTAGCTGTAATTGTAACAGCGACATCCTTAAGCTTAGCAGCAACAGCCTTAGCTGCAGCTAGAGCAGCCTGAACGCGTGCCTCACGCTCTGCCTTTAGCTTTGCGATGCGGCGGCTAGCTGCTTCTGTTAGTGGCTCTGCATAGCCATTAGGAATAAGATAATTACGAGCATATCCATTAGCAACTGTTACGGTATCACCCTGGTTACCTAGATCTGCAACATCCTTAAGAAGAAGGAGTTCTACTGACATTGTTTTTCTCTCTTTCTTTATTGATATTATTACATCATTAAGCCCATGCTACGTGCACGACGTACACCCTGCTTAACCTTGCGCTGCTGAGCGCTGCTTAAGCCGGTTAGGCGTTGTGGAAGTATCTTTCCCTGCTCGCTTACAAAACTACGAAGGAACTCTACATCATTGATATCGATTACCTGAATATCTCCATTTGGAGTCTTCTTGCGAATTGGTGTCTCAGGTCTACGGTTTTTTGAATCTTTACGGATTGGCATAGCTTCTCCTAACTTTTTTCTTTGGTTATTAAATTAAACTTAAAAAGGAACATCTTCCATATCATCTGGCATCATTGGCTCATGCGACTGATAGCTATCAACCTCAGGAGGAGGAAGAACCTGATCAGAAGACAAGCGATTCTGCTGATTTGTTACAGCAGTACCACCATTTACGATTGGTGACATAAATTGAACGCGTGATGCGACAACACGAATCTTGCTCCTAGACTCACCTGTTGGTGTTTTCCACTCATCGTATTGTAGGCGGCCATCAATAAAGACTGGCATACCTTTACGGAGATACTTACCACAGGATTCAGCCTGCTGGCCCCAAGTTGAAACATCAATAAATACAGTGCGTTCAACACGCTCTCCTGCTTTATCACGAAAGGTTTCGCTTACAGCAAGGCGAATATCGCATACGACCGATCCTGTAGGTGTACGACGCAACTCTGGGTCTCTAGTGAGATTTCCCATTAATATTACTTTATTAAAGCTGGGCATATTAACATTCTCCTTTGAATTCTGTACTTATATAGGCTTCAAACATAGGCTGGGCTTGCTTATGCCTCTTCTGTTGTCTCAGCAGCAGCTGCCTCAGCTACCTTTGCCTTATAAGCTGCACGGCGAGCATCGTCAATCTTCTTTGCTGCCTCAATGCGCTCATTACGTAGGATGATCTGAATGCGAAAGCACTCGTCATTTAGAGCAAAACGTGCATGAATTGCAGAAATCTGCTCTGGCTCGATAGCAAAGCGTGTCTTTACATATACGCCGCTCTCGCACTTACCCATAACGCGAGCGAACTGCTTACGTCCTAGGTTCTCAACTGATTCAATTTTACCGCCAAGCTTCTCGATATCGCCGTTAGCGCGTTCGATAGCCTTGTCTAATGAATCTTCATTTACATTGCCTGCAAAGATTAGCAGTGCTTCATAATTTCTTGGCATAATTTTTATTCCTTAATTTTTGAAATTTCTTTTGCTTCTGAATCTTGTTTTTGAACTGGAGCTGCGTTAAACTCATTCATTGCTGTTACAATATCTGTTTCTACTATTCTTGCTGCGGCTTTGGCGGCTCTTTGACAAGCTTCTGCCATTAGCTCTGCTCGCTCCTTGGAGTATTTTCCTAAGACATGCCCGATTAGTTCACCTTCCTGGTGTTCTCCTCGTCCTACTCCAATGCGAACTCTTGTAAAGTTGGCTGCTCCTAGCTGCTCAATTATTGAGCGTAGCCCGTTGTGGCCGCCGTGGCTTCCTTCTGCACGCAATCTAAGGCGAGCTGGTGGAAGATTTACATCATCACAAAGAACGATTAGGTCTGTTGTCTTTAGCTTATAGTAGTTTAGAATTGCTGATAGAGCTTCTCCACTTAGGTTCATGTAAGTCTGTGGTTTTACAAGTAAGACCGCTTCATTGCCTATTGTTGTTTTGCCAACCTCTGCCTTAAAGCGTTTTTCCTTGCTTAGAGAGCAACCTGTGGTATTGCATAGAAAATCTATTGCATCAAAGCCAGCATTATGTGGCGTCTGCACATATTCATTTCCTGGATTTCCTAGACCTGCAATTACCTTCATTTTTACTCATTCACATCAAACAAATTCTATGTGAAACAATTCCCGTTACAAGATTCTCCTTAAACCTATGCAAGCTCGCCAAAATCGACGTGTGTAATTGCACCAGTTAGGCTATCGCGTTGTACTTCACGCATAATTGCCTTAACTACCTTACCATCGAAGTTGATTGCTACAACATCCTGCATGGTATGCTTGATTAGTGCACGCCCAAAATCATGAGCGTTCAACTTGAGAAGTATTGCTTCTCCATTTGTGCTGGCAAGCACAGCCGGAATTATGCCAGAACGGCGCAATCGGCGTGCAGCTGTAGAACCACTCTCTGTGCGTAGCTCTGCATTCACTGAGATTTCATCTGCCATTTTTTATTTTCTCCTACCCCCAACAGCGGGGCTTTGTTATTTTACGGTTATTATTTTCTTTACAATGTTGTCGCTTGTCTTACCTGTTGTGACTAAGCGAAAAATTCATTACATTGAAAACAAGGTGCTAATTGAGCTATCCTCATTGATACGTCTAATAGCCTCACCAAACAAATCTGCTACTGAAAGCACTGTGATTGGTAGCTCTGGAGGATGATCCTGAGGGACTGTATCAGTTACGATTAACTCTGAAATTGATGAATTGCTTAAACGCTCGCGGCCTTGAGCATTTAGTAGGCCATGAGTTACAGCAGCATAAACATTTTTAGCACCATGCTTCTTTACAAGGTTTGCAGCAGCACAAAGAGTGCCACAGGTGCTGGTCAAATCGTCAATCATTATTACATCACAACCATCGACATCACCAACTAGTGAGAAAGCCTCAACCTCATCTGCGCCCTTACGCTGCTTAGCAACAATTGCTAAACCGCAGCCAAACATTCTTGAGTATGCATACGCATTCTTAACACTACCAGTATCTGGTGCAACAATTACTGGTTTTTCCAAATTCTTATCCTTAAGATATTTTACAATAACAGGAGATGCATGTAGGTGATCAACTGGTATATCAAAATATCCTACAATTTGAGCTGCATGAAGATCCATAGTTAGCACACGATCTGCACCTGCAGCTGTTAGTAGATTAGCTACTAACTTTGCTGTTATTGGCACACGTGGTTGATCCTTACGATCTTGGCGTGCATAGCCATATATAGGTAGAACCGCAGTAATTCTTGCTGCAGAAGCACGCCTTAGAGCATCAATCATAATCAATAGCTCCATTAGCATTTCATTTGGTCTACCACAAACTGATTGAACAGCATAGCAATCTTCACCACGAACACACTCATTAATTTTAACAAATGATTCACCATCTGGGAAGGAAATAACATCTGCAGCTCCAAGCTCTACGCCTAGATATGATGCAATGCTACCTGCTAGCTTTCTATTTGAATTTCCGGAAAAGATTTTCACGGTCAGCTCTCACTTTTTAAATATTTTTGGTTGTAAGTAACAAAAGTTTTAATGTGAGACTTGTTTTGCAACCAAATCCTCAGTTAGAGGAAAAATGGTTGCCCGATATGGATTCGAACCATAACTCAGGGCGTCAAAGGCCCATGTGCTGCCATTACACTATCGGGCAATGTCTGAACGACTTTGCTCCAAGTCCCTTCCGGAAGCTGGCTCTGTATCTCGAGCGCATGCTCCCTACTTTCTGCTAAACCAAAAACTGCTGACCCACTGCCCGAGAGCATCTGAGATAAAGCACCACCATTGCCAAGCGCCGTGTAAAAGCACTTCGTTTCTGGATATTGGTTGAACACGGTATCTTGTAAACCGTTGAAAATATATCGACATGCCGCCCGTACATCACCTTTGCGTACGGAATTGATAGCATTATCGCATATTTTAGACCTGTCAGTCAAGCACGGAATGCAATTTTCGTAAACTTTTTTTGTAGAAATCGCTACGCCAGGAAAAGCAACTACAAGCCAAAAGCAATTCTCTGCCTTTTCCCCATCCTTAAATATCGGAGTAACTATCTCACCACGACCTTCCATAAGGATTGCCCCTCCATACAATAAACCAGGTATATCTGAACCTAGCATTGCTGATGGCTCAACAAGCTCTTTCCTATCAATATTTGGAAGCCACAATGCACGAAGTGCCTCCATTGTTCCAGCCGCATCTGCACTGCCTCCAGCCATTCCTGCACCAATTGGCACGCGCTTTGTTATATGAATATGACACCCTTTACCAGTGCCGCTTATATCTTTCATTAACCATGCTGCTTTTACTGCTAAATTCTTTTCCGGTGGACAATCCCCCAACACTGAAATATCAACCCCTTCACCAACAGTTTCTAAGGTGATTTTCCCATCATCGCGCTCTTCTACTGTTACTGTTTCATATAATGATATAGGCAATAAAACACTGCGTAAATCATGGTATCCATCCTGACGTTTAGACAAGATTTCTAATGTTAAATTGATTTTACCTGGTGCATTAACAGTAACTATTCTGGCCATAATGATTTATCCTTAAGTGTTTATATTTGGCTTTTGGTCAGCAAGGTGGATAACTTTGCCATTTTATGATGTCAAAGTCAAGCAAATTCAAAAAAATTAGCATCATTCAAATACAACCAAATTTTTCAAAATTTAGCCGTTTAACCATAAACGTGTGAAATAAGGCATCAATCCCAAATTAGGATTAAATCTCTATCACATCTATAGCCCTAATAAACGCTGTGCATTGTCCCCAAGAATGGCTTTCTTTTGTTCATCTGTTAATGCAAGCCTGTTAACAGTAGATATACCATCGGCCTGTGATTCCCACGGAGAATCGCTCGCCATAAGTATCTTCTCATACCCATGCTCAAGAATAATATCTACCATTTGTGCAGGATCATGATCATCATAACAAAAGGCGGTATCGTAATAAAATTCCGTATCCTTCATTAGACGTGCAACATCATCAAGATAGCCACGCGAACCCATGTGCGCAAGCACTGTACGGCTCTGTGGAAGAATATCAGCCACTCGCATAATGCGCTCTGGTGTTAAATGTACTGGAGGAGGATAACCTGGGTCCTCTCCCGCGTGAAATACAACAATTAACCCAAGCTCTGATATTTTCCTATAAATCGGCAGCATCATTGGGTCATCCACATAAAACGACTGATATTCTGGATGAAGCTTTATTCCCTTTATTCCTGCTTCTGCTAGACGCTCCAGCTCAGGCTCCCAATCCTCACTTCTTGGATGCACACTGCCAAAAGCAATTATTTCAGGCTCATTACGAGCGATTGCCCAAGAATTCACTGTGTGATTTTGAGTTGGTTTTGTGGCTATTTGCAAAATTACAGAGTAATCCACCCCATTTTGCTTCATAGAATCTAACAAGCCACTAATTTTACCATTAGAAGCTGGCACCACACCACCCTTTTCAGCAATAATTGGAAGTGCTCTCTCCGCAATTGCATCGGGAAAACAATGTGTATGAAAATCAATTATCATTGAAAAACAATCTTTCCAACATTATTTATAAGCTCTATTACACGAGGACCTGGGCGGCGTGCCCATGACTCTGAAAACACTTCAACCTTGATAGGTTGCTGATTCTTTTCATCCTTACTTAATCTCTCTTCCCACGAGGACTTAATTTTTGATTCATACTCCAAACGCTGAAACAAATCAACTGGAGGCACAACATCTATTACAATATCTGGCTTAAGTGCCACTAATTCTTCAAAAGTTATAGCAGCTGTTTCAACAGCCCCTTGAAAAGCATTTACACCACCAGCCTTAACAATTACATCTCCATAAAACAACCTTGCTCCAGCCACAATAATCTTGCCTGAAAAGTCTTCCTCATGCCCTAATACAAAAAGAACCTTTGGGGCTTCTTCCCCACGAGCATCTCGCGCAACTGATTTCTTCTTTAAAACTGTTAGAGCCAAATCTAACTCCATCATCCATTGTTCAACAAAATCCTCTTCATTAAACAACAACCCAATAGTCCAAATTGTATTAATAACAGAATCAAGAGAAACAACATCTCCAACTATTACTTTTTTACCAAGTTTGGCAAATCGTGCATGCTCAATCTTATGTGAAGGCGTAAGCATAACCACATCTATTGGAAGCTGTTCTACAAGTTCCCAATCTAAATCTATAGAAGAACCCAAATTTGGCAATGTCTTTGCATCAGATGGAAAATCACAGCCCTCTGTAACTGCAATGATATGATCTTCTCGATTAATTCGATACATTATCTCAACAAAGCTAGGAGAAAGACAAAGCACAGAAGGGCGACGAGGAATTCGGTCTATATCCTCAAGTGTTAATTTTTTAGCCATCGGCTCTGCAGTGTCACTACATGCCACACCCACAATAATAGCCCCAATTAAAACAACCAATACCACAGCAATAGCTGTTGCTATAAATAGTTTTTTCTTATCCATATCCAATTACTTTATATTTATAAATTTTTACGACTTGAATCATAATTTAAGACCCAAGCCGCATCGAAACATCAAAATTTAATTGTGTAATGCATTACACCATCGCCTTGACTCAAGTAAACGCACAGAGCAAAACAAAAAGAAAATCAATAAAGACACCACACCACAAATCATCCGAGAGTCCAAGGTCCCACGTGCAACATCGGCAAAATCAATTGCATCACAAATTCCTGAAGGGTCAAAGCCTGGCACATTCCCAGTAAATGCCGCAGCTGTTGATAATACTATTACCAATGTTGCTGCAGCTGAAACAGATTGGTGCCGACTCAAAATAGAAATAAAAGTTCCAATAGCACACCACATTGCGGCAACAATTAAAACAGCGATTATTCCGCCATACAAGGAATTTTGGCTATAAGCTGGAGGTGGATTTGCAATGTGCGTATAACAAGGGAAAGCAATAAAGCAAGCACCTATTGAAAGCACAACAAGTGTATACGCAGCAAAAAACTTACCCATTACCACATCTACATCACGCACTGGTGCAGTCATAAGCATTTCAATTGTACCATTTGTCTTTTCTTCTGCAAACAAACGCATTGTAAACAAAGAGATTGGAATACACAAGCAAAGATAAATCTGAACACAAAACATTGCTGGCAGATGCTCAAAAGAGCCATCTCCAGCCCTAAGTGCCGCAGTAAATAGCAAGCTTACTAGTGCTGTAAATCCAGCAAACACACACCATGCCACAGGAGACCGGAGTGCTGCTTTGCATTCTCTTTTCCAAATAATTCTCGCACAGCTCATAATTATTTACCTAAACTTTCGTTATTCTGTTGCTGTTCTTCCTCTGATTTAGCTTCTTTTTGTCTAATCCAGTTGGTAAACAACTCAGAAAGTGTATATTGCTTAAATAGCTGCATGTCTGTTGTATCTGCAGCTATCTCTCCATGATTGAGAAATATTACACGAGTGGCAATAGATGAAATAATCTCACGATTATGAGATGAAAACAAAAGTGTAGAACTACCAAGCACTTCGTCTTTAAGTAAAAGTTTTGTAAATGATTCTACCTGATAAGGATCACAATTTGAAAAAAGAGAATCAATCATCAAGAGATGTGGTTCATGAACTATCGCATCAGCTATACCAACGCGCTGCTTAACCCCTTGCGAAAGAGATGCTATCGTTGTATTAGAATGAGCAGCCAAATCACAATAAGAAATTACGTCATGGAGCCTGCGCCTGCGTGTTTGAGTAGGCATGTGTCTTAGCTTGCACTTAAACTTAAGGTATTCAAACACACGCATTTCCTCATATAAAGGAACCGCTTCAGGCAGATACCCAATATTGCTTCGCAATTCAAGGGCATCCTTCATAGCATCAAAGCCGAGCACCTCAATAGTACCTGAATTTGCAGGTAAATATGTAGAGAGAATACGCAAAAGAGTTGTCTTGCCGGCACCATTTTGTCCGACAATAGCAACACGCTCCCCCTGCTCTACAGAAAAGGACACATTTTTTAGAGCTTCCTTTGAGCCAAATTTCTTATTTAAACCATTAACAACAATCGCTTTCATAATCGGCTTTGATTTTACTATTTTTCGCCCACATAAATCAACAATTTTGTGGTTAATATGCTTTTTTAAGTGGAATATCCGGGATATTCTTATGTGCATGAAGCAAAGCATAGCTTCATATTGCGTAGCTACCACTCATCCGTGCACTGCTATGCACGTGACGCCAAAGGGACGCAGAGACGCGGAGGCAACGCATTATAATAAATGAAGAATGAAGAATGATGAATGAAGAATTCAGGTAGAGTTGAGTGGTTTTCCCTCCATTCTCGCGTCTAATTGTCTGTGGGTCTCACGTCCAACCTCGCATCTAGCCGCCCACAATCCTCTGCGTCTCTGCGGGAAATAAAATCCAACAATACGGATGAGTGATTTGTCGCTGACGCTCCTGCCTTCGGCAAAACACGGAGGAAAAAGAGAACGGAGATACGGAGGGGATGCTAGAAGTATGGAGAAGCGACATCCTGTCGCTTTGCGTGCATTAGCACGAACAAGTGAATTGCCCTCTTTAAAAGCAAAATATGTACTTATATACGAAGCACGAATAACACACACATAACTACGCGAAGCTCTCGCATTCTGCACACAGATAAATTAACTTTAAACAACTAGATATTAGTTGATTTTTTAGGTTTTTTATATACATCAAAATTGTGCTTACTTTTATTATACCATCCCTTTTGAATTACTAACGCCCTTAGATATAATAAAAACTCTTCTTTTTTATATTTATGTATAAACTTTGGATATAAAACATCTATGTCATCTTTTTCTAAAAGACAAGGATTGGAATATTTTTCTTCCAATAAATTCTCAAGATATTCCATAACTCGACTTGTAATATCTTTAGGAATGCTCATACTTTTCATATCTTCAAATGTCATATAGTTATTATCTGGATCTACCATCATATATTCATATCCATGGGCTTCACAATATTTTTTTAACCCTTCATATTTTTCAATATTGATATGGTGGCTCATAGAACTAACAGATTTAACTTCTATTATCGCTATATGATTATCTTTTGTGAGTATAACAAGATCAGGATGATATTCAGCACAAGACCGAAATGCTGTGTCATAAAAAATCGTAAGATTTTGTGCACCAATACCTTTTGTAAGATTTTTTGAAATTAAATATTTTAAAAGCTCTTTCTCACTTTTTGAATCACATTCTATTACATTGCCATTCGGCAATCGTACTATTTTATTATTATCCGTAAAAGAATGACAATACGACCAATCAGCTATATCATTAAAATCATGCAATGTAAATTTACGAGCATTACTTCTATTGCTTAACTTACTTAAAACCTTATCATTCTCTTCGATGGTTTTAAGCTTAGCTTTTTTAGTTTTTTGAGTTTTTGGCTTTCGTGATGTACCCTTCAATAAAAATTCATTTATATTTTCCTCAAACTCCTCATCATTTTCTTCAAGAAGTCCTTTATAGACGTCTGATTTATCTTCTTCAAATGGTAGAGTTTTATCTAATGCCTTAAATTTTACAAAGAACGATTTTCTTTCTTTTCTAAAATAAACTCGTAAATGTTCGTTATTACACCCAAACCCTATAATTGTTTCTCTATTATCGAAAATAATTTCATCTGGGCATAGCGATACTTGTAACTCAAAAAGCTCAACAAATAGAACAGTCAAATTGATATTTTTATCAAAAAAATTCACAACCTGAATTATTTCTTCTTTTGACAAACTCAAATCTTGAATTATTTTATTTTCTGATAAACTCACACTAGACCTCAATATATCTTTGATTTTACCGCATAACCTTATCTAACAATGCTTGATAACTATCAACAACATCATAAACAACATTTCCGTTACTTATCGCTCTAAAATGCTCTCTTGCACAATGAATTTTTGAATTTTCTATTAGACGTAAATCTAATGAATTCATAGAACCTTTTGTTTCTGCAACAAAGAAAATGTGTTTAATTTTCCCATCGTAAAAAGAAATAGCCCAGTCTGGATTATAATTACCTAATGGAGTTGAAATATAAAACCCTTTTGGTAATTTTACATAAACAGCAACATCACTATTAACATCTAATCCTTCTGCAAAATTTTTCTCGATTGTTGAGTCAAACACCATATGATCATACAAATGCTTATTGGTCTTAATAGCATTTACCCCCAATTTACCTTTAATTGTAGGATCTGTAAACACATCGGTATCATATTTTTCATCAAGCACATTATAAGTAATATGCTCAATGATTGCAGTAGCTTTTTCATCATTTATTAGCGAAGCAGCCTTGATGATAAATTCTTCTGGGTTATCTTTAAATTGGTCAAAAACAAATTCCTCAACACCCTTTAGAATTTGAATTATTGCCTTTCTTGTGAGACCAGTAGCATCTACAAGTTTACCTACCAAATCGTATTTAACACTTGTATTTACAGCAATTTTATTTCCAACATCGTAAGAGTTAGATTCTTCCTTAACAAAAGATGCACCAGAAACAAGTTCTTCCTTAGATTCGATAATTTTTATTGTTCCAGTATCAACCTTAAAATAAATTTTGGAAACACGGAGTTTTGCATTCAATGATGCAATGGACTTTCTGACAAGTTCATTAGTATCAAAATCTACTACATAGACAGACTTAGAATTGATACGGTTCCAAAGTGCCTTAAACTCCGGCATCGCCAATTTCTTATCATCAACTTTGAGTTCAATGTTATTGCTACGAGCATTTTCAGGCTGCATTGCCTTACCGTCATAGATGGTATCAATGATGCTAAGGATGGATTCTGTAGAACCTGCCACATCATCTGTGAGTTTGATTTCACCGTTAGCCTTGTCTTCATAGTATTTATCGGTAAGTGTCCCTTGCTTATCGATATAGCCCTCATTACGCATACCGAACCATATTTCTCGTGCAACATCATCCGTGATAACATCGGTGTTGCCCTGTGCATCTGTGATGGTCTTGCCCATAAACAGTTCCGGTGTAACTGTTTTCGGACGGTTTGCAACAGCATCTGCCAATTCGGTCTGCAATCCTCTTGCAAAGCTTTCATAACTTTCACTAGCGATAACTGTTAAAACATTAACATTGTGTACCTCTGCACCAAGCACATTGGCATCCATTCGCTCTCCATCTTGATTAACGCAAAGACGCAGACCACGACCAACTTCTTGACGTTTTCGAACCTCTGCTGTACTATGCTTCAATGTACAAATTTGAAAAACATTAGGGTTATCCCAACCTTCACGGAGAGCCGAATGAGAGAAGATAAAACGGACTGGAGATTTCTTTGGATTTCTCTCAAGCAAAAGCTCCTTGTTTTTCATAATCAAGTCATAAGCATCTATATCATCAGAAGAGTTTTCTTTTTTACCTAAATTAGAATCAATCATTTTTCCTTTTTTATCTATGGAAAAATAACCAGCATGTGTTGACGATGGAGAAATAACATCGAGGTACTTTATATATTCTTCATCACCAAATTCTAACTGCATTGAAGAAAGAATATCAGCATACTCTTCTTCAAACATATCGGCATAGACCCCGTTAAAAGGTTGTCCTGCTTTATCGTACTGCTTGTACTTCACAACCTCATCAATGAAGAAAAGAGATAAAACTTTAATTCCTTTATAAAACAATTCGCGCTCGCGCTGAATATGAGACAGAATTGTTTCTCTTATTTGAATACGGCGTAATTGTTCTTCATTAACTTCTCCTATTACATCACCAACATAAATTTTTATACCATTTAGAAACTCAACAGAATCATCTCTACCATCAATATTTTTAACAACAAAGCCATTCTTATACTCATCCAGTTGTCCAGAATTATCATAAAGATTGAATCCAATTCCTACTTTCATAGATTTCTTTCGAATTCCAGTAGCCCCTCTAAAATCAAACTGCAATGTAGCAGTTGGGTCTGCTGCAGAAAGATTTATACTTTCTAAATACACATAACTTTCTGTCGCTGTACTACCTGTTTGAGAAATACCTTTAACTGCAATCTTCTTCACTAAACGCTTGTTGTATGCTTCCATAGCGTCCAGTCGATAAATCATGTTATAGATGCTATCAGACTTATGGGTAGCAGAATAACGGAGAGTCATCAAAGGGTTAAACTTTTTAAGTTGCTCCTTTGTCTGAGCTCCTTCAACAGACTGTGGCTCGTCAATAATTAAAATCGGATTTGTTTTAGCGATAATATCAATCGGTTTGCGAGAACGGAACTCATCCAATTTCATATTTATTCTACGTGCATCCTTGCCTTTGGCATTAAATGCCTGAGAATTGATTATCATTACATTGATTGAACTATCCGATGCAAAACGGTCAATTTCAGTGAGTTGAGCAGAGTTGTAAATAAAGAAGCGAACCTTTTTACCGTACTCCTCTGCAAAGTGTTCCTGCGTCATTTGAAAGGATTTGTAAACGCCTTCACGGATAGCAACAGAAGGAACCACAACAATGAATTTGCTCCAACCATAGTGCTTATTCAGCTCATACATTGTTTTGATATATGTATATGTTTTACCGACACCAGTTTCCATTTCAATGGTAAGGTTAAAACGACCTTCCAATTTCGGTGACGGCGCAATCAAGTTTGCTCTTTGCACTTTCTGGATATGTTCTAAAATCAGACGGTCATTCAGCTCCGGAACAAGTTTCGCATTAGACCAACCGGTAAAGTCATCTTCTTCCGTAATAGTCTGCTGATATATACCTGTTCCTCTATCCATCATATAAGAAGGAGTTAAATAAGGTTGACCTGCAAAAACATCCACCACTGCCTTCGCAGCATCTGCTTGGAATTTTTGATGCTTGAATCGTAGTTTCATTTTACTAAAATCTCCCATGCCCCTGATTTTTTGCTTCCTGTTCGTCGAATAAGATTATTCTCTTGCAACAACTTTTGATGGGTCTTTATTGTCCTTTCAGACTGATTTGTACTTTTACTCAATTCTGCTATTGTAGCCCTTGGATTTTCTATAATTGCCAGCATAGTTTTTTGGGCAGTTATTGGGCAGTTATTGGGCAGTTTTATAATTTCTTGAGCAGTTTTTGGTGAATTCACTCTCTGTTCCACACTTCCGGCAGGAATATCCGATTCACTTGTAGTTGGTTCAACAAAATGGAATGTAGTACAAACAGCTTCTCCCAATTGTGTATATTCAGGTGGATTTAAATTTTGCTGACTCAATGCCTTGCATATTTTTTCAATACCCCGTCCCCAGCTTTCAATCTCTCCTGCCCTAAAAAAAGCATTCGCAATGTCTGGATTATAAGGACGGCTTCTATGGTTTTGAAGGAATTTTTCCACAGTCCAACCATCTGGAAGTACCGCATCATTCCAGATAACAACTTTATCTTTGTAAATGCGAATCTGAATCGGAACACAGCCACCATAATTTTTGTGTATTATTGCATTCAATAGAGCTTCTCGCATAGCCGCTTTTGGAACGCAGTATTCTTCAATGCGTTGAATTCCTTCGTAGCGAATAAATGCTTTCATATATTTGAAAAAAATCAGTTCCATAAGTTTGTCAATCTGTTCAAAGAGATTTCCATGAACTTCGTCTTGAAACAAAATATCCGAATCATCATTGAAATATCCAATTTTAGTATAAGCTCCAGTTATATAACGCTCAGGGTCTTTATGAAACAAAAGAATCGCTCCACGCTTTAATTCTCCGTTTTCTATAAGTCGAAGTTTTTCAAGAAGTTCTGAGTCGCTTAAATTAATGTCATCTTCATCTAGGCGTTTGGCTTTCCGCGCCTTTTTACGGAATAATTCAAAGGCTTCATGATCAAGGTCTGTAGTTTTTGCACGAGGTTCACTAATGGCATCCCAAGTGAGTCCCATTTTTTTTAGTAAAAAATTGGTAAGTGCATTCCCTTTTAGTTCTTGCTTGGTGCTGCCACTTCTATAATGAAATTCACCTTTGTAACTAACAGGATTTTTGTAAGGCTCAACTTGTATCTGAAGAAAATTTTTACCATTGTCCTGAATAAGATTCACATCAACTATAATACCCAAGACGTCACGTACTTTATTTGGAATATCTTCCAGCATCTTTTTTGCGTTCTCAATACCCACAACTTCTGCATTGTCATTCACCCCAATATACAGAGTACCTCCCTGTGCATTTGCAAATCCACAAATCCACTTAAGGTATTCATCACGCCAGCTTTCCTTAAACTCTATATTCTGTTTTTCATCACATTCTATTTTCATAAAAAATCACCTTAGATTAGATAATTGGGCAATAATTTTACAAACAATTCTTAAAGTCTTTGCATTCTTCATCTACAAAAATTTCTTGGCCATATAAAAACAAACCTTTATCAATTGAAATTACAGCATTTTCAAAAACATCAAATTCATTTTGTTCTATTTTTCCATTATCATTCTGAATTACTACATATTTTTTATAAGTTTTTGATGTTACATAATTAATCGTTACGATTTTTGTTCCGCCTGTATAGCAAATCAATTTTTTTGTAATAACAGAAGATTTTAAATTTTCTTCAAAAAACTCTTCGAGTCTATCAGCCATTTCGTCAGCACGAGTATCAATATTCTCTTTTGTCCAATCTTGATTTTTAGTAAGTTCTAAGACTTCTTTATTTTGAGACTTTGCATATTCTTCTTTCTTTTTGCTAAAAAAACCGTTACTTGCTTTTATGTTAAGTTTCTTTTCAAATGGAATTTTATTACCAATTTTATCAATATATTTTTTTGCGTCTTCATCAGTCCATGTAAAATAGGTAGCATCCCATTTTTGTGGGAAAATATGCTCTACTTCCATGATTTCTTGTAAAAGAGGTGTTGAATTATCAAATAAATAAGAGTTTAACAACAACATTGCTTTTTGGATTTTTGAACTTCCTGCAGTAAGAATCAATTTTGTCTTAAAATCATCAACAATGACAAAATCATCTGTATCAAGACACCCGTTTTTATATGTATCTATGCAGAATAAATACACAGGATTTTTAATTGTATTGACACTTGGTTTTTCAATAAATCTAACAAACAAATACGAAATAAGTTTTGCTAAATACTCTGGTAATAGATTCTTAATTTCTTTTTTATTCCTTTTACAATAGTCAAAAAGAACTGTTATTGGATACTTCCAATATTCATTTGGATATGCTTTTAAACAATGAATATATTTCTTTGTTTTTTCAGTACATATTTCATCATTATAACTAATTAGTTTTTCCCAGAAATGTGCTACTTCAAGCAAAGTCTCAGTAAGATTACTTTCATGAAGCCGACTACGTTGATTTTCTGAATAAAATTTCCTAAGACCAATTTCACTATCTGAGCAGTTTCCTTTTGCTCTTAAAACATGAGTATAAAGCTTAAAAATATCATCTATCGACATTTTTGCGTTTTCAGCAGTTTCACCTAGTTCTTTCCAATTTTGAGTGAATGTGTCTTTTTCTTCTTTTGATTTCTTTGTTTTGTATATTTCTGCTTTGAAAATATCTGAATCTGAAAGAGGCATTCCTCTATCATTTAATGTTGAAAAAATTATAAGAGCAGAGTCTAAATCAGTACATTCAATTGGTAGAACAATACACTCATTCATGATGCAGAGACAAAGCTGTTTCCAATCCAGTGGTTGACTTGCTGCATAGCTATCACATTTATTCAAGAAAAAAGAATAATTTTTTGCATATAATGACTTATCATTTTCTTCAGCAATACCTGTTATCATTATCTTATGAAAAGATTCATTATCTTTCTCTGAGGCAACTAAAGATTGAATATGAATTTTTGTTTTATCAGAAACCTCTTGAGACATCGGATTTACATCCCATATACAAGGAGCTATTTGTTTCATCAAACCTTCAACTTCTTTATCATTTGGGGTTTGAACAAGCATGTCTTCAAGTTTTTTATAAAAAGCTCTTAGAAGTAAAAAGAAAGAAGTAATTCTCTGTTGACCATCAATGACGCTAATTCCTTCAACTGAATCATCTTTACATGTAACAATAGTTCCAAGGAAATATTTATCTCCTTTATTCTGATCATGATGATAATTGAGAACGTCATCCCAAAGGATTTCACATTTTTCATTATCCCAACTATAGGGCCTTTGATATTCTGGTATTGTAAATTTTTTTACTTTTACATCTTTTATCAATTCAGTAAAAGTTGCTAAAATTGTTTTTCTACTTACTGTAAGTTCTGCCATACTAATATTCACTCCTATCTCGCACATTAGATGCGCTTGCCTTTGTCTGCAATGAAGCATCTATTAAGATTATATTTTCAACAGTTTCAATCTTTAAGTCTTTAAGTATTTTTTCGACTTTACGTTTTTCTTCTCTATTGAAGTATAAGATAACCTTTATTGAATTTTTACTTTGGTTTGCTTTTTTATATACTTCAACTTGATGTTCTAAGTTTTGTTTTAATTTAGCATTTGATGCTAATTTAAATTCTATTAAGGTAGAATGACTAGCTCCTTTTGATATTTTATAATCTACAGGACCTCGTCCATTATTTACTTCACTATCTACGGAGTATTCAGTTCCAAACCATACCAGCCTAAACAATAATTGTAAGTCTTTTTCTGTACCGACAACTTGCTTTCTGTTATCATAAAATAGTTTATACCCATCATTATTCTCTATAACTTGTTTGAGATAATTTACTCTTCTTAATGATTCTTCATAAGAATCGTTTGCTTCTTTATAGAAATCTATCTGCTCAGATAAAAGTGATTGAAACCTTCGAACACCCTCGATACATTGTTTCTTAACCTTTGTAACTTTTTGAGAACTTATTGCTGTTGCCTTCTCCCCATTTTCTTCCTTATATTTAATATAAGCAGGAATAAATTCTGGAAAGTCATAAATAGTTCTTGTTTTTGCATAATTAATATCTTTTTGTTTTGCATTTTTAGGTAACAACTTCCTAAAATAATTATTCAATTGAGCCCTAAGTTGTTCGTTTTCCATTGAAAAGATTATGGCATCAAATTCATGGTACATAGAATCTTTATTAATCCAAGTATCATCTTTTGTAAGTATATCCATTGGAGTCAGTAAAACATAATCCCCATTAAAACTTGGAAGATAATAGCTCTTAGAATTCCAGCTTTCTGTTTCATAGTTAAAAGAAACTTTATTTATAGCATAGTTCTTACAAAACTTTTTGTCAATGTATTGTTTTGCGAAAGTTTCTGTATATTCAAGCAAAAACTCTTTTATCAAATTTGTTGTAAAATCACTTATTGAGTCTCTTCCAACACCATCTTTAAACAAGCAGAGTTTTTCCAAATGAGAATGTGTCTCTTTTTCTTCTCCAAAATCGGATAAAACAGTTGAGAAGTTATGATTCAAAGTTTTTGCAAAATCATTTCCCAAACCACGACCAGAATTGCCATTTAAAGAAAAACCTAACCAATTTTGTTTAACCTCTGGGAAATTATACCAGCTTTTTAACAAACCACTATTAACATTCGTACATAAAGACTTATTTCTTAGGAAAACTACATACGAAATAATATCTTTATGCAACTTCTGATATTCTTCTTTTTTACTATTAAATAATAAAAAAGGGTCTATAAAAAGAGGTAAATCATTTATAAGAGAAATATTTAATGCTCCATATGATTCTAATACTTCTTCAGAAACATTGAAATAATCAGAAAAATACATTCTGCATCTCCTCAAATAACCTTCACTCTAGTCTCAGGTGCCAACAGCTTGAACACCTCGCCCACATTGATTTTGGAGGGGCTATCCGCAAAGCTGCTGTCACGGAACACTGCACGAAGAGGTCGTCTCTTTGCAATGGTCTTGATGACACTGTCAGGAATATTCTCGTCAAAGCAAGCAATCAGGTCACCATCATTGTAGGTATGCACGGTGCATCCTTCAATGGTCTCGGAGGTATAAGGCAACGAGAGAGGAAGTCCCCATTCAAGCAAGCAACCAAACAGAAGATCAAGGTCTGTACGGTCTGCCTTAACATTAGATTCCAGCATGGAAAGCAAGTCCTGAGAGTACTCACCAGCAGAGTAATACACATCGTTCATATTGGTATCATCAACTTTAAGAACGCGGAAGCCAATATCCAAAACAGTAGAAATTAAAGGATTTTCTGCTTTTATTTTCATACCTGCTCGTCTTATTCTCTCTTTGCCAATTTCACAGATGCTATTAAACTCATTTCCACGAATTTCTTTATTTTCGTTTAGTTGCACCATAATAAACTTTCTTTGTTTTCCGTCTCTTGCATTAACATTGAACACTGCATGAGCAGTAGATGCAGAACCAGAGAAAAAGTCCATTACAATATCATTTTCGCCCGAAAGATTTTCAACAAAAACTTCAAGCAACTTTGTGGGCTTTGGAGTTTGGAAAGGTAAATCTCTTGTTTGTACAATATCAAACAAAGATTTCAATTCTTCTTTTGCCTCGTTATTGTTAGATATTTCTAAGAAGGAAGGTATTTTTACATTTCCACCCCCATCTTTTTCGTAGAATTTTTTATAAACTGGATACTTACTTGATTGCGAACTCTTAAATTCGATTCTACCATCTCTAAGTAATTCTTCATAAGTATCCTTTGCACAAATCCATTGTGTAGTGACCGTGCCACCATCTGGCAGTTCAATAGGATAAACAAGAGTAGGACGGGGGTCAAGATTGGATTTTAGAGGACGAGTGTAATACATACCTCTCTCTTCAAAATACTCATCTTTTTGTGTAAATTTACCTTTTTCCTCATCTGGGCGAGCCATTGCTATTTCGCCTACACTATTAATCTCTTTTGCATAGGCAAGAATATATTCGTGGTAATCAACAAAAGTACTTGTTCCTTTTCCACCAGTATACTTTTTCTTCCAAACTAACACCGCGAGCCTATTTCGTCTTCCAAATACTTCGTCAGCAATCTTTATTAAGTTTTCAACTTCGTTATCATCAATGCTTATGAACATGACGCCGTCATCTCTAAGCATAGTATGTGCAACGAGCAGTCTGGAATATATCATTGAGCACCAATCTGAATGGAATCTACCATTAGAATCCGTATTGGCAAACAGCCTCTCTCCTTCATCATTAAATTGACCTATTTCTTCTGCATAATCTTTGTTATCCATACGAAAATCATCTGCATACACAAAATCACTACCTGTATTGTATGGAGGGTCAATGTAAATCAACTTAACTGCCCCAAGATAACTTTCTTGCAAAAGTTTCAATACTTCAAGGTTATCACCCTCGATGTAAAGATTCTCAGTCGTATCCCAGTTCACACTCTCTTCCTTACAAGGACGAAGAGTCTTACGGATAGGTTTATTTGCTTCTACAATGGCAGCCTTTTTCCCTACCCATGTAAATTCGTATGCTTCGCTTCCTTCAATCACATCACCAGAAAGCATCTGTTTCAAAATTTCAAAGTTAATTGCCTTTTTCGGTTTGCCATTTTCGTCAATGGTCTCTGTGATGCAATTCGGGAACAATGCGCCAATCTTCTCAATGTTTTGTGTCGTCATATCCAACGACTCCATTCTCATTTTTTCCAACATTGCTTCATCTCCTATCTCGTTTAAATCATTGAAAGTTTTTTTAACTCTTTACTTAATTCTTTTAAATTGTCATTCAATTTAACTTGAACATTAAGCTGCTTTTCTTTGCGTATCTTGTTTTCCAATGCGTTGATTTGTTTTCCCAATTTCTTAATCTCTAAATTACGAACAATTGCGTCTTTTAATGGTTCGTTTTTACGCACTAGCAATAAATCTCCCGCAATTTGGCAGAATAAATTTTCATATACTTTATCTAAGTTTAGACCATCCATTTCTAATAAAAATTCTTCCATACCTACAAATTTAGAGTGATAATATTCACCTAAACTTATCACACCCTTATTCTCTATTATTTCTTTATAGGAAACACTAGCTTGACATTTCCCTTCATTTTCAAGAAGGAATATTGTGTGATAAGGTATTCCTTTATCTATAACTCGCAAAACATCTTCATTTAATATGTTAGTCTTTAATCTAATTTCTATAATCTCAATTTCTTTTACTATTTTGCCTTCACTTAAATTTGTTGTGGTTGTAGCTATTTTATTTCTCCAATAAATAGTTTTAACTTGGTCTATAAACAATCTTTTCAAAGAAGAAGAAAATCCCTCTTTAGAATAAAAGGTCTCTTTTGGTATTTTTTTGTTATAAAATGTATTTTCTGGTAAATTAAACATAATGCTTACCTAATAACTAAAAAACAAATGAGTTCAAAATCATCCAACCCTGATATGGTTGACATCAAAGCTGAAGTTCCACCATATTGAAACAAACTATCTATCTCATTTCCTTCTTTTGTTTTAATAATAGAAGCTACAACATCAGACAATAATGAAGACAATTTTCCCATATTTTTGCCATCTTCAGTTTCTTTATTAAATTCTTCATAAACAGATTTAATTGGTTCACTCTGTCCCTTGCATAAAAATCTCATGATGTCTAGTAATTTTTTAGGATTCAAATAATCACAAATAATTTCACCATCATCGCCAATATAGACCATGTAAAATGGGTGGATTCGATTTTGATTATCGATATTTACACCATTATCCCTATTTTTAAGAACATATATAACACCTGACTTTAAATCTTTATTTGCAGGAACAACAGAATGAAGTCCCTTAGGCTTTTTATCTATGTCAGCATGTTTTTTAATATAGTCAAGTAAATCGAGTCTAAACTCATTTAGCCCCAAATCCATGATTGAAATACCACTGGACATTTCCTCTATATCAACAACTTCTTCCTGTAATTTCTTAAGCTGTTGTTTACGATACTCCAAATCTCCTTTTTCTTCTGGATTGATTAAGTTATCATCACCAGTAGAAGTTAAAACCGTGATTTTCATTCGTGTTTCAACTCTCGCCCTCAAATTGATATATTCATCTAGATCAATATCTGGCCAGAAGTTTACTAATTGAATACACTGATTTTTACTACCTATTCGATCAACTCGACCAAATCTCTGAATAATCCTAACAGGATTCCAATGAATATCGTAGTTTACAACATAATCACAATCCTGAAGATTTTGTCCTTCAGATATACAATCTGTGGCAATAAGAATATCAATTTCTTGTTTGCTATCAGGCATTAAGATGTCTTTACCTTTTGAAACAGGAGAAAAACAAGTTAAAATGTTGTTTAGTGAATTTTTCAAATTATTGACAGTAGATTTCCCTTCGATACCGCCTGTCACAATCGCAGTATCTAATCCGTATTTTTCTTTTATAATCGGACTTACATGTTCATACAAATAGTTTACTGTGTCTGCAAAAGCAGAGAAAATGAGGACTTTTTTATTATTTTCGTTAATTGGGTTATCTATTTTTTGAGAGATTATTCCTAAAAGTTCTTGTAGTTTTGCATCATGTTCTGGTGTTATTTTGGAAACACCATCAATTAAAGATTTTAGGATTTTAACATCGCTATCTAGAGACTTTCTCCATGTTGTTAAATCAATATCTGCAAAATCGACCTTAACCTTTTTGTCTACTAAGGAAGAGTCTAAGTCTATATCTTCCGATGAGTAATTATAATCATAATTTTTTGAATATTCTTCTATTCTATTTGCTCTATTTTGATTATAAGAATCAATATCAGAAATTGTTTGCACAATTAAATCTAAAATTCTATTTAATGTTAGACGGAATGAGTACACTGAACTTTCTAATCTTTTTAATAGATTTACTCGCATCAATCTACGGATGCCCTCTTCACGTCCTGATAGTGTTAAACCACTTTCATTTACCCCATTGTTTTCTTCATATTTCTCTTTTTTGCTATCAAAAATATGGATAGAAGGAGTATAGACTTCCAAATTTAACTTTTCTAACTGTGAGTAAATTTCATCATAACTAATGTAGCCAGTTAAATCTGTTAATTTAGGACGCAAAGAAATAGGTTTGTTTCTTTCTGGGAATTTACCAATTTGTTGAGAATTATAGTACCTTTCAATATGTTTTCTTGAACGAGCAATTGTCACGCAATCCAACACTTCAAAAAAATCAAAGTCTAATTTCTTTAATAGATTATTTGTTGTTCTTTCCTCTGGTGGTAATTTACTCCAAGAATTAAACACTTTTTGAGCATTACGAAAAACATTATCAAATTTTGTTGAAATATTTAATAAATCATCTATCTCTACATCATTAGAACTATAGGCTATATTTAACTGATTTTTTAAATCATTAAATCGGTTATTAACTGGCGTGGCAGACAACATTAAAACTTTTGTTTTTACGCCTGCTTTAATAACCTTTTTTACAAGTTGTCCATAACGATTTTCTTCTAATTCCTCGTCTTCGAATTCTCCACCATTACGAAAATTGTGAGACTCATCTATTACAACAAGATCATAATTACCCCAATTTAGCCTATCTAAATCTGTTCCATTAGATTTTCCACTAGTCCTAGATAAATCTGTATGAAATAAAACTTTATACCTTAATTTATCCTGAGCAATAGGATTATTGATATAATTATCATTATATGTATTCCAGTTTCCTGCTAATTTCTTTGGACAAAGAACAAGAACATTTTTATTACGGTTTTCGTAGTACTTAATAACTGCGAGTGCCGTAAAAGTCTTACCTAGTCCGACACTGTCAGCAAGGATGCAACCACTATATTTCTCTAATTTATTGATAATTGCCAGTGCTGCATCTTTTTGAAAATCATAAAGCATTCCCCAGATTTTACTATTTTTAAAGCCTGTTGCCTCATTTGGAAGAACATCTTCTGAAATGTCTTCAAGAAATTCGCTGAACACATTGAACAAGGTGATAAAGTAAATCAATTCAGGGGAATTCTCATTACAAGCTGTCGCAATATTTTCAATAACTGTTTCGGTAACATCATGCAACTTGTCCTTATCAGACCAGATTGCTTCAAATGTTTTGAGGTATTCCTTGGTCACTGGATTTTCAAAGCGGTTCACGATATTATAAGCGTTATTTCCTCGCTCACAACCGATGTCTACAGTAGTAAAACCATTTATAGGCATATAAGTATAATCATCTACTTGCCCTTCAACAGTTATAAAACCACCCATATTCTCGCCAGTCGTATTGGACTTGAACTTTGCCTTTCTACGAATCCAGTCAGCACATTCCTTGGCGATTGCCTTTTGGGTCATCTCATTACGAAGTTTGATTTCAAATTCTGTCCCATACAAGCTTTGCTCTCGTTCTCGCTTTGGGATATAAAACTCACGATTTTGTTTTTTTTCTTTTTCAGCGATAAATGTTGGAGATGTAAAAATAAAACGAAATTCTTTTATATTTTCTAACTGTTCTTTTAATTCTTTATAGGCATAAATTGAAAAACAAGCAGCTGCTATAGACACTCTATCACTAACGGATATTGTTTTAACCATATCATCTCTAACGATATCGGAAATATTATTAAATATCTTCATTTGTGCCTTTTAAATACAAAACAAACTCAATATTAACTTATTTTCTAGCCATTGTTCTTATCTAAAGTATTTATAGAATTTGTTCTGTCTTTTGTTTTACTATGCTATTTTATTTATACCAAGCATAACAGCAAACAAAAAAAAACGAGCCCTCTCTAACTTGTCTCATATGAAGCCCTACCACAGGCCATAGCGAAACAAGTAGAGAGAACGCGCCATGACAAATGGACACGTTCCCACATACATGCTGTTCGCTATATGAAAAGTGGTGGTTTTCGTATGAACAGTCGTGTTTGCAGTTACGCAAAATTATTCTATTTTTAAGTGACGCCACGCATGGCATCAACAACATCGTTATATTACCATATTATAGGGTGAAAATTCAATCTATTTTGAAAAACCATGGCAAAAACACTGCCTGATTGCAACACTTTAACACTAATACTTCGTCTTTACCCCATTTTCTACTTCCCCACTACTTCTTTTGGCTGAAAATCACACTGAAAGCCACCAAAAGTACAATCGGGAGTGCTAGCTATGTATAAGCTGCACACAGGCATAAATATAGAATAAAGCCGAACTTTCCCCGTACAAATGACCTGCCTTTTATGCCAACTATCATAACAAAAGTGCAAACCCACTGCATTTATCGCAAAATAAGGGGGCTCGTGAAGGTCTTGAACCATAATTCTCAAAATCCTTCACGCGCGTCCGCGCGAGGGCGGACGAGAAGCTTGCATGTAAATGCTATGTGGTGGTGGGCTGACGATTGTTGTCTATGCTCAAGGAGGCAAAGGGTTATCACCTTGCCACCTCTCGCCACAGCAACACCGGGCGGCAAAGCCACCCTCATCCCCACTGTCAAACTGTCAAACTTGCAAACTGTCAAACTTTCCAATCTTTTTTTTAAGA
The DNA here is from genome assembly GCA_017481725.1 of Kiritimatiellia bacterium. GTDB lineage: Bacteria > Verrucomicrobiota > Kiritimatiellia > RFP12 > UBA3636 > RGIG990. Next base: position 34,898 of record JAFUOX010000098.1, on the reverse strand, counting down.
ATCCCTCGTGCATAAGCTCCGCGTCTTTGCCTTCTTGTGGGCGAACACACTAGCGCTTGGAAGTTGCCTTCGCGATAACAGGAGCAAAACAAGGCAACGACAAGCGGTAGTGTTATCATCGATACCACCATACAAGCCACCACGTAAGCCCTGCGTCCTCTGCGACCTTTACGTCTCTGCGTCCCTTCTTCGCACTTTTAGCCATCACACAATCCTCTGCATCTCTGCGTCTCTGCGGGAAATAAAATCCAACAACACGGATGAGTGATTTGTCGCTGTCGCTCTAGCCTTCGGCGAAACACGGAGGATAAAGAGAACGGAGACACGGAGGGGGGCATCAAACTGAATGATGTCAGCCTTACAAATAGAACATACCGTAATAAGCAAAAATAATACTTTAAACTTCACAATTAGCAATGTAGCAAATTGCACTAAAAAAGTAAAATGGAAAATTGCATAATTAAATGAGTAGGAGCGATTTACCACCTACACAACACTCTCCCGTGTACGCACTTCATGTCTAACAAAAAAGACGCCTATCTTTCGATAAGCGTCAGATGATTGGTTAAATTTCAAAAAAATGATAACACAAATTGACTTTTGTTTCGTTTTTTATTGCTATATTCACACCCTTGTGCTATTATACAAACGAAAACATTAAACACAATGTGTTATCGTTTGTTGGAGGCAGGACATTGGAACATAAAAAAATTATAAAAAACATAATTAGCCAAAGCGGTGGAATCGCAAAGCTGTCTGCTCTCACATCTGCCGGTGTACCAAAGGAGAAAATATATAAGCTTTGTGCAGACGGCTTTCTTCAGCGTGTCCGCCAAGGCTATTATCTGCTTGCCGACGAGCTAAACCTCTCCGATGAGCAGGTAATCGCTTCTACCATTCCCGAAGCGATCATCAGTATGGAGTCGGCTCTGTTCCGCTATGGCTACAGCGATTTTATGCCGAGGGTTTGGTCTGTTACCGTTCCAAGAAGTGCATCACGCAGGCTTAATACCTCCGTGCCGATGAAGGTCTATTACGTTAAAGACGATATTTATGACCTCGGCAAGACTACAATCACCGAGAACGGCGTTACCTTTGCCATTTACGACCGTGAGCGCACCATTTGCGATATGTTCAAGCATCGTGGCAAGGTCGATAACGAAATGTTCAGCAAGGCAGTAAACGCCTATGCAAACGATACAAACAAAAACCTCATCGCCCTTTCCAATTATGCAAAGAAGCTGAGGGTTTATAATAAAGTAATGGACATTATGGAGATACTGCTACACAACTAACTATATAACACTATCGAAAAGTTATAGAACGGAGAATATATGAGTAACAATAAAAAATTTATCAAGTTTTTATCTTGGTGTACAGGAATATCACTAATACTTTCATATGTATCATGTGTTTTTGTTTTTGATTATACATTTTTAAACAACAACTTTCTCCTTACTTTGTTTGGAGGAATGTTTGCTAGTTTTTGCGTAATGCTGTTATCAGAAATAAAAAAATATCTTGATAATAAGAAAAGCGCTGAGGATTTGCTATACGCTAATTTTTTTAGTTTATATGTTGAATTTACTAATGAAATTGGCAACTCATCTGTGTATCTTAAAAATAAAAACGAAATCGTACCAAGTGCTCTTTTCGATATGAGAGCACCTGTAATTTCCAACCTTAATTCGATGATTAGGAATGTGGATTATGAGCCTTTTAATAAAACCGCATTATACAACAACTTAACACTATTTAAACAAAATGAGGCCACCAAAATAGATCGCCATATTATTAACTTTAACTATTTACATCAAGCTATCAATCTTACTCAAATAAGTATTATGGGCAAAGGCCTGCATGCTTATAATCCTACGGCTTCGGACAAACTTGTTGAAACAGCCTTGACTAAAATCAAATCAGATGCCGAAATACAGAAAAAATCAGTTGAAGGCTTAATAAACGCAATTGTTTCGGAATTTCCAAATCGTTTTAACTGGAAAAAAGATAAAGAAATCATTGACTCGCTCAAATTTGACCTAAAAGAAAGAGAAAAGCAGAATAACGCTTTTTTTGAGTCTTAAAATTACTTGACTATATAACGAAATAAGGGAGCGAACAAAATGGCATCAAATATTTGGAATAAAGATATTCCTGTAATCCTAGATGATTATGGGATAAGGAGAATCACGCCTTATGAATGTTTGGCATTACAAGGCTTTCCTAATGATTATAAATTCGCCCCTAAAACTCCACTTGACAAAGCATATAAACAATGCGGTAATAGCGTTGTTGTGCCTGTAATTAAAAGAATTGCAGAAAACGTAATGAGTGTTTATCGTTAAATGATTATTACTGAATTATACTGTTTATTTTGTGTTCTTTTATTATCGATTATCGGTTTATGACACAAAAATAAATTTCCCAAAGAGAGTGAACAACAATGAAAATATATAAGCATTATAATGCTAAAAGTTTAATGACATTATTTAACGGTGATTGTCAAAAACTTTTAAAGGAAATTCCAAATGAAACGGTGGATTTGATAATAACATCTCCTCCGTATTGTATGAAAAAAGCGTATGAAGATCCTAAGGCAGATACAGAAACCTTTAAAGAACTTCATACAAACATTTTTGATGATATTTATAGAATATTAAAACCCGGCGGAAGTATATGTTGGCAGATAGGTTATCATGTATCTAATTCTTCGATTATTCCCTTGGATTATTTGGTATATGAAATATTCACATCAAAAAATGATCATTTGGAATACCCATTGATACTTAGAAATCGAATAATATGGACTTTCGGTCATGGGTTAAATAGCACTCAGCGTTTTAGCGGTAGGCACGAAATGATTATGTGGTTTACTAAAGGTGAAGCCTATAATTTCAATTTAGATTGTGTTCGAGTACCTCAAAAATATCCAGGGAAAAGGCATTATAAGGGCGAACATAAGGGCGAGTTAAGCGGAAATCCCTATGGAAAAAATCCGTCCGATGTTTGGGATATACCTAATGTAAAAGCAAATCATATCGAAAAAACTGAGCACCCTTGCCAGTTTCCTGTTGCAATTCCACAACGACTTATTAGAGCTTTGACGAATGAAGCGGATATAATTTTAGACCCATTTATGGGTTCTGGTACAACTGCACTAGCAACTTTTGTTGAAAAAAGAAAATTTATCGGTGCAGAGATAAAACAAGATTATTACAACTTAACTACACAAAGAATCAAAAATGCCATCAAAGGTGATATTAAAATTAGAGATGATATTCCAGTAATGACACCAAATACAAATATGTCTGTTGCTAAACTACCAGAAGAGTTTCGCTTAGTGCGGGAGGAAAAAAATGAAAACGAATAAAAAAACAAAAAAAAGAAAACAGCTTACTCCAGAACAATTATTAAAGCGAGAAAAAAAGACCTTTAAAACAAAAATAAGGAATATCTTTACAGGTGCAGGTTTTAAATATATTCCGACAAATGATCATGAAATGACAATAGGTTTACGCAAAGTAGAAATCGACTCTCTGTTTATTCATGAGAATATTTGGCTAGTGTGTGAAGATACGAAAAAAACCAGCGAATTTCGTGATCATATTCGTACTAAAAATGAGGCGTTTGGTGAAATAAAGAAAAATCTAGGTGAATTTATTAACAAGTTAACGGAATTATTTCCCGAACACAACAAAATACTTAATAAATACGATATCGAGCGTATTAAAATTTTTGGATTATACATATCTAAAAATGAACTATCTCTGTCTAAAACAGATTATGAGTTGTTTAACAACTTAAAATTCGTTGAACCACAAACGCTTGATTATTTCCAATGGACTGTAAAAGGTATAAAGCTTTCGGCACGAAATGAAATCTTTAGGTTTTTAGACTTAAAGGCTAAAGATATTGGAAGAATTTCAAGTTCTAGTGGAAATTCTGAAATCACAGCACCGATTATTTACCCAAGAGAATTTACAGGACTAAAAAATAAAGTAAGAGTAGTTTCTTTTATGATGTCTGCAGAAGATTTGTTAAATACATGTTACGTTCTTCGAAAAGACAATTGGGAAGAATCTATTTGGTTGTACCAAAGACTTATCGATAATAATCGCCTTAAAAAAGTACGAAGTTTTATAGAGACAAAAGGTGAAGCGTTTTATAATAATATAATTGTTGCTTTGCCTGATGATGTTGCTTTTAAAGATGCTTCTGGACACTTTAAATCTATAGAAGAGATAAGTGCTTTAGAGGGAAATTGCCAACTTATATTACCAAAAGAATTGAATTCTATTTGCGTAATTGACGGACAGCATCGTATTTATGCACATTACGAAAGTGGAATAGATAGTAAGCAAGAACAAAAGATAGCCGAATTGCGCAAACAGCTTCATCTCTTAGTTACCGGCTTAGTTTTTCCTAAAGATATGAAATTGGAAGAGAGAGCAAAAATACAAAGCAAAATATTCGATGATATTAATTCGAACGCAAAAGCCGTACCGCAAAATATCCTGCTACAAATCAAACGAATTAAAAATCCTATAGCAGATGAGAGTTTAGCTCAATTTGTAATTGAGAAATTAAACAAAGAGGGTATATTTAAAAATATGCTACAAATATCTTCGCTCGATAAGGGCAAGATAAAAACTGCATCAATTGTGCGTTTTGCCCTTCGATATTTGGTTACTATAACACCAGTAGAGGGAAAACAAAGTCTTTTTGATCATTGGACGGGTGATAAAGATGCTTTGTTATCCTCTAATGATGCAGCAATCCAAGATTATGTGGCGTTCTGTGCTTCTGCTATTCGTGAATACTTTGGAGCAATCAATAAAAATCTCAAAGCTTATTGGGATGATCCTGAATCTAAATTGTTGACTGTTATAGCCCTTAACGGTTTCATTATTGCGTTTACACGTCAATTAAGTGTAATTGGTGTTAAGGATTTTAAATTTTACAACAAAGTTTTCACTGAATGGAACTTTGATTTTTCAAAAGATGGTTTCCCATATACATCCAGCCAATACAGAAAATTTTCTACTGATATTTTGGAAACGGCATTTAAATTACCCAAAGAAACAATAGAACTATTATAAGCAGAAAGCCTGTCATATTTGACAGGCTTTCTGCTTAATTCCTAAATACATAGGAAATGCTGATTGGAGTTAAGACTATTCCGTACTTTTCCTTTATCAACAAACAAAAATCATCACATAGATTCTCGCTATTTTGGAATTTAATTTTCATTTGTTTAGCCAGTAAATCAACAGATTCAAGCAAAGAATCTGTTATCACACCTAAACAATAATACATTTTGCCACCTATTACGAGTGCGTATAACTTATCCATTTGCAACATTCTCCCTTTTTAATATTATATATTACCGCAATAATTTAATTCTATTTTTTAATGTCAGTACAAGTGGTATTTATAAAGATATTAATCTTTTCAAAACCATCTCGATAGCGCTACTACGGATGTTATTCATCCTCTGCACCCACTTCATTTGGTCGGTGACCTTGAGTTGTTCGGTAATACCTTCTTTTTCGGCGTATTATTTTACGATTCGAAAAAAGAGGTCTTGGGCTTGTTCTTCGATATCTGCGAGGTGGGAGTGGAGCTTGCAGGAAGTAAGCAGATTATAATACAAGACTTTGCGGTGGTGCTTCAAGTAGTGCATGCGGCGCTGTCCCCACACACCGATCGGGTGGGTGTCAGTTTCTTCTACAGTTAGGTTCGGTAAGTAGTAATCGCCCTGCATTGTGAACGTTCCGCCGAGTTGTTCGAATAATGTTTTCATTTAGTAAAACCTCCTTTGATGCTTTGATTGTACCAGAGGAGGTTTATTTTTGCGAATGTGCGATTTTGAAAATTGCAGACGGGTATTAGGGTACCCCTAACGAGTACTATTTTACGAAAGCCGGAGTATGAACAGTCTGTTCGCTAAGGTGATACAAACATTTTCTCCCAAACAAAAAAGAAGTACAGCGTACAGAGGACAAGGGAGAATTGTGCAAGCAATAATAACCCCAGAACCTCTCCGTGTCTCCTTACCTCTTTATTCTCCGCGTTTCGCCGAAGGCCACAACGTTAGCGTATTTAATTCTAGTCGCGTTGCTCATTGCTTACGCTTAACACGGAATACGGAGGACAAGGGAGAATTGTACAAGCAACAATAACACCAAAGCAATCATTAACAAAAAACCCAACAATCCCTCCGTGTCTCCGTTCTCTTTATTCTCCGTGTTTCGCCGAAGGCTGGAATGCAAGCGACAATCAGTTATCTGCGTCCCTTCTTCGCACTTTTAGCCACCACGTGCAGCAGCTCCGCGTCTTTGCATTCTTGTGGGCGAACACACTAGCGCTTGGAAGTTGCCTTTGCGATAAAAGGAGCAAAACAAGGCAACGACAAGCGGTAGTGTTATCATCGACACCACCACGCAAGCCTCTGCGACCTCTGCGTCCTCTGCGTCTCTGCGTCCCTTCTTCGCACTATTAGTCACCACGTGCAGCAGCTCTGCGTCCCTTTTTCGCACTTTTGAAGCGTGCTGGTGCACGCAAAGGGGCTGAAGCCCCTTTCTCCGATATTTTCCAGAAAACTCTCCGTGTCTCCGTTCTCTTTATCCTCCGTGTTTCGCCGAAGGCTCAAGCGTTAGCGTTTAAATCACATATCCGTGCGAAAACAATTGAAATGCTAGATAATAAAGAGTAATATATTATATATATTTATTTGGTATTCGTGTTTTTAAATTTAATATTAGGAACTATACATACATGAAAAAACAGTTTAAGCATCCTGCAGACATTATCGTTGAGTATATGAACCGCATTTATACTCATGGCATGACAACCACATCTGGTGGTAACCTCTCTATCATTGACTCTGATGGCAATATGTGGATTAGCCCAGGCAGCATTGATAAAGGCACACTACGTCGCGAGGATATTGTTTGCGTAAAGAAGGACGGCAATATTTGTGGCTGCCACAAGCCTTCATGCGAATATCCATTCCACTTGGCTGTTTACAAATTACGTCCAGATGTAAAGGCTGTTCTACATGCTCACCCACCAGCACTTGTTTCCTTTAGTATTGCAGCAAAGACACCTGAGCTTGCAACAATGCCACTATTTAAGGAAATTTGTGGTTCTGTAGGTTTTGCTATCTATGATATTCCTGGTAGCTTAGAGCTAGGTGATAAGGTTGCAGCAGAATTTGCTAAGGGACACAACACAATTCTTCTTGAGAACCACGGCACATGCTGTGCTGCTGCATCTATGGAAGAAGCTTTTAAACGCTTTGAAACTCTTGACTTTGCTGCTCGCACAATCAGCAATGCAATTGCTCTAGGTAAGCCAGCAAAGCTTGCACCAGCAAAGCTAGACAAGTATTTTGAAAATAGAAACACAGGCTTCACAACACTTAAGAAGCACGTTGTTTCTTCTGCTGAGCAGGATGCACGCCGCCAGCTAGAGGCATTCACAAAGCGCGCTTATGAGCAGTTCCTATTCACATCAACAAGTGGAACATTTGCTGTTCGCGTTGATGACGACAGCTTCCTAGTAACTCCTGCTTGTCTTGACCGCGCAAATGCAACAGCAGCAGATTTTGTTCTTGTTAAGAAGAATGCAATCGAAGAAGGTAAGACACCTGACCGCTTCACATGGTTCTTTAAGGAGATTTTTGAGAAGCGCCCTGACATCAGTGCAATCTCAATGTCATCTCCTCCATACATCATGGGCTATGCTGTAGCTAATGCTCCATTTGATCCACGTGTAATTCCTGAAAGCTACCTACAGCTTCGTGAAATGCCAACCTTCCCATTTGGTGCTCAATACACAAAGACAAAGCAGGTGCTTAACACTATCTCTCAGCGCAACCCAGTTGTTATGTTTAACAATGATTGCATGATTACAATCGGCAATAACATTCTTCAGACATTTGACCGCATGGAGGTTGCTGAATATAGCGCAAAGGCAACAATTGCTGCTCAGGCATTTGGTGGTATGACACCAATCAATGAGAAGCAGGTTGCTGACCTAGTTAAGGCATTCAACCTAATTCCATAAATTTAATTTTCAAAACATAGTATTCTTAAAATTAAACCTCTATATAGCAAAGCTTTTGAACATTGTTATATAGAGGTTTTTAACAACAAAAACAAACGAAAATTAAGCTATGAAAATTCATGCAGATTATCCTGGTGGCAACATCAAAGTAATTAGTATTGATGGCGATACAGTTAATGTTGAGAATGAGCTAAGAACAACTAAGGAAGATTGGTTCTATTTCTCTTTTTGCGTTGAAGGTGCAGAAGGAAAAACACTTACCTTTAACTTCATAAACGGAAGAAACAGAATCGGCTACTGGGGTCCTGCAATCAGCTATGACTATAAAGCATGGCACTGGCTTGACATTCCTGGCGCCTCTACCCCATTTAGCTTTACCTATACCTTTGGTCCAGATGAAAGCAAGGTTTATTTTTCCCAAGGCATTCAATATATGCCAGAACGCTTTGATGCTCTAGCTGAAGAAATTGGACTTGTTAAAGAAAAGTTTTCTTTAAGCCTAAAGGGTCGCCAAATGTATTCCTATACACTTGGAACAGGAGAAAAAGAAGTTATACTTACTAGCCGCCATCATGCTTGTGAAGCTACAGGCACATACATAATTGAGGGTGTGCTTAGAGAGCTAAGTGAAAAGCATCAGGATTTTCTAAAGAAGTGCAAAATATTTACTGTTCCTTTTATGGATTTTGATGGTGTTGTTGATGGAGATCAGGGCAAGGGAAGAGTACCTGATGGTTTTGATGTTGTACATGACCATAATCGAGATTACATCGATAAGCCATTCTATGACGCTTGTGATAAAATGCAAAAGCGTTTTGAATCAAATTCAGAAAACATTTTAGGAGTTATCGACTGCCATTCCCCTTGGATTTTTAGTGGCATCAACGATAAAGTTTTCGTAATACACCGCGATGATGTTGGCGACAAGATAGTAAATTTCTCAAAACTATTTGTTGAGGAATCAAAGGAGCTTCCATTCCGCCATCATGAAGAAGACTTCTTCCCTGCTAATACTCAATGGAATAGTGATTTGGGTCCAAAATGTATTACATCTGTTGTTAAGCGAGTACCAAATTGTAAATTTGCGTTTACACTTGAAACTGCATACTATGGTACAGAGGGCAACAAAGCCACACAGGAATCTATTCCTCTTCTAGGCAGAGCACTTGGTAGATCAATCGTAAAATCTCTTTCATAAAATTCTAAAAAAAAGGAACCACTATGACAAATAATTCTTTTAAAAGCTTTGCATCCCCTGCAAATTCACTTCGAGCAGCACCATTCTGGGCATGGAATTCAATTATAACAAAGAAGGGCGTAAAAGAAGAAATCGCTGCCATGAAGGAAATGGGCTTTGGTGGTTTCTTTATGCACTCACGCGTAGGAATGAATGTTCCATACCTTTCAGATGAATGGTTTGATAGAATCAAGGATTGCATCGACGAGGCAAAGAAGCTTGGCATGGATGCTTGGCTATACGATGAGGATCGCTGGCCAAGTGGTGCTGCTGGTGGTTTTGTAACTCGAGACAACCCTCGTTATCGCTGCTCTGCAATAAATTGGTGCTTCTATGATGAAAAGCATCCTGCATCCCTACCAGAGCATGAAATACTTGCATACTATGCTGTGGTTCCAGTAAACAAAAAAGAGGTTATTGGGAATGAAGCTGCAGAGTTTGGTGTTTCGTGGCTTTTCAGAAAGAATCCAAATCTTATCTCTGGCATCAAAAAATATCGCCGTGTGAGCGACCCATCGAAAGCGAAATTATCAAAGGATGAGCAATTACTTTGCTTCTTCAGAATATTTCAAACACCAAACACATGGTATAATAATGCCACATATATTGATGTACTAAACAAAGAGGCTGTTGCATATTTTATAAACATAACTCACAAAGAATACTTTGAGAGATTTGGAAAAGATTTTGGCAAAGCAATTCCTGGCATTTTCTTTGATGAGCCAAACTTCTGTGGTGTTCCATGGACAGATGGTTTTGAGAAGTATTTCGAAGAGGACAATGGATACGATGTCATAAAAGCACTTCCTGAAATTTTATTAAATGTACAAGGCAAAAAGTTTTACTCATACCGATATGATTATTATAAAACCATAACAAATCTCTTCACAAAAAACTTTGTAAAGCAGATTGGAGACTGGTGTAAGGAGCATAACATAAAGCTTACTGGACACATGCTTGAAGAGGACACTCTTTCCAAGCAAACACGTCAGGTTGGCTCAACAATGCGTTGCTACGAATATATGCAACTACCTGGAATGGATTTACTAACTGAGGCTTGGCAAGTGTATGACACACCTATTCAATGCTGCTCAGTTGCTCGCCAAATGGGCTACCGCCATCGCATTACAGAGACCTATGGTTGCACTGGGTGGGATTTCCCAGCAGAGGGCCATAAAGCACTAGCAGATTGGCAGCTTGCTCTTGGCATTACACTACGCTGCCACCATCTTGTGTGGTACACAATGCGTGGAGAGAACAAGCGTGACTATCCTGCAAGTATCTTTATTCAATCCCCATGGTACAAGCAATACAAAATGATTGAAGATACATACGCAAGAATTGGTGCATTGATGTATAATGGCAAGGAGCAGATTGATATTCTTGTTGTTCACCCAGTTGAGTCAATGTGGGGAATTAAGGACCACTTCCAGCACGACACAAGCAAGTCAAATCTTGCTCTTGACAATATGCTTATCTCCACTCGCAATAGCCTCCTTGGAGCAAACCTAGCATTTGACTATGGCGATGAAGACATCATGGCTCGCCACTATAGCATTGAAAAGGAAGTACTGCATATTGGTCAGGCGAGCTATAAGGCTGTTGTAATTCCTGAGCTTACGACCATTAGAAGCACAACCTTAAAGCTACTAAGTGAGTTTGCTAAAAAAGGTGGCAGCGTCTATTACATAAACAAGATTCCTGAATACATTGATGGGAAGCCATCCAAAAAGGCAGCAGCTGCCTATAAGCTATTCACAAAGACAAGTGTTGCTAAGCTAGCTGACACCGTTGGCAAAAAGCATCGCCGCATCTCTATTTACGATAAGAATGGCGAAATAGCACCTGCTTTATATCTTCTCAACGAGAGAGAAGACGGCACTGCACTATTTATCTGCAACACATCATCAGACTTTACTGATGCAGAAAACATTACAAACCAAGAGAAGGTTCGTGACAGGCATTTAGCTTATCCAAAGGCAAAGGTGGCTTTAAAGCATGAAAAATCAGGTGATGTTTATGAGTTAAATCCAGAGAACGGAAAAATCATAAAGATAAACTACCGTTATGAGGATGGCACATACAAGTTTGATGCTCCTCTACTCCGTCTATCCTCACATCTATTCTTCATCACAGAGACAAAACCTGATGCCGATGTTCTTGTAGAACAAAAAGTTTATAAGGAATGCAAGGGCGAAGAAAAGACACTTCCAACAGAAAAGCTTTCCTTTACAACAGATGAGCCGAATGCAATAGCACTAGACCACATCTCCAGCTACACAATCAACGGCAAAACAACAAACGAAGAGATTTTTGTTCTAAGCTTTGCTGATAAATTGCGTGCCGAGATTGGGCTACGCCCATTTGGTGGAGGCATGTGTCAGCCTTGGGTAACACGTGAGGACCCACCATCAAAGAGCTGCAGCTTCAGTGCTAACTTTGATTTTGAATGCAAGAGCACCCCTGCTAAAGATTGCATAATTTCGTACGAGCAATCTGAGATATTTAAGGTAAAGATAAATGGCAAAGCCATAAGCCGAAAATCAATTGGATACTTCATGGATCCATGTGTAAAGCAATTTGTACTTCCAAAGGAGCATTTCGTAAAGGGTAAGAACACAATTACAATTTATGGAGACTTCAATGACAAGTGCTCATCTATTGAGGCAATGTACATCCAAGGAAATTTCGGAGTAAATCTACAAGGTCAAATTGTAAAACCAATCAAAAAGCTAAGCATTGGTGATTGGTCAAAGCAAGGCTTACTCCAATACACAGGCAATTTGACATATCACATTCCAGTTCCAGCAGAGCTATGCAAGGCTGGCGGCACATACAAGATAAAGCTAGGCGAATGGAAGGGCTTTGCTTTGCGAGTAGGAGTTAATGGCAATGATGGTGAGTTTATAGCTTGGCCACCGTATGAGCTTATTATCGATATAGAAAAAGGCAAGAAGACAACTCTTGACATAACAGTTTATGGCAATAGAAGAAACCTTCTTGGCCCATTCTACTATGAAAATACAGCTAAGACAATATGGTATGGTCCTGGCGAGATGAAGCGCCACAAAACAAATATCCGTGAATACCAGCCAATAGGTTTATTAACAAACCTAACCATTGTAAAAGTAAAGTAAAACAAAATTCTATAAAAACGCCAAGTGCTTTAGCATCCATTACTTTACCTAGCGAATGGGGCTTATGTGCTAGTGTTATTCTTCAATTAGAACGATAGATTTTGGAGAAATGCGTGTGCTTGATAAGGTTATCATCACACGCATTTACTATTATGATTTTAAACGCATAGTACAGATTATTTGCTCCATAACAAGCTTGTTCTAATATAAATTAAAGCAAAAAATTATAGCCATTATAAAGACTCATGATTCGTCAAAAATCTGAATTTTGTGATTTTTGCTTAAATTTATCTGGTTAAGCGAAAAATTACTAAAATTTTAAGTTTAATATTTAAACAATCGTAAAAAGGTTAGGTCATCTTTTTGGGGTGCATTACATCACATATATCACGTAAGTTAAAGGTGAAAAGCTGAATGTTTTCTAGCTTTTATCAATCGTTTGACTATTTTGTTGACTTATAGCCTTTTTTTTTGATAAATTATGATTGTGCCTTATAAAAATTCTGTAAAATTTGGCAACCTAAGTCATAAAATACAAACACTTAAGTGCTATGCAACATAAAAAACAAAAGGTAACTCTTAAAATGATTGCAAAAGAAGTTGGATGCTCCACTTCTCTTGTATCAAAAGTTCTTTCTGGCCGAATGGGCAAAAGCTCCGTTAGCCTTAGTCTTGGGCTAGAGATTAAGGAAAGAGCTCTTAAATTAGGCTACAAATCTAATCCTATTGCCTCTGCCCTACGTCGTGGCAACTCTAATACTATTGGTGTTATTGTATATCGACATGATGGTCAGCCTGGTAGCGAAAATGTTGAGAGCCTTATTGACGGAGTTACTAAGGTTATTAACAACACACATTTTCACCTACATTGGCTATTTTTCTCAAATGAAGCAGAATTTGTCAACCAAATAAAAAATCTTGATGATGTTGATGGTGTTATCATTAATCGTTCATATAGCCGCACCATTGGGTCTGATTTTTACATAGAAAAACTAATATCAGACGGTATCCCAACTGTTTCATTCACAAATTTAGACAAAGGGATTACTTATGCAGATATATCACAAAATTCCGTAGGATATATCGCAACAAAGCACCTAATAGACACTGGGTGCAAGAGAATTGTTACATTTAAAAACATAGATATGACAAGCAGATATGAAGGCTATATACAAGCTCACGTAGATGCAAAATTACCTATAGATGAAAAGCTAACCATAAATGAAAACAGCTTTTCTCCAGAAAACATTCCGTCATACATAAAACACTTATATTCTGAGAAAATTGATTTTGATGGCATTGTATGCAATTCTGATATACAAGGAATTGCTGCTATGCGCACACTTTTAGCACTTGGGAAAAAGATCCCTGAGGATGTAAAGGTAATAGGTGTTGATGATTCACCTTTTGCACGCTATGGAATAATACCTCTCTCATCAGTCTATGGTTGCACTTTTGATCGAGCAGTTTGGGCTGCCAATAGTCTTCTAAAACTGATAGACGACCCAAAAAGTGAAGTAAAAAGCAAAACCTTTGAGCCAAAGCTAGTGGTTCGCTCTTCTACATGCAAGGAATAACTCATAGTCAATCATTTTCTATAAAGGAGCAAATACATGAAAATAAAAAAATTATTCAAAAAAAGCGTTACAATAGCTATGCTCGCTATATTATTTAGTGCTAGTAGCTATGCCGCTATAACTGAACACAGCTGGTGCTCTATTGAGACACCAGACAACATTAAATCTGGCGACACCGTTGAGGTTAACATCACGATTAAATCTAAAGATGTTAAACCTGGAATGAAGCTCTCCTGCGACTTTCATTGGATGAAGGTTGATGGCTGGGGTGGCGTTACTGGCTATGTTTTCCCTCAGGAAATTAAGGCTGGTGTAAACAAATACACATTCCGCACAAAAATAGTCCTAGATGAAAAGGCTGACCACGTCTATCCTTATGTTTTCTATTCCAATGATGGTAATTTCAATAATAGAATTGCCAATGCGAATGGTGGCAAGATGATGGCTTCTGCTAAAAAAGTTCAAGCTGCAAAGGCTGAGCCTAAAGTTTTTTCAAAGCCAGATACTGTATCCTTCAAGAAAAGCTGGATAAAGGTTTCATTCAACAAAAATGTTGTTGATGTTGGTGAAGATTATGAATGTATTGTAAAATATTATATTGACCCAACAGACAGCTGGGGCAATGGCACTTCTATTCGCGTATCTCCATATGGACCTTGGATTGACAATCCAGATGGTGTATATAACAAGCATCGCCATCATGTTCCATATCCAGGGCTTTGGGTTCAAACAAAGCAGGCTGAGGTTGGAAAGGTTGCAGAGCTAAGATTTCCACAAAAGGTTACTAAGGGATATGCTTTCAACTCCCTACTATATGTTGTCACATTCGTTGACACAAATAATAAAAACTGGCCATGGGACACACGTGCCGGTGGACCAACAATCAACCAAACATACGAAATATTCTCCATTAAATCAAAGGAGCTAGGTGGTGTAACTTGGGGAGGAGCAACACCTCAAGTGGCTATAAGAAAAGGAACAACTAAGCCTGCTTCTGCTTTGTCTCTAAAACTAAAAGCAACAAATGTAGAAGGACAGGTAGTTTGGACTGGTTCAAAGGAGGTTTCCTTTGCTAATTCAGACGAAATTATGGTTTCCCTTGATGGACTAACAACACCAGGTGTGTTCCTTATTGAAGCAACAGACCAAAATGGGAATGTTCGTGAATCAACAATCGCAAACCTACCAGATGTTCGCAAAGCTATCGGCACAGGCCGCTCTGTCTTTGGTGTAACAGACGTTTATACAAAGGATGTATCCACCTTGGCTTATATGCTAGGCTTCTCATATTGCCGCCATTTCATTGGCTGGAATGGACTAGAAGCAATCCGCGGCGAATACACACTTGATGGTTTAGATAGAATAGTTAAAGCAAACAACGATGGTGGCATCCTTCCATGGATTATGCTTATTGGTCCACCTAAATGGGTTATGACAAAGCCAGATCAATTCGGAGCAGGGTATACTCCATTCCCATTTGATCGTGAGGCATGGAAACAGACTGCTGCTCATCTTGCCAAGCACTATAGAGGAAAGATTTATGGCTTTGAGTGGCTAAACGAAATCGTTCCTGGCTCACTATGTGATAACCCAGTTGCTGACTATCTTGATTTTTGTCGTATCGGTACTGAGCAAGTACGTAAATATGCTCCTGAAATGAAAACAATGGCAGCAGGTGGTTTATGGCCACGAAATTATCTACTAGACCTACTAGACGCTGGACTTGGCGAGCATGTTGATATTATTCCTGTTCACTATGGCTCACGCAACAGCATCATCTCTGTTAAGAAAGATCTTGCTGCACGTGGCTTAAAAAATAGCGTAATAGATGATGAAACAGCATCTGGTATGACTGTATTTAATATGCCACAGTTAGTCGCTATGACCAATAGCCTTAACCAATGTCGCCACGTTATGGCACTTTGGCCTTCTGAGCTAGCTGCTGGATGCGAAATGATTGTTTACTTTGGAGGCAGAGGTGATGCTTGTGGTAACTGGTCATATCTATTGGATATAAATACCCCACGCCCTGTTATTGCATCTATTGCAACAGTCATTGAAAAGCTCGGCACTGCCCGTCCAATTGGAACATACGCTTATGGTAGCAAGGGCTATATTCATGTATTTGAGAAGAATGGCAAGGGAGTTATTGCTCTACAGCCAGCAAGCCTTGAAGACACAGTTATGGAAATAGATTGCGTTGCTTCAAAGGCAAAGGCAACAGACTATCAGGGACGCACAGTTAAGCCTATCGCTATAGCTGCAGGCAAAGCACGCTATAAGCTAACAAATGGTATGGCTATAATTATAGAAAACGTTCCTCTAGCAATTCATGCAAATAGAACCACACTAGAAATTGATGGACAGGATTCAACAACACCACAAATCTCTGCTGTGGTAATTGCAGGCAGAGAGGCTCAGACCTCTATCAAGGTAAATAATCCATACACCACCAATTTCTCTGGCACAATTTCAATGCTTGACCCTACCACAAAGAAGGCTATTAAGACAGAGCGCTTTAGCATAGCCGCTGGTGAAAGCTCACGCATTGAAATCCCACTACCAATGGGCACAGACAAGGCAATTGTTGCACTCCGTTCAACAACAGCTGCGGCAAAAGAAATTACAACTACAGCTAAAATAAATATTGTTACTATTGATCCTTCTCAGTTGGGCAATATGATCAAGAATGGAGCAATGAATGGAAATGTAGGACAAAAGCCATCAAACTGGGGTGGTAATGGCATTGTTGAAGTTGCTCCTGGTTTCTGCTTAGGTACAGCAATGAAGCTAACTGGCGAGAACTGGCAGCACGCTATTCAAAAGGTTGATATAAAGATTCCTGGCAAAAAGTATCTTTATACTGCATGGGTAAAGAATATGGATTATGACGCAGGAAGTAACTTGTCCTACGAATATTCTGATGGAAAGCCAGCAACAACCTTCTACATGCCAGCTGTTTTCTCTGCCGGTAGAATTACAGATGGTTGGAGATTTATGACAAAGGTTATGGACACACCAGCTAATATTAAGCAGGTTTCTCCAACACCTGTTGGTCGTGGTAAGGGTAAGGTTTATTACGATAACATTCGTGTAACTCAATATAGCGGAACAGAATTCTGCTCTGAGGCACTCAAGGTTGCACAGAACAATAGCATCAAGGTTGATGGCAATCTAAACGAATGGGAGCTTGATAAGCTAGAGCCAATTCCACTACTTTGCGATAACCAAATTATCAGAGGTGCTGGATATAATTGGAATGAGGATAGCCTAGCCGGTGTTGGCTACCTTCGTTGGGATAACACAGCATTATATCTTGCTGTTCAGGTTCAGGATGACAAACATGTTGCTGACCAAACAGGCGATAATGCTCTAAAGTGTGATGCAATTGAGCTAGCACTACATCCATTAAATCGCATTGATGGAGAGGATGCACGTGCATTTGAGTGGTTTATCAGTGCTGCTTCTCCTGGTGGCGGATCTGGCAAGCACACAATTTACCGTAATCCAAAGCGTTCTGGTGGTTTAACTACGGGTCAGCTAGCTAAGGACTCTTCACTATATGATATTGCAGTTACACGCAATGGTAAGATCACAACCTATGAGGTTAAGATTCCATGGGTAGAAACAGCAATACCAAACCATGTTCTTGGCTCAAAGTTTGGTTTATCAATTGGTCTATATGACTGTGACACACCAAATGGACCTACTGGTAAGATGATTTGGGGTGGAGGAATAAATCCAAATTGGATGCCAACCTCATTTGGTGAAATAACTCTAACTGAGTAAAATATAAAAAGGTGTGGGTAGCGATGCCCACACCTTTTTTCTTTGATATTCAAAGCTCACCAACAAAAACGAATGAGCTTGATTTCTTTGATATTATACTACCAAATTTAGATTTAGTGCTTACTTACATATAGCGCTTACGATCGCCATTTACACCGGCATATAGCTCAACATGGCATTTTACTGGGCTTGAGTTCACCTTAGGGATTAGCACCTCTTCGATTTGGAAAAAGCCCACATCCGCATCCATATTAACATCAATCTTTATAGGCTTTTCTTTTCCCTCAGAGATTGTTACGCACAAAATAGAATTTGCAGAATATTTATGAATATCGCCAACTTTTGGCTCTGTATTAATAGCCAAAGGAATACGAGCCCTACCCCTTTCCATATCGCAGCCATCAGCAATCAAAATCAACCCTGCCTCAACAGAGTGAATACGCTGGGTTGCCATATGACCTGAAATTCCCTCTATGGTCAAAGCCTTGATTACTGCTCGGTCATGAACTGAAAATTGTTCAGAAAGAATTCTCTCCAAAATTGGCATTGCAAGAATACATGACATCTTTTCATGATCTGCACGACCCACAGACATACCTAAATCATGCATAAAAGCTGCTGCGAATACTGCACAAACGCTCATTTCGTAAGTGCCAGCCTCATTCTCTTCAAGGCTTGTTCTTACACCTGCCTTACGCAATAGCTCAAGCATTGTCAATGCATTAACAGCTACCTCACGCATATGTACAGGGCCATGATCATTAAAGCCCAATCTGCGGATGGAAACAATATTTGCATATTCCTGAAGCTCATGTAGCTCTGCATCTGCCATTAAAGCCTTTACAAATTTACATGCCTGAGGATATGATGTAACAAGCTTAATTATCTTTTTATCTAAAGCTATTTCTTTCGGTGATTTCATAATAACCTCCTTATTTATCTGACAAACTAGCCGCAGCCTCTCTTGCCATTATAATATCCTCTTTAATTTGCCGCACTAGCTTCTCTGGAGAATCAAATTTTCGCTCCCTACGAATAAACTTAATATACTCAACATATAGCTCAAGCCCATGAAGCGGGATTGGCAAATCAAAATCCAGTAGATGCAACTCAAGCACAGGTGCGTCGGGGCGTGCATTTGGGAAGGTTGGACGAAAGCCTAAATTTGCCACCGCAAAAAATGTATTTTTACTATTCTCTGGGATAGCTTCACGTGGCAGGGTCACTCGCGTTACATACACACCATTTGGTGGCATTAGCTCCCCTGAAAATATTATATTTGCTGTGGGAAAACCTATTTTTGTACCTACGCCACGTTCTGGAATTGATTTTTTACAAATCGTATAATAATACCCAAGCATTGCATTTGCGTTTTGCAAATCACCTCCAAGCAATGATTGTCTAATGCGACTGCTTGAAACAAGCTCAGAATTATACTCAACCCCTTCAACTATATGAGCAGAAACCTGATTACGTGTAAGCCCTTCAACATCTCGAATTGAAGCAGATTGGTTATGCCCAAATCTCCAATTAGGACCAGATACGATAGTGCAATGCATCCCCTCATTATACCAATAAGAAAAACATTGTTCACAAAATGCTTCAGGTGAGGTTTGTGCTAATTCTTTAGTAAAAGGGAGAAGTAAGCATCCATCTACCCCACAAGCCTCTAATAGCTCAAGTCTCAAATTTAATGGAGTAATTAGCTTAGGGCAAAATTCTGGTTTAACCACAAAGAGAGGATGAGGTTCAAAGGATAACACCCAGATCTCTGCACCACTTTGTAACGCAATTGCTTTAGCTTCTTGAATGAGCTTTCTATGACCAATATGAACACCATCAAAAAAACCAGCTGCAAAAACAACATTTTTTGTTATTGCTGCTAATTCTGATGGTTTGGATAGAATATTCATACGCTTAGCGTTTATAGGCATTACTCATTGCACGAGAAGCCTCACGATCTGCATCGCGGCGGCGTATTGTCTCGCGCTTATCAACCTGATTTTTACCTTTACATACACCTAATTCAATTTTAACCTTGCCACGAACTAGATATATTGACAAAGGAATAAGTGTATTACCCTTTTGCTCCACAAATGCTTTTAGACGGCGAATCTCATTTTTGTGAAGCAAAAGTTTACGAGTTCGTAGAGAATCGTGATTAAAACGATTCCCAAAATCATATGGTGGAATTGTAATATGGCACACATAGACCTGATTATCCTTGTCTATTTGTGCATATGATCCACTTAGACTTGTTTCTCCTGCCCTAACGACCTTGACCTCAGTACCAAGAAGCTGAATACCTGCCTCTATTTTTTCGACAACATTATAGTCGTGTAGCGCTTTGCGGTTCCGGGCAAGATATATACGGCCGCCAGCGCTTTTATCACTGGCTGCCATAAATTACTTATTACCCTTACGCTCCAATGCGTCAAAATCAACCTGAGCGATTAGCTTACCTTCAGCGATTTCTCTTAGTGCAATATCAAGCAAGTCGTAATCTGGAGAATCTGGCTTTACCAATGGGCGAAAATCAGCTGCAAGCTGCTTAACGCGGATAGAAACCATGTTTACTAGTACTGGGATACTTGGCTGTTTAGCCTTTGCTGCTTCTAGAAGTTTAACATTCATTTTATAATTGTACCTTTATTGTGCACTTTTGTTGGTAAAATTGACTTATAATATTAGCATTTTTCTTATATTTTTGCAATAGAAGTTTTTTTTGCAAAAAACATAAATCAGTAGGATGCTCTAATTGCTCCAAGGTTATTTGGATTACTCCAAATTTTGAACCTGCTCGCGGATTGCCTCGAGCTTTGATTTCATATCTATCACAATAAGAGAAATATCTGAATTATTTGCCTTTGAGCCGATTGTATTTATTTCGCGGTTCATTTCTTGGCAAAGGAAATCAAGCTTACGGCCTGCAGGGTCTGGGGCATCCAAAAGCTTTGCAAAATGTGCAAAATGTGTTGCTAGGCGTGTATATTCCTCAGAAATATCACAGCGATCAGCAAAAAACGCTAGCTCGCGAGCAAGAGAAGCATCATCAACAGCCACCTCAACCTCCAGCTCCTTGAGTCGCTTTAGCAGCTGCTCTTTGTAAAGCTGTGGCACAGTAGGTGCGAGTCGTACAATTTCTGCTCTACACTGCTCTAGCTCATCAACTCTTGCTAGAAGATCCTTTGCTAGAGAAGCACCCTCGGTTTCTCGCATTTGCTTGAGGGCTGCTGCTGCTTGCTTTGTTGCTTCTATAAGAACAGGCTCCAAATCCTCTAATTTAATCGCAGGAGAAAGCATATTTGCTAGAAAAGGGCTCTTTACGATTGTGGAGAGAGTAATATCGTCTTCAACACCTAGCTTTGCAGCTGTTTGTCGTAGGGAATTTAGGTAAGTTATAAATTCCTCTGGTATATCTGTAGAGGCAGTAGCATCAGAAAGCTGCTGCACCTGCACCTTGCAATTTATGCGTCCACGCAAAAATGCATCCTTCAATATATCCTTACACACGCCCTCAAGGGTTGTATATGCTGAAGGCATAGAAATAGACAAATCGAGCTGCTTACGGTTAACAGAAGAAAGCTCAACAGTAACAACAAAGCCAACACCATTGGCTGTGCCTGCACCAAAGCCAGTCATGCTATTATATGCCATAATTATTCTCCAACATCATCATCTGCTACATTACCCTTAACCGGAACACAACCAGCACTCTTCCACTTTAGCCACCCCTCAATAAATTTACCGATATCACCATCAAGGACCGCCTGTGTGTTTCCTGTTTGAATACCAGTGCGCAAATCCTTTGCCATTGTATATGGCTGGAGAACATAGGAGCGAATTTGACTACCCCAAGCAATAGAGCCTTTGTCACCATAGAATTTTTCCATAGCCTCGCGCTTCTTATCCTGCTCCAGCTCATAAATCTTAGCCTTCAAGACACTCATTGCTTTTGCACGATTCTTATGCTGAGAACGCTCTGCTTGGCATGAAACTACAATACCAGTTGGGATATGACGAATACGAATTGCAGAGTCTGTTTTATTAACGTGCTGACCACCAGCTCCACCAGAGCGGAAGGTAGAGACCTCCAAATCCTCTTCCTTAATATCAACATCAATATCATCATTTAGCTCTGCGATAACATCACATGAAACAAAGGATGTATGGCGGCGGCTATTTGAGTCAAATGGGCTAATGCGAACAAGACGATGCACACCACGCTCTGCCTTCATAAAGCCATAAGCATTTGGTCCTTGAATGTAGAGAGTGCAAGCATTAATACCAGCCTCTTCACCAGGAGACACATCAACAACTTCAACGCTGTAGCCGACATTTTCGCAGTAGCGCTGATACATACGCATAAGCATGCTTGCCCAATCGCAGGACTCTGTGCCGCCGGCACCAGCATGAAGAGAAAGATATGCATTGCTACGATCCAACGGACCTGTCAATAGAGATTGAAGCTTTAGTCTTTCATATGCCTGCTCGCCTTTATTTAGCAGCTCCCCCACCTCTGTGTACGCAGCGTCCTTAGCAGCATCGCTCTCTTCTAATTCAGCAAGTTCAAGCATAACAGAAGCATCAGAAACAAAGCCCTCTAACTCAGCATATGGTCTTAGCACTGCCTTCTGCACATTAGAGGCATCAATATTCTCCTTTGCCTTTGCCTGATTATTCCAAAATTCAGGAGAGGCAGCCTCTTCTTCAAGGGCTGCAAGAATTTTACGACGCTTCTCTATCTCAAGATAAACAAGCATCTCACTAACACCTTTTTTTAGTGTGGCAATTCTATTTTCTAATACTTCTATTTCAATCATATTACAAAGCAAAAATCGGTTTTAAAACAATCTAGATAAAACACAAATATATTTTATCTTTACCTAATCTATTCGTTATTCCCTATAACCTATTACCTAATCAAAAGCGAATGGCGGCGGCAAAGCCTTTTCGCTCACCACCGCCATCAATATTTGCGAGTAATCCTTGAAGCAATTACTTCTTTGTAATAACTGTTTGACCACCCATTAGAGGAACAAGAACATCAGGTATCTTGATAGAACCATCTGCCTGCTGATATTGCTCAACAATTGCTGGCATTAGGCGGCTTGTTGCCAAACCAGAGCCATTAAGTGTGTGAACAAACTCTGTTTTCTTTGTTGCTTCACGGCGGAAACGGATATTACCGCGACGAGCCTGATAATCCATAGCATTTGAAACAGAAGAACACTCTTTATACTCGTTCATACTTGGAAGCCATAGCTCAACATCGTAGGTTGTTGCCATAGAAGCAGAGCAATCACCAGCAGCAAGCTTTGCTAGACGGTGATGGATGCCAAGACCCTCAACTAGCTTGCAAGCCTTGCGGATAAGTTCCTGAAGCATTGCCTCACTATCCTCTGGCTTTGTGTAGCCGAACATCTCAACCTTATTAAACTGATGACCACGGATCATACCACGCTCACTTGCACGATATGTACCAGCCTCACGGCGGTAGCATGGTGTATAAGCGAATAGGCGCTTTGGCAAATCAGCCTCATTCAAAATCTCATCGCGATACATATTGATAAGAGCTGTCTCAGCTGTTGGAAGCATAAAGTGGAAGCCTTCCTCTGTTAGACGATAAACATCCTCTTCAAACTTAGGGAACTGACCAGCTGTCAAACCACACTCATAGGTTAGCATGTGAGGAGGCAAGATAAATGTGTAGCCATCCTTAATATGCTCTTGGATAAAGTATGTCAAAAGAGCCCACTCCAAGCGAGCACCATCGCCTTGGTATAGCCAAAAGCCATTACCACCCATCTTTACACCACGCTCATAATCGATAAGACCCAAGTCTGTGCAAAGGTCAACATGATTTTTTGGTGTAAAATCAAAGGTTGGCTTTTCTCCATATACAGAGACAACCTCATTTGCTTCCTTACCACCTGGAACAACACCAGGTGCAGGAAGGTTTGGCAAGCACAATAGAAGATTGCGCTGCTCTAGCTCAACATCTGCTAATTCCTTATCAAATTCAGCAATCTTCTCACCTACAGCACGCATTTCTGCCTGAATCTCTGTGGTATCCTCGCCTGCCTTTTTGCGCATGCCAATTTCCTTTGAAACAGCATTACGCTTACTCTTTAGCTCCTCAGACTGTGCAAGAAGCTCACGACGACGCACATCAAGTGCAAGAATCTTCTCAATTGCAGCAGTATCAGCTCCGCGGCTCTCCAAGCCCTTGCATACTGCCTCTGTATTTTCTCTAATTAACTTAATATCTAACATTTTGCTCTACCTAAGCTTAATTTTATTTAAATATTTTTATTACAACCTAAAATTTTGTTCTACGGGATTAAACTCCAGAGTAGGAGCTAAAACCACCATCAACAGGAACCACAATACCTGTTACGAAAGCAGCACCCTTTGAATCTGCCAACCATAGCAATGCACCTGTCAAATCCTCTGGCTTACCAAATTTACCCATAGGTGTATTTGTAATAATCTTATTTGCACGAGGAGTTAGACTTCCATCTGGATTTGTTAGAAGTGTGCGGTTCTGGTCTGTTAGGAAGAAACCAGGAGCAATTGCATTAACACGAATGCCAACCTTTGCCATATGTACAGCAAGCCACTGAGTAAAGTTGCTTACTGCTGCCTTTGCTGCACTGTAAGCAGGAATCTTTGTTAGTGGTGTAAATGCATTCATTGAGGAAATATTAATAATTGTACCCTCGCCCTTCTTAGCCATAGCCTTTGAGAAGACCTGTGTTGGAAGAAGTGTACCAATAAAGTTCAAGTTAAACACAAACTGTACACCAGATGGATCTAGCTCATAGAAGGTTGTGAAGCCTTCCTTGATTGTTTCCAAATCCTCAGGTGTCATAAACTCATTTGATGTGGTTCCTTTTGGATGATTTCCGCCAGCTCCATTTACAAGAATATCAATAGCACCAAAATCTGCCTCGATAGCAGCATTTGCTTCCTCTAGGCTTGCCTTTTCAAGAACATTGCAAGCATAACCCTTTGCAACATAACCAGCAGCTGTAATTTCACTAGCAACCTTCTCTGCTGCCTCCAAGCGTAAATCAAGAATTGCAACCTTTGCTCCGCACTCTGCAAGAGACTTTGCCATACAGCTACATAGCACACCACCGCCACCTGTAACAGCTGCAACCTTACCATTTAAATCAATATTGAATGGAACACTCATTTTTTCTCCTTTGTTAAATTTTCGAATAAAATCAATTAATGCTTTGGAATATAAAGCTTCTGCCCAACACGTATGCGGGATGCATCCTTGATGTTATTAACATCCATAATTTCTCGCTGTGAAACCTTATATGCTTGTGCAATTTCAGAAATTGTTTGACCAGCCTCAACAACATGCTCATAGCATGGACCATCATAATTTACCCTTGCGGTTGATGAGCTAGTAGAGCGAGAGCTTTTTACTGAAGCAATCTTCTTATCCACTTGAGACATGATTTGCTTTTCTTGCTCTCCTAAAAGCTTTGAAATATTTTGAGGAATTGCATCTACACTGTTACTCAATTGCTTTTGAGTAGCACGAATAGCTTCAAGCTCGCGGCTTGTTGCAACCATATCACTTGAGTGAGTATTGCTTTCTCGGGCAATGCTAGACTCCAATTCAGCTATACGCTGATTTTGCATAGCAATTGCAGCACTAATTGAATCATATTCAGAGCGTAGCATTGAAACAGCATTTTCTAGCTCTGTAATTCTATTATCGCGATTAATCACAGCGATTTGTTGTTTACGCTGCTCAAGCTGCTGTTTTTGTTTTTGCTCCTTACTCTGCCCAAAGAAGGTGCCGTCACTAACACAACCTGTAGCAAGCACTGCTGTAGCTGAAACTAAAAGCAAATGCTTCAAAAATAAATTCATTATTGGTTTGCCTTTTCCTTTGCAGCTCTCTGTGCTGCATAAATTTTATCAATGCGTTGTGAAATATCACGGAAGCGAACATCAACGCGATAGATTTCCTTAAAGTACTTCGCTGCTTCATCAATATTACCCTCTTCCTCACTAATTTCACCCATGAGATAGAAGATATTCATCTTTTCTTCATTCATAGAAGGAAGCAACTCAATTGCTTGCTCTAACTGGCTAACTGCCATATCAAGAAGACCCTTATAGCGGAAGCAAAGACCTAAGTGATACAATGCGGAAACCTTATCCTTAGGGCTCTTAATTGCAAGCTGTAGCTGACCGATTGCCTCATCATAATAGCCATGCTTGTGATATTGCATGCCAAGCTCATAGCGCAAATGATAATCGTTTGGATAACGGCCAACACGTGCAGAAATATCATCAAACTCAAACTGATCACGCTCTGTCATCTTATCAACAACAGCCTGCTCATCACCTGCAGCTTGAAGCTGAGCAATTTCAAAGTTATATTTCTCAATTGTCAAAGCAGCTGTACGGCGATCAAGCTCTGGATCTGCTGGAGCAAACTCACGAGCCTTATTGAACACACCTAATGCCTCATCATAGCGCTTCTGCTGTGAATAAAGGTTTGCTAATGCGAAATAGTAATTCATATTGCGAGGCTCTGCTTCAAGCTTTTGCATTGTTTCAGCAATAAGAGCATCTGCATCATCTGCTGTTTTAACCATCTTATTCTGCTGTTCAAGCTTAACTGCCTCTTCCTTATTGCCAAGAGCAGTACGCCAATCCTTATCCTTTTCAGAGGCATCCCAGCCCTTATTGATTGTTGCTAGTGTGGCACAGTCCTTTGCCATCTTCACTAGTTCTGAATTATTTGGCTTTAAGCGTGCTGCTTGCTCAATATATGCACCAGCCTCTTTATATTGCTTAAGATCAAACAAAAGGCGACCAAGCATTTCAACAATCGAGCCAATATCCTTAACATCTACATGCTCTTTAGCAAGCTCAAGAGACATTACTGCTGCATCACCATAACCCGCAGCTACAGCAACCTTTGTGTAGTTTTTAAGGAATGCAACATTGAGTGGATCCTTCTTTAGAAGTTCTTCAACAATGTTCAATGCCTCTAAAGCCTTGCCACTCTTAAGCAAGCCTGGCAGCTTCATTGTTGTAAACATTGCACCAAGTGTTGCCATTTGATGAGCAGTTGCTGCCTTTTTCCCAGGATTTTTCTGCTTAAATGATGCAATCTCCGCCATTCTTAAATTACGACGTGCAGCTGAAAATCCAGGACACTGCTGAATACAATATGAAAACAAAGCGATAGCAGTATCAAAATTACCACGCTCCATTGCTGCCACTGCCTTACTATGCTGCTGTTTAACCTTTTGTGGAATATTTACAACAGCAGCCTCATTTACCTGCGAATTATCTATAGAACTCATAATATTTTCCTTAAAAAGTAAGCTTCAGATGAGTATTATTTCAATGCAAAATCTTTATTTAAATATTTTGCTATAATTATGTAATAAAGTCAACCAAAAAGAAGCCCACCAATGACCTCACAAAAGCAAAACTCACAGAAATAAGGCAAATTATAGTTCTATACAACAATCCGCTGCTGCAATAACATCCTCATTGTGCTCTATCACAATAATTGTGTGCCCTTTATCACGCAGCTTGATAAAGCACTCAATCAATCGGCGAACATCGGCAAAATGCAGCCCAATTGTTGGCTCATCTAATACATAAAGAGTATGCTTATCTGCTGGACGAGCAAGCTCTGCTGCAAGCTTTAAGCGCTGTGCTTCACCACCTGAAAGCGTTGCTCCGGCTTGACCAAGCTTTAAATAGCCAAGCCCCACTTCTGCAAGTATTTGTAGCTTTGATTTAAGCTGAGGAATAGCATCAAAAACCTCAAGTGCTTCCACAACTGTTAAATCTAAAATTTGGGCAATTGAGCGTCCCGCATAATGCACCTCAAGTGTCTCACGATTGTAACGAGTGCCTCCACATTGCTCACACACAATGGTTACATCTGGCAAGAAGCTCATCTCCAGCTCTTTTACACCAGTTCCCTTGCATACCTCACAGCGTCCACCCTTCACATTAAAGCTAAAGCGTGTGGCAGAGTATCCTCTTGCCTTTGCCGCAGGTGTTGCAGAAAACAAATCTCGAATAATGCCAAATACACCCATATATGTGAGCAAATTGCTCCTGTCTGAGCGGCCAAATGGGTTTGCATCAATTGCTATAAGCTTATCCACTTGCTCAAGGCCTTCAACCCTCTCGCAATCTATAAATCCATTTGGTAACGAGTGGCGATGTGTTAAATATCTGTCAATATTCTCACAAAGCACCTCATTAACAAGCGTTGATTTGCCTACGCCTGAACGCCCCGTCACAACTGTAAACTTACCTAATGGAAATTCTGCATTAAGCTTGGGTAAGCAATATTTTTGAGCCCCAATAACCTTAATTGACCCAAAATTCTGCTTTGCTTTGGGTGGGATCAAAGGCTGCTCGCGTCCAGACAAAAATGCTCCAGTAATTGAATTAGGATTTGCCTCAATTTCGTTTGGTGTGCCAATCGCAAGCACCTCTCCTCCCTTTACACCAGCACCTGGACCTAAATCTACGATATAATCTGCTGCCCGAATGATAATTGGGTCATGCTCCACGACAACAACCGTATTTCCTTGCTGCTGGAGCTTACGCAATAGCTCAGCCAAAAGCTGCGTATCCGAAGAATGTAGCCCTATTGTGGGCTCATCAAGCACATAGAGAACTCCTGTTAGATTACCACCCAAATGCGATGCCAAGCGAATACGTTGCAATTCTCCCCTAGAAAGGGTTCGCCCCTCTCGTGCAAGTGTTAGATACCCTACTCTTAATTGACAAAGTAATTCTAAACGACAATATATTCCCTCAAGAACTGGAGCAACAAGCTGAGCCTGCTCTGACGGCAATGCCATCCGCTCTAGCCACTGCTTAAGTTCATCAATGCGCATAGCATAAACCTCTGCAATATTCTTTGCTCCAGCAGGATGTGGCAGGGTGCATGCAAGAATTTGCGGAGAAAAACGCGTCCCATGACATTCCTTGCATGGAACAAGCGTTGCTCCCTCAGCTTGCTTGGCAGAGGTTATAGGGATTTGCTTTTTTCCTTCTTGGATACATTTTCCTAATCCGTGGCAGTGTAGGCATGCACCAACAGCACTATTGCTTGAAAAAGCTTTTGCTGTTAACAGCTCAAAGCCAGGAGAATCACAATGGAAGCATTTATTGTGCTCAGAATAGCATAGCTCATGCTCTTGCTCCCCTTTTGAAGCACAAATACACCGCATTGTACCCTTCCCTATACGCATAGCAAGCTCAACAGAATCTGTTATGCGGTGCCGTGCACCCTCTCTAACAACAATTCGGTCAACAACCGCCTCTATTGTTAAATTGCCATCTGGTAGCTCTAAATTCTGATCTAATTCACATAGCTCTCCATTTAGGCGAATACGAACAAAGCCTAATAACTCTGCATAGTGTAGTGCCTCACTAGCGGCTCCCTTGGAGCCATTTTTTAACAATGGAGCAAGGATTGTTAGTCGGGTGCCCTCTGGCTTTGAAAGCAACTCCTCTACTACAAGCTCTGGGCTTGTGCTTTTGAGCAACTGCCCACACTCTGGACAATGCACCTCACCAAGCTTTGCAAATAAAACCTCAAAATAATCAGCAAGCTCTGTAATTGTTGCCAATGTGGCACGGGCTGTTGGTTGAACAGAATTCTGCTCAATAGCAATCGCAGGAGCAAGTCCATCTACAGAATCAACATCTGGGCGCGACAATGTATCAATGTACTGGCGAGCAGCCGCAGGAAGGCTCTCTAGATAGCGGCGGCGACCCTCTGCAAAAATTGTATCAAATGCAAGTGTTGACTTACCAGAGCCTGAAACGCCCGTTATGATGGTAATTGCATTCTGAGGTATTTCTACAGAAATATTTTTTAAATTGTGCTCTCTAGCACCACGAATGATTATTTTTCCCATAATTGCGGACTAAAGTCCGCTTCTCCGATATTAAATAGGTCCGCTTCTCCGATATTATTTAAAAAAATCCGCTTCTCCGATATTTAAAAGGTCCGCTTCTCCGATATTAAAAAGGTTAGATTCGCTCGTAGATTAGTGTTGGAGCAGATATAGGTGTTGAAGAAAGCTTAACAGCATCACACGCAGAAGCAATAAGAGCATTTGCTTCTGGCTCTGACGCCGCATGTATTGTCATAAGCCTATCTCCTGGCTTAACCTCTGCACCTAGCTTAATCAAATTGCTTACACCAACACCATAATTAATAGAATCTGTCACCTGACGGCGACCTCCCCCTAGAAGAAGCACCATGCGCCCTATTGCATCTGCATCAATTGTCTCTACATAACCAGCGGCAGCTGCACAAACATCAAGCTTTACTGGTGCCTGTGGCATAAGCGAATAATCATCTATCACACGTGGGTCACCACCATGAGCTATAACCATATCTCTAAATTTATTTAATGCGGCACCACTCTTTAAGGCAATCTCAAGCTTTGCGCGAGCCTCTTCAGGCGTTTCAGCAAGCTTTGCAAGAAGCACCATCTCTACAGCCAACGCCATTGTTAGCTCGCAAATATCTGCAGGTCCCTTACCCTTAAGTACGTCAATAGATTCCTCTATCTCCAAGGTATTACCAATCTTTTCACCAAGAGGTGAATCCATATTTGTTAAAAGAGCAACAACATTTCTGCCCATTCCGCGACCTATTGCCTGCATTGTCTTTGCAAGAGTGCGTGCATCATCCCGGTTCTTCATAAAAGCACCACGCCCGCATTTTACATCAAGCACAAGCCCAGCCGCACCCTCTGCAAGCTTCTTTGACATAATGCTTGCAGAAATGAGTGGGATGGATGGAACTGTGCCAGTAACATCTCGCAAGGCATAAAGCTTTTTATCTGCAGGAGCAAGGCGTGCAGTTTGACCAATAATTGAGCATCCCACCTTTGCAAGAACCTCACTGAACTGCTCCGTTGTAAGCTGTGTGTTATAGCCTGGAATAGACTCAAGCTTATCAAGCGTACCACCTGTAATGCCAAGCCCACGCCCAGATATCATTGGAACCACCACACCTACAGCAGCAACCAATGGTGCAAGCGGTATGGAAAGCTTATCACCAACTCCTCCTGTTGAATGCTTGTCTGCGGTTAGGCACCCATAAGAAGAAAAGTCCAAAACGTCACCTGATCGCATCATCGCATCAGTAAGAGCTGTAACCTCATCAAATGTCATCCCTTTAAAATAAACAGCCATTAAGAATGCGGACATTTGATAATCTGGGATTTCTCCTTTTGCGTATAAATCAATTAGCTCACGAATATCGGCCTCTGAAATTTGCCCACCATCTCGTTTCTTTTCAATAATCCACTGTGGTACCATAGTTAAGCCTCCTTTGTTAATAATTGTATTATACAATTTTTACAACATCTTTACCATTAAAATAAAACATAACCATCACCTGTTTCGTAAGCACACAGCTATAAAACAAGTTGCGATAGCTCTGCATAATCAGCAACAACAAAGTCAGGCTTTACTTTTGCTGTGGCACAGTCCTCACGCTTTGAATAGCCAGTTAGGATAAGCACACTGCGAACACCTGCAGCAGCTGCAGCTGGAATATCTGTCTCTAAATTGTCTCCAATTGCAATCGCCTCATCTGAAGAAACTCCAGCAGCCTCAAGTGCTGCATCAATTAAAGCACGCTCTGGTTTGCCAAGCATAATTGGTTTAACATCTGTTGCTGTCTCGACTGCTGCAACGATTGTACCTGAGCCTGGGCATACGCGCCCATTCAAATGCAAGCGATGGTCTGGGTTTGTCGCAATAAATTTAGCTCCGTTTAGGATATACTTTGCTGCCTTAGCAAGCTTTGCATAAGTAAATTCTCGGTCTATGCTTACGACCACATAGTCGGGCTGTTCATCCTCAACGACAGTGTGTCCTGCATTTTCCAAAGCAATGCGTAAGCCCTCCTCTCCAATAATATATACCTTTGAGGGCTTTTGTATATATGCCGCAGAAGCAAGTGCAGTAGTCATAACGTCCTCTAATTCGCAAGGTATCCCATATCCACAGAGCTGCTCAACAACCAGTTCTGGCACACGATTAGAGCGATTTGTAACAAACATCGTGCGAATGCCCTTTGCATGGCATTCTTTAATATAATCAGCGGCACCAAATACCTCTTTTTCTCCTAAATAAACGGTGCCATCCAAATCAAAAATTATTAGTTTTGTCATTCTATTCTAAATTCCATTATTGAAAATTTATATATGAATAATATATTTAATTTTTTGTATAAATTTCAAGTTAAATTTAAAATCTGCACAAAAAATACTTATTCTAAAAACAACAAATTAATTAAGCGTAGTGCATAAAAACACAAAATTTTTGACAAGTACGTGATGCATGATTAATTATCTCAGAGTGGCAATATATCGTTATGATTGTGCCCCAACTTGATTATTGATTTCACTCTATGGTAAAAGGTCATTTACAGGACGACCATCCTGGAATTTTGTGCGAATAATCTTACAATCTTTATTTAAATTCGCCTTTTCATAGAAATCAACATCAGTTAGTTTTGAGTCTTCATCCAAGTATATTATCACAAGTCTTGAGCAACGATTAAACGCGCCATTTCCAACGCTCGTCACACCATCGGGAATTGTGATACTTGTTAAACCTGAGCAATCTTCAAACGCGCGATCTCCAATACTCGTCACGCTATTAGGTATTGTGATGCTTGTTAAACTTGAGCAACCACTAAACGCACAATACCCAATACGCGTCACGCTATTAGGTATTGTGATGCTTGTTAAACTTGAGCAACCCCAAAACGCGCTATCTCCAATACGCGTCACGTTATTAGGTATTGTGATACTTGTTAAACCGGAGCAAAAATTAAACGCACTATCCCCAATATCCGTCACGCTATTAGGTATTGTGATACTTATTAAACTTGAGCAACTCGTAAACGCACCATCCCCAATACGCGTCACGCTATTAGGTATTGTGATACTTGTTAAACTTGAGCAACTCGTAAACGCACCATCCCCAATACGCGTCACGCTATTAGGTATTGTGATACTTGTTAAACCGAAGCAATCTTCAAACGCGAAATCTCCAATACTCGTCACAGGATAGCCGTCAATTTCAGAAGGTATCGCAACATTTTCTAAAGTTGTATAAATTTTTTTTATAGTTACTTGTCCCTCAGAAACTTCATATTCGACTTCTATGCCGTTTATATTTTTACTTGACGCAAACGAACTAATTGCCATTATCACTGCAAAACAAGTTATTAATATCTTTTTCATCACATTTTCCTTATCTTATATTTCCTATTTACAGAATAACTCTATCAAAACACCAAAATTCAGACAATAAACCTCATGCGAGTTCCATTTTATTTGCACGAATTAAACTGCATCTCAAAGAATAACTTTTATTAAAATATATCATACTTTATAAAAGTAACTCAAGGTGTTTTACTCACTTGAATGACACCTTATTCTTCTGTCAACATCCTTCCACAAAAACCACACAAGCTCTTCTAATCAAAGAAAATATCGCACAAACAAAAGCCCCACACAACGCAGCACCTAGAAATTCTGCCCTCATGCAAAATTATGAAATCCTAAGCCCCTATCTTCGCACTTCTAGCCATTATATTGTTTCCAACGCGAAAGCATTGCTACACAATATGTATGGTGGGATTAAACATTTGTGCAGCACGAGGACGTACTGCACCATAGTTAAGCGTGCACTCCAGAGAAAAAACATTAACTAGCAATAGCACTGGCGAATTACGCAAAACCACCATACAAGCTCAGTGCACCTTTGCGGCCTTTACGCTCTCTGCGTCCCATCCCTTCGCTCTTTTAGTGATCGTACTTATATTAGCTTAATCATTACGCTTTAATACCAATGCACAGCGTGATGGGACATACAGGCTTATGTGTAGCACCTGTTCTTTACCCCAAATAGATGGCATTGTAAAATATGTCTGCGGGAGAGAAACTCTTTCGTGGCCACCAAATCTTACTGAATCAGTTGTAAGCACTAGCTTATAATCTCCTGGAGGAACCATAAGCTTCCAATCGGTGTAGGATTGCGTTGGGTGGAAATTAAAAATAAAGAATAGCTCTCCGCGTGAAAATGCAAGTAGCTTTTCTTCTCCGCTTGCATATAGCTGGCGTGGGTATTCGGTTAATGCCTCGCTATTTTCATTAAATAGCTTTAGCATTGCCTCATCAAAATCTCCCAATGCCGAAAATTGAAGCGATGTATTATCACGAACACTCCAAAGGCGGCGTGCATGCTGATAGGAGAAGCCATTGCCCTCTCTTGGAAAATCAATCCACTCTGGATGCCCAAATTCATTACCCATCAAATTTAAATAGCCATTGCCAGAGGTTGCAAGCGTTGCCAATCGAGCGAGCTTATGCAATGCAACTGCTCGCTCAACAGCAAGGTTTCCTGAACGGTTGTGCATTGAGTCGTAGATTGCAGGACCTGCCATCTCAAAGAATAAAGTTTTACCTCCGACAAGGGCTTGGTCATGGCATTCCACATAGCTTATTGTTTTTTCATCTGCACGGCGATTTGTTAGCTCATGCCATAGCCATGGAATATACCAATCCTCATCCTTTACTTCGCGAGCAAGCTTGCCCCATGCCTCAGTTATTCCCATTGCCAAGCGATAATCAAATCCGGCTCCTCCATCCTTTTGAGGTGCACCCAAGCCCGGCATTCCGCTAACGTCCTCCGCAATCGTAATTGCATCAGGGCGTACTTCATGAATCACTTGATTTGCAAGTGCAAGGTATGTGTAAGCATCCTCGTCTACTTGATTATCGAAATACTGTTCGTAGCTAAGAAAATCAACACCAAGTCCGTGGTGTAAGTAAAGCATACTTGTTACACCATCAAAACGGAAGCCGTCAAAATGAAATTCATCAAGCCAATAACGGCAATTTGAAAGTAATAGGTGAAGTGTGGGAAGTCTTCCATAATCAAAGCATGAGGAATCCCACACGGGGTGATGTCCGCGCTCTCCTCCATGGAAATAGAGGTAATCAGTGCCGTCAAAGCGTGCTAGGCCAT
>JAFUOX010000097.1 GCA_017481725.1 Kiritimatiellia bacterium | reverse complement strand
TTCCAGCACACGTAGAAATGATGGGACTAATCGGAATGGGTAACAACCCAATGGTTGGTGCAACAGTAGCTGTTGCAGTAGCTGTTGAAGAAGCAAGCAAGTAATAGCTTTAAATTTTAGTTTAAAGTGAAATAAAAAGGAAGCAACGCAATAAAATGAGTTGCTTCCTTGGTTTGTATATTTATTCCTTTAATTTTATGGGATAATAAATTTTGGGCTCTGCGATTTCAGCGGCCTCTGCGTCCCATTTGACGTCCCGTGCGGAAAGAGTATGGAGAAGCGACTTCCAGTCGCTTTGCGTGCGGTAGCACGCTTCAAAAGTGCGAAAAAGGGACGCTGCGACGCGGAGGACGCAGCGTACGAGATTAGACGCGAGAATGGAGAAAAAAATCACTCAACTCTACCTGAATTCTTCATTCTTCATTCTTCATTTATTATAATGCATCGCCTCAGCGTTCCATTTGGCGTCACGTGCATCACGCTCGCGTCCATTCTTCCTAACGTCTCATGCATTTAAATGTCTGAATATGCTGGGTATTGTGGTGTACCAGCTCTTGATGCCGATGTTTTCTTGTTTTTATTTATGAATAGTGGTATAATGAAATATATGAAAACAAATAATTTAGATACCTCATTATTTGGGGATTTTGACCCAAAATTAGAAATTAAGCAGCGCATTGAATCACTTCGCTCAGAGCTTGAGCGACATACCAAGCTTTATTATGTAGATGCTGCTCCAGAAATTTCCGATAAGCAATTCGATGATATGCTTGCCGAGCTTAAAAAGCTTGAGGATGCAAATCCTGAATTTATTTCACCAACCTCGCCAACACGTCGTGTGGGTGGTGAGCCTATTTCTGGCTTTGAGCCATTCTCACATATAATCCCAATGCAGTCCCTTGAAAATACATACGCATTGGGAGAAATAGCGGATTATGATGCACAGGTTCGTTCGCTCTCTGGACTTGATAAGGTGGAGTATGTGGTTGAGCCTAAGGTGGATGGTTTGGCATTTTGTGTTCACTACAAGGATGGTGAATTTTTTGCAGCAGCAACACGTGGTAATGGAACCACCGGTGATAATGTTTCTTTGAATGTTCGCACAATTAATTCTATCCCTATGCGAATACCAACAACAGCACCATGGGTGGAAATGCGCGGTGAAATTTATATGCCGAAGTCTGTTTTTGTGGAGCTTGTAACAGAGCAGGAAGCACGTGGTGAAGAGCCATTTAAAAATCCGCGTAATGCTGCTGCTGGCTCACTAAAACTTCTTGATCCACGCATTGTTGCAACACGTAAGCTTGATGCTGTGCTATATGGAGCTGGTAGAATTGATGGAATAGAGGAGCCAGCAACCCATGCAGCTCTCACAAAGCTAATTGCAGATTTGGGCTTTAAAACACAGCCTCGCTCATGGATTTGTAATGGACTCGAGGATGTGTATAAAGCAATCGCAGAATTAGAGCAGCTCCGCCATTCCTTCCCATTTGAAATCGATGGAGCAGTAATTAAGGTTAATGACCGCACGATTTATCGCAAACTAGGCTCAACAGCAAAGGCACCACGCTGGGCACGTGCATATAAATATGCCCCAGAGCAAGCAGAGACTGTTGTTGAAGCAATTACAGTTCAGGTGGGTCGTACAGGCGTGCTTACACCTGTCGCAGAGCTACGAACAGTTCGTTTGGCTGGCTCGGATATATCACGTGCAACACTCCATAATTCAGATGAAATTCGCCGTAAGGATATACGAATTGGTGACCACGTTATGATTGAAAAAGCAGGCGAGGTTATTCCTGCTGTAGTGAAGGTGGTTACAGAGGCACGTACTGGCATTGAACAAGAATTTGTAATGCCAGATAAGTGTCCTGTGTGTGGCTCAGCTGTTTACCAAGAGCCAGGTGAGGTAGCAATTAGGTGCAGTAATTTTCTTTGTCCCGCACAGCTAACACGCCGCATAATCCATTTTGCATCTCGAGAAGCTCTCAATATTGAAGGTCTAGGAGATAAGGTGGCACAGGCACTGGTGGATCAGCAATGTGTACGCACACCTCTTGATTTATTTAACCAGGACGAGGCTTGGCTTTCAACTCTTGCACTTGAAGGAAATTCTTCAAATGGTGTACAGGATGCGCCTCAACAGCAGACGTTTGGTTGTGATACGAATGATGCTGTAGCAAAACAGCGTACACTTGGTAAGGCAAATGCTCATACCATTATGAATGCACTTCAGCGAGCAAAGGAGCTTCCGCTTGCACGCTGGATATATGCAATTGGTATTCCTGGAATTGGAGCAACAACTGCTCAAGATATAGCCAGACTTCATAAGGATTTTTATGAGCTGGCAAACTCAAGAATTGTCTCTGATATCAGCTCTCTCTATGAACTAATGGATGAGGCAGATTATATTAATCCAAAAAGCCATCGCGTGCGTGCTTTAAGTATTGATGAGCGTGTTAATTGTGCAGAACGCTTTACTGTGGTTTGCGATCAAATTATAGATATAGGTGAGCGTCTTGTAAAAGAGAAGCTTGCTTCAAAGGTGAAAAATGCAAATTTAAAATATACATGTATGATAAAGCCAGAGGCAGCACGCTCTCTAAAGCTATTTTTTGCTAGTGAACAAGGACAAATGCAGCTTGAGCAAATGCGTATTCTTGGTATTAATCCTGAAACAAAGCTTTCTTCTGAAAGAGCAACACCTCTTTCTGGCAAGAAGATTGTAATCACGGGTACTCTTTCTTCTATGGGAAGAACTCAAGCAGTTCAATTGGTAATTAATGCTGGTGGCAGAGTGGCAGACTCTGTTTCTAAAGAAACTGATTATCTTGTGGTTGGAGAAAAACCAGGCGGAAACAAAACTTCTCGTGCAAAGGATTTGGGTATAACAATTCTTACTGAGGATGAGTTTATTGCCTTAGCAAATTCAACAGATTCTTCTGCAGATGTGCAGCCTGCTCCTTCCTTGGAAATCACGCAAGAAGCTAAACCTATTCAACAAGAGCTGTTTTAACAATTCAATAATTGTTTGAGCTAAACACTATACAATTTGTTTTTTAATAATAATCTAACAGATGTCTAAAAATAGCATAATTAAAGACTATACAAAAGGACCTATTTGGTGGCCAATGGTTGTGTTTGCACTCCCATTTATGTTGTCAAATGGGTTGCAGGTTCTCTATAATGTTGTAGACATGCTGATTGTCGGACAATTCCTCGGCAAGGTTGGTGTCGCAGCAGTTTCAAATGCGGGTAGGATTTTTGTCTTTCTAACAATGGTTTGTCTTGGACTTTCACTTAGTGGACAAATTTATATCTCCCAGCTGATTGGTAAAGGAGAGCGTGGAGAAAGATTAAACCGTACCATAGGTACGTATTTCTTTTCGCAGCTTGCTATTGGCTTGGTTATGACTGTGGTTGGTGTCGTATTAACTGATTGGATTATTAATCTGCTTGAAGTGCCTGCCGAAGCTGTCGAGGATGCAAGAAAATATCTGCAAATAACTACAGCAGGTCTAGTATTTTCATATGGCTATAATATGATTTCAGGTGTGCTAAGAGGAATGGGAAATTCTCGGCATCCTTTCCTTTTTATAGCAATAGCATCTGTGATAAATATTATTCTGGATTTTGTATTTATCAAATATTGTGGACTAGGTGTGTTTGGTGCTGGCTTGGCCACTATTCTTGGTCAGGCAATTGCATTTGTCTATGCATTAATCTTTCTATACAAACGCCGTGAAGAATTTTCGTTTGATTTTAAGCTTAGCTCGTTTATTCCATCAATGAAGATATTTAATTCATTGATGAAGCTAGGCGTCCCATATGTTATTCGCTTTGCATCTATAAATGTATCTATGCTTTATGTTATTCGGTTAATCAATAAGCTAGGTGTGGATGAAGCAACGGTTTTTGGTGCAGGTGTTCAGCTTGATGATATTGTGACAAAGGTTACTCTAGGAATTATGATGGCTGGCACTGCTATGGTGGGACAAAACTATGGCGCCAGAGAATATGGTCGTATAACAAAAATTATTACTTATGCTTGGTGCTTCAGTGCTGGATTTTATATTATTTTTGCAGCAATATTGCTTCTATTTCCTAAGCAGCTTATCGGTATGTTTACAAATGAACCAGAGGTCTTGGCTCTTGCCCCAGCTTTTGCATATTCGATTGTGTGGCAGTTTCCTGGTTTGATTTTGATGCGCGGAA
Source organism: Kiritimatiellia bacterium (assembly GCA_017481725.1). Lineage (GTDB taxonomy): Bacteria > Verrucomicrobiota > Kiritimatiellia > RFP12 > UBA3636 > RGIG990. The sequence goes on along the minus strand of JAFUOX010000097.1, from coordinate 10,370 downwards.
CAAATTCGTTTATCAATGGAATAGGACATGCAAATTTAGGTCTTGTTTTTGCATTGCTGGACGGAGTTATACTTCGTATAGGCTTGAGCTGGTTCTTTGGCGAATATATGGGAATGGGCTTTAAGGGCTTTGTGTTGGGTTATGGTATCGCATGCTATGGCATGGGCGTGCCAGCATTAATTTATTTCCTATTCTTCCCATGGAAAAACAGAAAGCTTGTTACTGAGTAGAAGAAAAATAAGTCCTAGAGCAGTAGTTCTGTTTTTACTAGATTATTCTTGTGCTAAATTCTCGTTGCTATAGGATTGAGTGGCACTAAATAGGGTAGTGGCAATTTCTGAAATATCGGTTTTTACAGAGAATGTATCGTCTTTAAACACGATAAGTGATGGAACATTCCTTATCCCACACTTATTTAATAAATCACTTACCTCGGCAGGATCTTTCTCGCAGTTATAGGATTTAAGTTTTATGTGAAAGCCACCTATAGCATTGATGGCTAGATTTATGTTTTGCTGATAGTTTGCTAAATATAGTTCGTGTAGAGCAACACAATCCTTGCACCAGTCTGGTGCATCAATTAGGACAAAGCTCTCGCCAGAGATTCTTGCAGCTGCCTGTGCCTCGGAAAATATTGGGTGAATATTAATAGAACTTTGATTTAGCTTTTTATAGCAAAATAAAAGAGCACCCAGAATAAAGATAAATGCGGCTAACCAATAAATATATCGTTTCATTATAGCTGTTCCTCAATGGTTATCTCTCTAACAATTAAACGAATTTCTTGTTGTGAGTAGGATATAACTCTAACAAATTTTATTTTTTTGGAATTGTCAACAAAAGAGAAGCTTCCTTTCTTTTTTGAGATAATTCCTTTGGATTGCCATTTAACTCCGTCAGAGGAGACCTCTACTCGCATATTACCATAAAGCTCTTGAAGTGTTTTGCGTTTTAATATTCCACATTCAATTGTGACCCTGCCACAAATTGGCTTCTCAAACTCAGCCATCCACCAGCCACCCTGCTTAACCATGTTGGCAGATTGGAAATATGTTTTTTCATTGCCGTCTGCAGCAGCCATTGGCCAGAATTTCTTTTGTGGTAAAATTTCTTCTGATGTGGAACATTTAATTCCATTTATGAAGGATGGATTTTGGGGATCATATAAATTCTTTTTATTTCCTTTTATCCCAAGACCATTTGTTGTGTGGGTTAGCATCCATCCTATAAAATCAGGGTTGTCCCAAGGATTTTGTGAAGCACTATCATATTTGATAAGCTCAAAGTTCCCACCAAGCTTATCTATGCGATATTTGAAGGATTCTGCTTCTCTAAAAAAAGCGGGGCTTGCATTGCTTGAATGATATATCGCAATTTTGTCGATATCACCTTTTGTGTAGTTGAATCTGCTAGGACTTGGGATTGTATCTTTGGAAATAAATAAAGAGAATTTGTTAGGATATTGAATATAAAAATCAAGAGCATTATCAATTGCATTTTTATCTTCAGCTACAATAAAAATTTGATTTGTGTTGATTCCACTAACACCAAGCTTACGGCAGTAGCACATAATTGCATCCATTGCAAGCTTACTTGGTTCGGTTCGCTCTCCTTTATTAGAGGATTTAAAATTCAAGGATTTGGGAGCAAGTATTGAAATAGCGACAAAATCCTTTTTTAGTTGTTTTGTTAGCTTTTTTGTTTCAATTGCATTAAAAAGGTTTTTGTTAATTTGGTCAGGAGAAAGTAAATTGTCTGGGACAAATTTGAATTCAACAATTAGAGGTAGATAGCGTTTCCCAATCTTTTGAGGCTCATGGGCAATAAAAGAGATTGAGTTAGTTGGACAGGTTGCTTCTACAAGGCGTGCATCCTCAGGTGCAATTTGTGCTCTTGTGTATGTGTAGAGGCGAGAGCCAGATTCTAAGAGGGCAGAGGACATTTCAGGTGTGGTTTCTGGTATGTTTCTTATAATACCAGGAAATCCATTACCCAGCAAACTAGGCTTTTCTTCGTTAGCCAATGCGGAGAAGAAAACGAGTGTCACAAAAATAAGTAGTAATGGTTTGATTTTGTATGTCATAGAATTTTTTGCATTTTTGCATGCGTTTGCTTAGTTATCTGCTTTGTGTGATTAATTTTATCAAAGAGTACATTTTTGTGCAATGTTAAAAAAATTAAGATTTTTCTCTAGAAAATGTTTTTTTTTGTTGCACAACTTCCTCTTAAAGAATAAAATTTAGTGCAATAATTTTTTTAACGAAACCCAATAGGGAGTGGAAATAAAATGAGCTATACACAGAGTGTAATCGAAGACATTGCAAAGCGCAATGCTAATGAGCCTGAGTTTATCCAGGCAACAACAGAGGTTCTAGAGACTCTAGAGCCAGTAATCGCAGCAAAGCCAGAGTATCAGAAGAACAGCATCCTAGAGCGCATTGTTGAGCCTGAGCGCACAATTATGTTCCGCGTTCCTTGGGTTAATGATAAGGGCGAGATTAAGGTAAACCGTGGCTATCGCGTACAATTTAATAGCGCAATCGGTCCATACAAAGGTGGCTGCCGTTTCCACCCATCTGTAAACCTAAGCATTTTGAAGTTCCTAGGCTTCGAGCAGATTTTCAAGAACTCACTTACAACACTTCCTATGGGTGGAGGAAAGGGTGGTGCAGACTTTGATCCTAAAGGAAAGTCTGACCGCGAGGTTATGGCATTCTGCCAGAGCTTTATGACAGAGCTTGCAAAGCACATTGGTCAGTTCACAGACGTTCCTGCTGGTGATATTGGTGTTGGTGCACGTGAGGTTGGCTATATGTTTGGTCAGTACAAGCGTCTAGCAAATGAGTTCACAGGCGTTCTAACAGGTAAGGGTCTAACATTTGGTGGTTCTTTGATTCGTCCTGAGGCAACAGGCTATGGTTGTGTATATTTCGCACAGAACATGCTAGCAGTTAAGGGTGAGGATTTGGCTGGTAGAACTTGCTTGGTATCTGGTTCTGGTAACGTAGCACAGTATGCTGTAGAGAAGCTTATTGAGCTTGGTGCAAAGCCTGTTTCTATGTCTGACTCAAATGGTACAATCTACGATAAGGATGGTATCACAAAGGAGAAGCTAGAGTGGATTAAGGAGCTTAAGCAGGTACGCCGTGGTCGTATTTCTGAGTATGCAACAGAGTTTGGTGCTGAGTATTTAGAGGGCAAGCGCCCATGGTACATTCCTTGCGATGCAGCATTCCCATGTGCAACACAGAATGAAATCAATGTTGATGAGGCAAAGGCACTTGTTGCAAATGGTGCTAAGCTTGTTTGCGAGGGTGCAAACATGCCAACTTGCCCAGAGGGTATCGCAGCATTCCAGGCAGGCGGTCTACTATATGCACCTGGTAAGGCATCAAACGCAGGTGGTGTAGCAACATCTGGTCTAGAGATGAGCCAGAACTCACTACGCTTGTCTTGGTCTCGTGAGGAGGTTGATGCTCGCTTGAAGGGCATCATGAAGTCAATTCACGACAATGCTTACAATGCATCAGAGCAGTTTGGTCAGAAGGGTAACTATGTTATGGGTGCAAACATTGCTGGCTTCGTAAAGGTTGCTGATGCAATGCTAGCTCAGGGTGTTATCTAATTTTTGACACAAAGAGAAATGCAAAAGGGCGTCCTTCGGGGCGCCTTTTTGCATTCTGGGGTAGGAAGTAATTGCAGTAATAAGTGCATTGTAATTTGGTTTATAAATTTCCTTTTTTGTATGTGAATATTGGATAGGTTTCCGGTGTTTGAGTTTAATTCATAAAAATATTAGACAAAACTAACATTTTGTGTTGACATGGAGGTTTTGTTTGTGATAAAGTTAGAGGCGTCTAACAAGTAATGGGCTTGTTAAATACTTATAAATCTTCAACAAATTAGGATAAATAATGAATAAAAATACAATTTTAGTGGCACTAATCGCTACACAAATATCTGCACTTTTAGCAGCTGAAGAATCTAACACTCTTGTCTCTGATGCTTCAAAAAATGCCGCAACACTTCTCAATTCAATCGAACCAGGTAATATGATGCTTGCTGATTATGTTAAGCTTGGAATCGAAGCAGAAATACTTGCTACATATTCAAAGGAAAATAATAATGATGGCACTAGCGAGGATTCTAATGACCTTGTTTTTGATAAGCTTGATATAGGCCTAGATGTTGATGTAACTGAAAATATCAAGTTTAATACAGTTTTTGAATATGAAGATGGGGAAGACCTACGTGTGGATTCTGCCCAGTTTGATTTCGAACTAACAGATTATTTGGCGGTGACTGTTGGTAAGGCATATATCCCATTTGGTGCATTCGGTGGTGATATGATTTCTGACCCTCTTACTCTTGATCTAGGTGAAGTTTGTAAGACAACTGCAGGTCTGATTTGGTCTCCTGTAAATGAATTAGCTGTTTCAGCTTGGGTATTTAGTGGAGATATTGAAGAGGAAATCAATAATGGTGCCGTGATTATTGAATTTGCTCCTGTAAATGAGTTGACCTTCGGGTTTGGCGTAATCTCAGACATTTGCGAGGGCTCTCTTGCTGATAGCATTGAACTAGATGATGATTCCGATTATGAGCAGACAGCTGGCGTTAATGCATGGATTGCTATCAATCTAACTGATAGCCTAAGTGTAGCAGGTGAATATATTGCTGCAATTGATGATATTGATGCTTTAAATGGTGATAAACCACAGGCTTGGGCTTTTGATGCAGTGTGGAAAGCAACAGATGATTTAACAATCGCAGGTCGCTACGAAGGTACAAAGGAATTCCTCGCAGAGGAAACCCCAAAATCTCGTGTAGGTGGCACAGTGACCTATGCTTTAAATGATGCTGTATCCCTATCAGCTGAATACCTATATGGTAAATATGATGATGTGTCTGAGTTTGATGATAGTCACGCAGTTACAGGACGCCTAGCAATTGCATTCTAATTAAAGAATTAAAAACTCCTTTAGAAAATTTCGTTTCGTATATTTGTGTGTTTGTGGTGACAGAGAAATCTGTCGCCATTTTTTATGTAATCGCACATAAAGGGTAGTAATAAAACCAGATTTCTCAAAAAAAAGATTTATTATTAGGTACTAAAATGGTAAGATAATACATAAAAATAGGAGATTTTTTTTCATGTACGCAAATATTACTAACGATACTTTATTTTTGAATAACAAGCCGATTATTAAGGGAATTAAAGATGGCTTTTCCATTGCACCAATAAATTCTGATTGTGGTGCATTTCTTTATGTCGATTTTCCAAATAAAGATGGAGTAATCGGACTTCAGAATCTAGGCACATTTGTTGGTGCAAAAGCATTTGGTGGCTCTCATATGCGCCCAGATACACCATATTGGTTTTCTCCTTTTGGAAGCACAACAGGCTTTGATATCAAAAATCAGATTGTTTGGATGGGCGTTGCTCATGAGGATGGTTCCTATTCCTTTATTGCCACATTGCCAACAGAGGATACCTGCATATTTATCAATCCAAAACAGATCCCAGAGTCTGAGCGCAAGGATGCAGAGCCAAGCTTTAATTTCTTTGGAGAAACAGGCGATGGCTATACAATGGTTTCTTCTGGTGTTGGTGCTTTTATTATTAATGGAACAAATTTCCCTGAAATTGTAGAGCAAGCTGCAAATGAAATAAATCGCTATATGGCAAACGCAGAGCTTCGCAAAAATAAGCAATATCCTGAATTTGCTAAGAAGCTTGGCTGGTGTACTTGGAATGCATTTTATCAAGAGGTTAGTGCAGAGAAGGTTTTTGAAGGGTTGAAGACACTTAAAGCTGTTGGAATTGAGCCTCGCACATTGATCCTTGACGATGGTTGGCAGCAGGTTGGCCCTCTTGAAACTGGTGGCATGGTGCTTACTGGCTGGGATGGAAATGAAAAGTTTGGAAGCATGAAGGACTTTGTTGCAAAGGTTAAGGAAAATTCAAGCATTGATACCTTCATGGTTTGGCACGCAGTTTGTGGCTATTGGTATGGTGTGGCAAAGGAGCTTTTCCCAGATTCCTCGCTTTCTCAAAGAATGCCTCTTCGCTATTGTGATAACAGCGTATGTGATTGGCAGAGAGGCTTCTTAAATTTGAATCCAAATGACTTTGAGAGCTTCTTTGATGCATATCATTCTCACCTTGCAGAGTGTGGTATTGATGGTGTAAAGGTAGATAATCAGGCTTGCCTAAGCTTCCAGTCTTCTGGCGTTGGTGGCAGAGTCAAACGCTTTAATCAAATGCGTACAGCCGTCAACAGAACAACCAAAAAATATTTTAACAATAATCTAATCACCTGTATGGCACATGCTCCAGAGATTTTCTTTAATTCTAAGGAGAATAATATAACACGTGCCTCAGATGATTATTTCCCTAATTCTCCTGAGTCACATCCATTGCATCTATATACCAATGCGATGACAGCAACTTGGTATGGTCATTTCTTGTGGATGGATTGGGATATGTTCCTAACAGAGCATGCTACTGGAAAATATCATGCTGCAGCAAGAGCTGTTTCCGGTGGTCCAATTTATTTTGCAGATGAGCCTGGTAAGCACGATGCCACACTTATTAACCGCACTGTATATGCAGATGGCACAACACCTCGCTCCGCTGCGCCAGCACGCGTGATGACTCGCTCCGTATTCAAAAATTTGAATGAGGGTCATTCTCCACTTGAGCTTGTAACACCATTTAAGTATGGAACTATGTGCTCATTCTTCTCTATGGTAATCTCCAGTAAGGAAAATCATCCATCAGCATCAATTTGTGATTTTGATATTGCTGCTGTTGAAGAGTTGACAAATACCGGGAAAACCTATGCATGCTGGAGTGAGACTCGTCAGGAGCTTACAAAGCTTAAGCAGGGTGATACATTAGCAATTACATTGCCTGCACTAGAGTTTGAACTATTAACCCTTTCTCCAATAGAAAATGGTTTTGCTCCAATTGGTTTTGTAAATATGTTCAATACACTTGGTGCGGTTGAGGAATGCGAATATCAATCCTCAGGTGCAATTCGTATGAAGCTTCATGGCAATGGTAGCTTTGTTGCTTACTCTGCCACAAAGCCAACAAAGATTTTGGTAAATGGTGAGGCTTGCGAATTTTCATGGGATTCAGAAAAGCTATGCTTTGATGTTTCTTCTGATTCTGAAGTGATAATTCAATTTTAATTGTTAATATTTAAAGAGGTTTTTATGCCATCACAATTTACTCTTGAAAAAACAATTGCATCTGGAGAGTGTGCAATATATAAAATTTCTCCAAGCTTTGGCAAAACAGAAGCGTATGTTGCAACCACACAATATACACGAGCCATTTGTAACGACCCAAGGGTCTGTGGCATAGAGTATACAAAGCTTCTTCAAAAGGCATGTACAGAGGTGCTAAAATTGCTTCCTATTGATGGAGTAACAGAGGCAGATGCAATGGTTGCAAATATTCTTCGCGGTGGCTTGAATTTTGGACTTCGTGATGCCTTGGCGGATGCATATGGATGGAATTATCACACAACCTGTTTCTTAAGTGCACAACGTGCTCAATCTCCTGTTGATGGCACTTGGCACATAACAGAAAATAGTTATAAAAAGCTGTATTTCCCATGTGCTACGTCTCTTTATATCGGAGATGTTGTAGCAACTGGAACAAGCCTTGAATATGGCTTTAATGAGCTTATTGATGCTGCGGTGGAGCATAAAACCGATTTAAGAAATATCTATTTCTTTACGTACGGAGGGATTAAGACAGAGGAAATTTTCCAAAGACTTGATGAACGCTGCCGTGCAACCTTCCGTAATTATGGAAGAACCGTAATAATTTATCTTGAGGGACGCTTTATTGTCCCAGAGGATACAACACCATTAACAATACGCTTGCCAGGAACAGATCTTGTTCGCTGGGGAAGCTTGATGGCTCCTGAGTTTGTTGAATCTCAATATGAGAAGGCAAGCTATCCGATTGAGCGTTGTATAATTTATGATGCAGGATCGCGTGCTTTCTGGCTTAATGAATATGCAGCAGATGTGATGGGGTATTGGAAGCAAATTCTTGATTTTGCTGAAAAAGGCTTAACCTTTAAGGAGCTAGTAGAAGAGCGCTTCCCTGAGCTATGCGTAGAGCGTTTTGGAGAGCAGGATTTACGTGCTATTGCTCTTGAACAAATCAAAGCAATGGATAAAATACTAAATAGGTAGGAAGGAAAATATAAATGAGTAATAATAAAGATCATGATTTTGCATTAACATCTGTAGCAGATTCACAAAAGCGTGGATTCTGGTCAATGTTTGTGATTATGATGGGCTTCACATTCTTCTCTGCAAGTATGTGGGCAGGAGGAACTCTTGGTGCTGGTTTAAGCCTCAAGCAATTTTTTGTTGCGGTAATGGTTGGTAATCTAATTCTTGGTATTTACACATCATTGCTTGCATTGATGTCTTCTCGTACAGGCTTATCAGTGCATCTTTTGTCTCGGTATTCTTTTGGCTCGTATGGTTCATTTATTCCTTCCTCCGCTCTTGCTTTTACGCAGATTGGTTGGTTTGGTGTGGGTGTTGCAATGTTTGCAATTCCAACGGCTGTTGCATTAAATGATCTTGCTTGCCTTCAGGGCTCATGGATTTTAAGTGGTCCAACTGTAAATATTGCATTTGATGGTGTTGTGTTACCTTCGCGTCTATTATACATAATTGTGGCTGTGTCAGGCTTGATTATGACAAGTACTGCATATTGGGGAATTAAGGCTCTATCAATCATCAGTATTATTGCAGTTCCTTCAATTGCTGTTTTGGGTTGCTATTCTGCATATTGTGCAATGTTTGTTGATGAAGTTCCTGCAGTTGTAGAGGCAGGTGCGGCAAATGGCTGGGAGCTAATGAAGAGCTTTACTCCAGATTCTACAAAGCAACTAACCATAGCAGCAGCAATTTCTATCGCGATTGGTTCGTTTATTTCTGGTGGCTCATGCACACCTGATTTTGCACGTTTTTCACGTAGTCCAAAAATTGCTGTTTCCACAACAGCACTTGCATTCTTCATCGGCAATTCACTAATGTTCTTCTTTGGTGCTGCTGGTGCTATGGTTTGGGGCATTAGTGATATTTCTCTTGTACTAAAGGCTCAGGGGCTACTTGGTGCAGCAATTATTGTTCTTGGATTAAATATTTGGACAACAAATGACAATGCTCTTTATACATCAGGTCTTGGTTTGTCAAACATAACAAAGCTACCTAAGAAATATATGGTTTTGATTAATGGTATAATTGGTACGGTTGCAGCAGTTTGGCTATACGACAATTTCTGTGGCTGGCTAAATATTTTGAATACCTTTTTGCCTCCTGTTGGTGCTTTAATTATTACAGACTTCTTTATTGTAAATCGTGGTAAGTATAAGCCTTATGGCGAGCACGCATTTGCAAAGGTAAATGTTTCTGCTGTAATTGCTTGGGCATTAGGCTCTTTGGTTGGTTTGCTAGGCTTTGGCTATGTAACAATTCCAGGTCTTTCAAAGGTATGTAAGCTCGGCCTTCCTGCAATTAATGCAATGGCAACAACGCTTGTTGTTTATTTGATTGCTAAAGCAATAAAAAAAGCAATGTGTAAATAATTTAAATAGAGTTTGTTAAATGGTGTGCTAGGTGCTTGCCTGGTGCACCATTTTTTTCTTTTATTATGCTCCCTTGAAGCTCAAGGAGGCAAAGGGTTGGCAACCCTTGCCACCTCTCGCCCCAGCAACACCGGGCGGCAGAGCCACCCTCGTCTCCAACTCTCCAACTTTCATACTGTCAAACTATCATACTGTCAAACTGTCAAACTGTCAAACTATCATACTATCAAACTATAAAACTTTACAACTGTATAACAATACAAGAACATAATTAGTTTGCAAGTTTGCGAGTGGGCGAGTTGGACAGTTTGCAAGTTGAGGTTTTAGAGTGACATAACCGCTCTAAAAAGAGCATGAAGCGAAGCATAGCTTCATTTTGCGTGCGTTGCCTCCTTATCTTAATAAACTCCTGTGCGAGGACACTAGTGGATGAGATTTGCCCAATTGCTTCGAAAGATAAAGCAATAGCCAAGGCAAAGCTCATTCCGCTAGTGTTTTTTCGGCATCACGGCTCTGCGACCTCTGCGGCCTCTGCGTCTCTGCGTCCCTTTGGCGTCACGTGCATCACGCTCGCACGTGATGGCTAAAAGTGCGAAGAAGGGACGCTGCGACGCGGAGGACGCAGCGGACGAGATTAGACGTGAGAATGGAGAAAAAATCACTCAACTCTACCTGAACTCTTCATTTTTCATTCTTCATTCTTCATTTATTATAATGCGTTGCCTCCTTATCTTAATAAAC
>JAFUOX010000096.1 GCA_017481725.1 Kiritimatiellia bacterium | reverse complement strand
TAAAGGGAAAATTGATTATTGGGTTGCCCCTAAAGGTCTTGAAGCAGAAAAACCAAAAGCAATAAATATGGAGAAAATAATTAAAAAATTACAAAGAAAAGAGGCTGCCACAAAACATTGAGTTTTGCAACAGCCCCTTTTGTTTATGGGTTAGTGTTTGATATTATTTACCAAACTTAACCTTACCCCAAGCCCAAGGAGAAACAACTAGGTTATCTGCCTTACTGCCTGGCCAGTAGAATTCGCGCTGACGCTTATGACCCTGAACAGCCATTGTGAAGCTTACGCCTGCCATTGTGCCTGGAACTGGCTTGAAGCCATGTAGGTGCTGTGCAGGAATGAAGGCTTCCATAATGTAACCATCAACTGTCTTCTTAACTACGCTCTTTACCTCTGGGATGTCATAGATTGACTCCTGACCTTCTGCACGACCCCAAATACCTGCATAAGCACGGTTCTCATCAGCCAATGGGCAGAACCAGAACTGGTGGTGGTTCTTTGTCCACTTCTCATCAATCTCAAAGGTTGCTGAAGAATTGAACATAAACTCTAAGCAGTCTGTTGCACGCCAGAAAGAACGTGGGTCAGCACAGAAGCACTGGCTGTCTGCAACGTCAAATGCTAGGTATAGACCGTCCTTTGAGTAAGCCATGTAAACTCTTGACTTCTCATTGTCACCTAGAGGGCCAACCATCCATGTTGGAAGCTGATTGTTTGCATCCCACTCTTTCAAGTTGCCATCAATCTTAACATTGTTCTTTGAGTTAAGAGTCCAGTCACGCTGAACGATAGGTGCTCTATCTAGTAGGCGACCATCTGTGCTCTCGATGCGAATATAAGGAGCATTTTCTTTATCATCAGCACGAACAGATGTAGACTTCTTAAGAACATAGTTAATTGTAACCTTCTCATTTGGCTCTGCTGTATACTCAGTTTGAGCTGGCTCAACAACCCAACCCTCAGGAACCTGAGCCTTTAGGATATGAGTCTGCTTATACTTTGACTGGTTAACACACTCAATGTAGAACTTACCATCAAACTGTACAGAGTAGCTCTTTGCATAAACCTCTGGGATTACGTCTAGCTCAACAGTCATAACCTTTTCAACACCTGTTGCCTTGCACTTACCAACAACTGTAAATGTATGGCTGCTACGTTGTAGAGTCTGAGGAGTTGTTACATTGATTCCATCAGCAACCTTCTCCTGCTTCCAATCTGCTGGGCAAGTGATTGTGTAATCAACCTTATCCATGTTATCTAGCTTAAACTCGATAACCTCACCAGCAACGTTTAGTAGGTAAGAGTCAGATAGGATATCAACAGGAGTCTGCTTCATCCACTCGTGATTCTTATCATAGCCAATGTACCATGTTGGAGCGATGTCAAGCTTGCGACCCTTTGTCTGCTTAACCTCTGAACCATACATATCGTAGTACTTTTCAGCCTTTGGATCATCGATAAATGTATCTGGGCCATCCTTATCAAGCTTGAATGCAGCAGCAACAAACTTACCATTTACTTCGAAAATCTGAACGCGTGAGTTTGATGTTGGATTTGCATAACCAACAAACTTTACGTTAGCTGGTAGGAATGTGCGCATTGCTGAGAATGCTGCAGAAACTGGTTTTGGCTCATGGAAGCGGTCATATAGTCCGCAGCCATCGAAGAACCAACGTGGATCTGGGGTATCGCTATCGAAGTACCAGTACCAGAAGATCTTATCAACGCCACTTGCATAGCCCTGCATATAGCCACGCTGGCAGTATGCAGCCTGCTCCCACTCTGTAACAATCTGGCCAGCACGTGTATCCCAACCAAACTCTGTAATCCAAATCTGGCGCTGCTTGCCATCAGCACATGCAGCACGCTTCCAACGACGCCACTGGTCACGAGCATACTCCTGCTTAGCCTCACCTTGTCCTGTGTTAGCATTGTTCTTTGCTAGCTCTGGAGCATAGATACCGCAATAACGGTGACCATTACATACGTCAATATCATCAAATGCGCCACTTAGAACGCGCTCGCGAGTTGGCTCAACATAGATACCAGCTGCGCCCTGCTCTACTGCCCATACATCAGGATCTACACCATGAACAACCTCACCGAATGTCTTGTGGTAAAGATCATAGTTTTCTGGGTCACTAAACATTAGAGTATCTTTTTCGTTATCCAATTCCCAAGCACGTAACTCTGGGAATGTTGCAACGATAAGAGACATATCGCGGCGCCATTTCTTAGTCATTGGATTAATCTTCCACTTACCAGTAACCTTATCCTGGCTACCATTGATAGAGTGCATCAAGCAAGGAAGTGTCATCAAATCATGATCAAGAGCAGACTTTAGAATTTTTGGATACCATGGCCAACCTTTATAGCCACCCTCACCACGAGCATTTACCATCCATGGGAATGTGTAAGCATAGTCGCGTACCCAAACCATACCGATACGCTCCCAGAACTCATAGCCGCAGAAAGTACCGCCATGTAGGTTCATAGCATAGATACTCCAAAGCTTTTCTTCCTCAGTTAGCTTTGGTGGCTTACGTGTGATAATAAAGCGGTGTGTAAAGGTCTTAACCTCAGGGAAGCCCTTTGCTGTCAATGAAACAGTATAAGCTCCTGGCTCTGTGAATGGAAGAGGAGCTGTAATTGAAGAGCTATCAAAGCACTTCAAGTTAGGAATCTTCAAAACACGCTCTTCGCCTGTTGAAGAAACAACCTTGCCATCAAACTCAATTGTCTTCTCTTGACCAATCCAGCTACCTGCTGCAACAACAATCTCTGGCTTCTCAATGCCATAGAAGAAGTTATTACCGATTGCAGGGAATGAAACCTGAACGTTGAATGGGCGCTTGCTTGGAGCAACCTCAGACATATCTGTGTAAAGACGCAAATCAAAATAATCGATAACGATAGAAACATCATTTGGATTATTTCTATCACCCCAGTTGCTCTGACTCATTGACTCAAGAACAATAGGATACTTAATAGGAACGTTCTTTCCATCCTTGCCTCTAACAACCTTTGGAAGCTCCTTCTCTACGTACTTCCAGCCTTCGCCAAGCTTAGCACCAAAATAAACATTGAATTTATTTGTGTTAGCATCAACAAAATCAAAGCCCAAACCATCCAATTTAGGCTCACATGCTGGATCTGAAGAATTACGAACCCATACTGAAAGCTTTGTTGGTTTACCTGGAAGAACCTTGTTCTTTGGTGAAGCATTCCAACCACCAAATGTGCGTTTTGGATAATGAACAGAAACGCGCATTGCCTTAGCACCTGTCTTTGGTGCTTCTGGATTGTCAGGACATTCATTTAGGATGGTAACTTCACCACCTACTGTAATCCACTGACCAACAACCCATGGGTTTGCTGATGGATCACCAATATCCTTAGAAACAATATCTGTGCCTAATGTTGATGCTTGCATTGCAATGTTGTTCTGAGACATTGCTGGAAGCATAACAATAGAAAGAAAAGCTGCAAAAGCAAGCTTCATCATATTTGTTACTTTAGTCATATTTTTTTCCTAATATTGATTTTTACAAACAAAACCTTTTGTTTTCAACATCAAAGTATTATAGCAATATTCTTGCCACCTTGCCACCGAAAAATTAAATTTTTACATATTTTAAAAATAAAGTATTAATAATCAAGCACTTATTTTGTCAAAATATTTTTAATAAAAAAGACATTAAATGCAACAACTAGATATTTTCAACCAAAACTGCATTATTTCATACTCACTTTGTATAATTGGCTATGCAGTTCAAACACAATTAAAGAATAGAAGCAAGCTATTCCTATAGATATTACATACGGGTAACAGTCCAGCCAGATGGATGCTCTCCGTCATACGGCATATAGCCATGGAATTGGCGAGGGTCGCCATCAAATACAAGAGGAATAAAAAAGGCATCGCCCTCCCACATAGGAAGAGTTGGAATATCAGAAATTTTCACCCATGAAAGCGTTCCTTCCTCATTTTCTGAGAAAGGCTCACCCTCCCATCCATCAATCAAGAAAATAAAACCTAACCAAGGGCGTTGGCTTGGACCAAAGTTTGGCCAAGAGACAGTGCCACGAAGCTGCATAGAGGTAACTGTTAAGCCACTTTCCTCTTTTATTTCGCGAATCATACCATCTGCCACATTTTCATTTGGCTCAAGCTTGCCACCTAGTCCATTGTATTTACCTAAATTTTCATCAGTATCACGGAAGGTTCGATGAACCATAAGTACAGAGCTTTTATCCTTTGAAAGAATAAACCCAAGTGTTGCTGCAATTGGTTGATACATAAAAATACCACCTATTTATGGACTAGGGACATAAATTCTGCACGTGTGGAAGCATTTGAGCGGAAGCTTCCGAGAACAGAAGAGGTTGTCATAATTGAATTTTGCTTTTCAACACCGCGCATCATCATGCAGAGGTGTCTGCACTCCATAACAACGCCAACGCCCTCTGCATCAATTGAGGTTTTAATTGCCTGAGCGATTTCACAGGTTAGGCGCTCCTGGATCTGCAAGCGGCGTGCATAGCAATCAACGATACGAGCAAGCTTGCTAACACCAAGAACCTTGCCACGTGAGATATAGCCAATGTGGCAGCGTCCGAAGAACGGCATCATATGGTGCTCACAGAGGCTATATACCTCAATATCGCGGACAATGACCATATTATCCTGCCCAGCCTCAAAAACGGCACCATTTATTACCTCTTCTGGGGTTTTACTATAGCCAGAGGTTAGAAACTCCATAGCCTTAGCAACGCGCTTCGGTGTATTAACCAAGCCCTCGCGATTAACATCTTCACCTAGCTCTTGAAGAAGCTCCTTAACTAGAAATTCTACGCGTTCTTTATTCATCTTTAGGTTAGCTTTCTATATAGTCTGATACCTATTAACAAAAATACAATATTTGGCAACCATGCTGCAAGTACTGGTGGAATATAGCCACGCTGACCAATAAATTTAAGCACAAGCACAAGCACATTAAAAGCGAAGAAGGAGCCAACAGCAAAAAGCACACCCTTTAACACACTTTGACGCCCTGAAGTGATACCTGTTGGAATAGCAAAAAGAGTAATTACCACGCAAGCCCATGGAGCAGCAGTGCAATACCAAATATCAAATTGCTTTTCGCTATCATCAGGATTTGTTGCATTCATGTAAACATATTTATCGTATGCAGACATAAATTCCCAATTATTCATAGAAACAAACATCTCACGTGGAGTATCCTTTAGCTGATATTGAGGAACCCACTCAGGGACATTTACCGTGACATTTGGAATCAAAAGCTCAGAGCCATCAAAATCAAACTCTAGTTGTTGAGGATAATGGAACCACCAAACACCATCAAGATATTTTGCATTATCTGTGCGAACTCCCCAGTACTTTTTATCTTTATTTTCGTCTATATAGCTACCGCGGACATCAAGAGCACCAGGATTTCTTAGAGAATGCTCACTGGAAACATTTACATTTACAAAAAACCATGTATTAGAGCCTTGAGAGCCAACATATGGAAGATTTTGTCTATAATCTACATCTGGAGCACGGAAATCTGTTTTATCAAAGCTATCAGACCAACGGCTGACTCTTGGGATTACATATTCACTATTAAAAATAGTGCAAATGCTCATAAATAATGCAACAGCAAAAAATGGAATTGTTAGCTTATGAAAGCTGATACCTGAGGCACGCATGGCAGTTAGCTCACTATGGTGTGAGAGCTGCCACATCGTATAAAGAGTCGCCAGCATACAAGATGCAGGGAAAAACCAAGAAGAATACAAGGCAATAATGCCAATATAGTACCTAATTATAAAAAAAATACTTGTTTCGGCATCAATAAATTTTGAGAGATTGCCGAACATGTCAAAAATGATGAAAATAGAATTAAATACAATAAGGCACACAATAAGTGGACCAACAAATGCCTTTAATAGATATTTATTTACTAATTTCATTGAAGCACAAAAATATTTTGAGAGAATAAAACACTTTCAGCTATGGGTGTGGAGAAATTTCCTTCCCATAGCTGAAAGATAAACTACGGGTATAAATTATAGACCCATTGCCTTTAGATTTTCGCGGCTAATAGCGTAGCTAACAAATGGGTTGCCTGTAACCTCCCATGTGTCCTGCTCAACAATAAAGTCCTTAGTACCGCCAGCCTTACATGCCTTGATAACCTCTGGCCAATCAATAGAACCCTCGCCAACAGCACGGAAAGATGGTTTACCATTTACGATACCCCAATCCTTGAAGTGAACCTGGTCCATTCTGCCCTTCATCTTCTTTGCCCAGTTTACTGGGTTATAGCCACCACGAGCTACCCAACCAAAGTCAAGCTCTGACTGAAGAACCTCTGTACCCTCATAAAGCATATCAAGAATAGTCTTGCCGCCCTTACCCTTCTTAATTCCGAACTTCTCGAACTCGAAATCGTGATTGTGGTACTGAACAACAATTCCTTCCTTAGCAAAGCGCTTTGCATAGCCTTCAAATTCTTTATAAAGCTTCTTCCAAGCAGCAAGAGTTGTATAATCCTTGCATGGAAGCCAAGGAATAGCAACATATGTAATACCAAGAGCCTTACATTCAGCAATTACGCCTGCCTCGTCCTCACGAAAACGCTGCAAACCAATGTGTGCACCGATTGGCTCTACGCCTGCTTCATCACAAAGCTTACGAAGCTCAGCTGGTGGGATTGGACCAAAGCCAGAAATCTGAATGAAGTCATAGCCCATCTTCTTAACTTTAGCAAGTGTCTTTTTTACATCTTCAGGTGTTTGAATATAATCACGAAAACCAAACATCTGTGCGGCAACGCGGAATTTTTTTGCCATATAATAATCTCCTAAGTATTTAATAAAGGTTTAGCCATACAAATGCATATGACTTTTACACTTGTGTATTTTCTTATTTTTATGAGAAAAAGACAAGTAAAAAACACCAATAAATTTAAATTATTGAATTTAAAAGCAAAAATCAAAACAAATACCCATAAAAGAATAAAAAACTGGTACATCAAAATAACAAATTAGGAATTGCAACCTACTGCAAAAAACTATCTATTGAAAATTTAAAAATAATTATGCTAGAATATGGGAAAGTTGTAATATGCGTTTTAAATTAAATTACTTAACACCATAAATAGGAAAATAAAATGAATACAAAACTTCTAAAGCTTATTTGTTCTATGGGTTTACTTTGTGTAATGCTAGTAGCAAATGCAGCATGGACAATAAATCCTGTCACAGGGAAAAATTGGAAATATCAAATTTCAGATGGCAACTGGACAATTGGTTGCGATCTTCTTGACGAAAATGGTAATCTCACAATCGGCGCAAAGGGTCGTTCAGACAAATGCGTTGTTGAAGGCTCTGGTGATCTTGATTTTTCTTCAATTAATACCGACCTCGACACCGATGAAATAGACTATACATTAACCCAAATTGCAAGCTGCGCATTTGAAAATGCAAACATTGTAAATTGCACTCTTCCAAAGACAGTTACATCTATTGGTTGGTACTCATTTAAGAAGGGTATAACTGGTTCTTTCACCATTGAAGAAGGCTCCGAGCTAACCCATATTAACCCAGAAGCATTTAATGGTTCAGGAATCACATCAATTAATCTACACATTTGCACAAAGCTACAGTATTTAGGTAAAAATGCCTTTAGAGAATGTCGATCACTAACTTCTATTGGTACTGGTGAACTACCTGCATCATTAGAGCTTTTAGAGCAGGCTGTTTTCTATAATTGCACAGCATTAACCGGAGACATTTGGTCAGATGCTACAATGAAATGGCAGGATGGTGAACAGTTTAGATATACAGACATCACTTCATTGGTTGTACCAAACATCTATGGTGCTCTTGGTGCAAGAGTAATGGGCAGCTGCGCTTCTTTAACTAATGTTGTATTGAGCGCTGAAGTTACAGCATTTGGCGAAAGAGTAAGAGAATCTGCAAATGCTATCGTTTCATGGGAACCAAAAACTTATCCTAAAGTTACTAGCTTAGGCTCTCACTTTATGAGTGGTCTCTCTTCTATTGATGGAGATTGGGTATTCCCTGAATTATTGACAATGGTAGGAACAGATCATTTCAAGGGAACAAAAATAACAAGCTTCAAAGCTCCAAAGATTCAAAATATTGCTGGTTATTCTTTCCAAAATTGTTATTCTCTAAAAACAATGGTACTTTCACAAGATGTTACTTCTTTCGGTAAATATTCATTAACTTCTTGTACTATATTAGAAAATCTTGGTGTAACAGAATTCCCTGTTCTGACATTTCTTGGTGACCATGCTTTATCAAGTACACCATTACTTGCACAGGAATTTAGTGCTCCTATCTATGAGGGCACAACATCAGAGACATATATTTTTGAAAATTCTGGCATAACAAAAATGATAGTGCCAAGTCTAACCAAAACAGCTACTGGAATGTTCTATAATATGAAGAATCTTGAGGAGCTAACGGTTTCTGAAAAAATAGAGTCTTTTTCATCTCAATTTGCTCAAGGTGATAATAAGTTAGTAAAAGTAGAGCCAACAGTTTTCCCTAACCTTATTACGATAGGAAATAGTGCATTTAGATCCTGTAATGCACTTCAAGGAGATTTTAATTTCCAAGCAGCAACTAGTATTGGCGGTCATGCATTTTCCGATACAAAGACAATATCTTCAATTGTAGCTGATAAGGTAGTGAATATTTCTTCTTCCTATACTTTTGAAAATTCATCAGCAACAAATATCTCATTAAAGTCAGTAATGAATATTCCTGGTGGTTGTTTCCAGGGTTGTAACGCATTGCAAGAGCTGACTCTTAATTCTGCAATAACAAATATTGGTGGGTCTGCATTTAATTCATGTCAGTTCCCAAAATTAACACCAACAAAATTTAATAATCTAAAATATCTGGGTAATAATGTTTGGAATGGTAATTCAACATATGCAGGAAGTATTGATTTAAAGAAATCTACTGACTTGACAATTATTTATGATCATACATTTGCAGCATGCACAAAAATATCTGAAATTAAATTACCTCCAACAATTACTGATGTGCAAGCATGGGCTTTTGAAAAGGTTATGTCTGCTGATATTTATTTCTATGGTCCACGTCCAACATTCTTTGGAAACGGTGTATTTAAATATCAAGACAACAAAAAATGGAACAATATTGTTATAATGCCAGAGCATATTGAATCATGGACTGTTACTGATTCACTGACAACCTTTACTCCATTGGAGAATGTGCCTGAGAGTCAGCTTGCTAACGAGTATCCGACTGTTGGTAAGGTATTGGGTACAATTTCCTTTACAACTGGTGATAATGCAACCCATTGGCTTACAAAATACATTTCACCAACAACATTAATATCAATTAGATAAATAAAAAGAGGTGCTCTTATGAGGGCGCCTCTTTTTTATTATTAACAAAAACTCTTGGCAGGATTTAATATTAAAAGCTTTTGCTTAAAATGTTATTTATTTAAATAGTTTGGTGACTTGTTCATATTCTGCGAGAGCTTTAGAGTGCTGGACCTTACGGAGAATTTCGGCACCATTTTCAAAATATGTGGCAGTGTATTCCCAAAACTCCTTCATGCGCCCAAGTATTGGTGCAGGGCCGAATAGCTCAGCACTATATCTTTGATATAGAGCATTGGCAAAAGCTAAGACTTGCTGCTTTCTTTCTGGCGAATGTGGCAGGGTCTCGGTATGTGGCAGGGTGTCTCCGAGCTCACAAGGATATTCTTCTCCAGAGGAAAGTGCTGTGGCAATGTCGCTTGGCAAAAAAGGATCCGCGAAAGCACCACGCCCAAGCATTAAGCCAGAAAGCTTTGGGAAACGCTTTTTTAGATACAACGCATCAAACACCGTCTTAATATCGCCATTGTAAACAACAGGAGCAGTGAAAGCATCCACTATTTCAGCAAATTTATCTAGGAATACATCACCCTCATACATTTGCTCACCAGTGCGGGGGTGAATGATAATTTCCTTTAAGGGGTAGCGATTAATTATTGGAAAGAGAGTCTCAAGCGTTGAGGTAGATTTTCTCCCGAGGCGAATCTTAATTGAAAAGCCATTTGGCATTGCTTCTACACCTGCGGCAAGCATTGCCTCAAACATTTCTGGATTTTCTGGTAAACCACTTCCACGCCCCTTCTTGGCAACAAATTTCCATGGGCAACCACAATTTAGATTTAGCTCCGTATAGCCATATTCCTTCATTGCATTCGCCATTTCAATGAGCCGATCAGGTTCCTTACCAATTACCTGTGGCACGGTGTACAGGCTACCACATGCCTCAGGAAAAATATCCTTTAGAAGTTTTGGTTGAATGCGGCCAGCTGTGGTTAACGGAATAAATGGAGCAACAGCATAATCATAGCTATTGCCAAAATATTCTGTATAACAGGTGCGATAGGTTGCTACTGTTAAACCACGCAGTGGAGCAAGAGAAAGCCTCATAGCAAAAACTATTTTCCAAGCTTACGGAAGCGTACGCGAGTTGGGCGGTCAGCAGCATCACCAAGTAGGCGGCGGCGCTGCTCATGATATTCCTGATAATTGCCCTCAAACCAAGTAACCTTTGAATCGCCCTCGAATGCAAGAATATGTGTTGCAATGCGGTCAAGGAAATAGCGGTCATGGCTAACAACCATTACGCAGCCACCGAAGTCCTGAAGACCCTCTTCAAGAGAGCGAAGTGTGGCAACATCAAGGTCATTTGTTGGTTCGTCAAGCAAAAGCAAATTACCGCCAGAGCGGAGAAGCTTGGCAAGATGCACGCGATTTCTTTCACCGCCAGAAAGCCAACCAATCTTCTTCTGCTGCTCAGAGCCTTTGAAGTTAAAGCGGCTACAATATGCACGACCATTCATCATTGATGAGCCAGCAAGAGAAACATATTCAGAGCCACCAGTAATTTCTTCATAAATTGTGTGATTTGGGTCTAGCTCATCGCGAAGCTGATCAACATAAGAAAGCTGAACAGTTTCACCAATTTGTAGCTCACCAGAAATTGGCTTAAGCTTTCCAGTTAGAAGCTTAAACATTGTGGTTTTACCAGCACCATTTGCACCGATAACACCGACAATACCACCACGTGGCAAATCAAAATCCATGTGCTCAAAGAGAAGTTTATCTCCAAAGCCCATTGAGACATCCTTTGCACGGACAACAACATCGCCGAGGCGAGGACCAGATGGGATGCGGATACGCAAATCATCCTCACGCGTATTTACCTGCTGAGCAGCCAATTCCTCATAGCGTTTAACACGAGCTTGGCTCTTTGCATGGCGGCCAGATGGATTTGTGCGAACCCACTCAAGCTCATTTTCAATTAACTTGCGGCGAGACTCTGCCTGCTTTGCCTCTCGCTGCATCATTGCTTGCTTTTGCTCTAGCCAAGCTTCGTAATTGCCCTTATATGGGAATGTGCGGCCGCTATCTAGTTCAAGAATCCACTCTGTGACATTACTTAAGAAATAGCGATCGTGGGTTACAACGATAAGAGTTCCCTTAAAATCCTTTAGATAATTTTCTAGCCAAGCAACTGACTCTGCGTCAAGGTGGTTTGTTGGCTCGTCAAGAAGTAGCACATCTGGCTTTGAAATTAGCAAGCGACACAATGCCACGCGGCGGCGTTCACCGCCAGAAAGAGGTGCAACTGATGCATCAGGCTCAGGAAGGCGAAGAGCCTCCATTGCCATCTCAACTGTGTGATCTAGTTCCCAAAGGTCATTTGCATCAATTTGATCTTGAATGCGACCAAGCTCATTATTGAGTTTATCCATTTCCTCATCGGACATTTCATCACCGAGCATTCCGCAAAGCTCATCATATCTATCAAGAATTGCCTGTTGCTCTGCAACACCCTCTTGCACGCACTCCATTACAGTTTTTGATGGATCGAGCTCTGGCTCCTGAGGTAGATACCCAACCTTTGTATTCTTTGCAATTACGCATTCACCCATAAACTCCTTGTCTAGTCCTGCAAGGATACGTAGCAGAGAAGATTTACCAGAGCCATTGGCACCGATAACACCGATATGTGCACCATGGAAGAAAGACAAGCAGACATCCTCAAGGATAGTCTTTTGCTCGTGTTGCTTTGTAACGTTAATTAGAGAAAATGCGTATTCGCCAGCCATAATAAAATTACCTTGTTTTATTAAATGATTTATGCACGAGCATTGCTTTTTGTGGAAGCAGTGCATCGTGCGTAATTATTTTTTATTTACCAATCAAAGGCATGAGCCATTCATTATTGAAACAAATCTTGATATAGAGCACGAACAGCGGTCTTCAAGCTTGTTGAGCGAATACCAAACATCATACTAATTTCTGATGAACCTTGATTAATCATTTCAACGCTTACATCAGCCTTAGCAAATGCACTCATAATACGAGCAGCAACACCAGTTGTGCCACGCATACCCTCACCCACAGCCATAACAATAGCAAGGCCACCTTCGTAGGCGAGCTCATCTACCTTTAGCTCTGTATGGATGCGAGCAAAAACCTTTGCCTTTACTTCCTCTGTAAACTGTGCATCACGGATAATGACGGACATATTATCAACACCAGCAGGAATTGTCTCAAAGGAAACACCTTCCTCTGCAAGAATTGTCAAAAGCTTAACACCGAAGCCCACCTCACGGTTCATCATATACTTACTTGTGTAGAGTGTACCAAAGCCAGTTGCGCAAGCCAAACCGATTACGCGACCTGGGATTGTCTTACGGCGAGGCACAACCATAGTGCCAGGTTCTTCTGGACGATTAGTATTGCGGATGTTGATAGGAATACCAGCACGAACAGCTGGCATAATTGCTTCATCGTGGAAAACACCAAAACCAGCATAGGAGAGCTCACGCATTTCGCGGAATGTCATTTCCTTTATACCCTCTTTAACTTCAGGAACAATACGTGGATCTACAGGATATACTGAGTCAACATCAGTAAAGTTCTCATAAACATCAGCATGAATTGCTGCAGCAAGGATTGCACCTGTGATATCAGAACCACCGCGAGAGAAGGTTACAACTGAACCGGAGCGTGTATAGCCATAAAAGCCTGGGAATACAACAATTTCCTTGATTGCTGAAAGATAATCATGAAGCAACGCCATTGATTCAGGAAGAAGCTGAGCATTACCATACTCATCAGAGAGAAGCATACCAGCCTCTTTTGGATCTGCATATACAGCAGGATATCCTTGCTTAGTAAAAGCCTCTGCACAGAAGCGAGCAGAAAATTCCTCACCGAGAGCCTTAACACCATCCATAAAAGCACCAGGATTTGTTGTTGGCAAGCTAATGCGCTTTTTAAGCTCTGTTTCAACAGTTGCCATTAAGCTTTGAGACAAATCATGTTCTGCACGAATTGATTCAAAACGATCTAGAATTGCAGCAACTGCGTCATCTGTTGAGCGACCCTCAAGCACGCAATTTGCTAAAGCAATCAGCATATCTGTTACCTTTGTATCTGCTGAGAATCTTTTACCTGGTGCAGATACAACAACAACACGGCGATCTACCTCACTAGTGATAATATTGATTACCTTTTTAATTTGCTCAGCACTTGCAACTGAGCTACCACCGAACTTACATACCTTTATTCTCATTTTATATACCCTTTGTCTTTCGTAAAATTATTTTGTTTTTGTATTGTTTTTTTTATTTGCCTTTTTAGAGGCACGAGGCTTCCTCTTTTTTTTATCTAGTTCAACATCTTCAAGACATATTAACTCATCAGGAGTTTCTGAAGAAATAGGGAAATTTTTAAAATCACAACACCTAATTATATCTAGTAGAATTTCGTCGTTATTTGAATGTAGACAAATTAAATCAGTAAAAAACAGGTTTGAATGCCATGAAAAAGAATGCTCATGGATTAGATATTGTGCATATGGAGAAAATGTTGAGTTTTTAAAAATATCGTCCTCTTTCATTGTATGAATATTAAAAACTCTATTAATGCAAAGACAAGACAGAGCATCAAACAAACACAAATGAGATAAAATAAACTGATCTAAAAAATAAAGAATAAATCTATTAATACTTACTGCCATTATATCCCTTGGTCCTTTATCATATAGATCAACAAGGCACGAAATATTTTTATCTAAATTAACAACCAATTTAATTGATTCTGCCAAAGACAAGCGTTCCTCAGCCTCTGCAGAAGCAACAGCATAAGCTGTTTCTACAAATTGTTTCAAAAACTCAACATAATTTTCTTGAGGAACCTGTGCGGTAATATAATAAAGGGCACCAGGAGCAGCCGAGCCAAATATACGCAAGTGCTGAACCTCTGCTAATTCCTCATCTTCATCGCAAATTGAATCTACAGCAGGAACAACATCATAACCAATCCTTTGAAGACCCTTAAACACAGCATCCAATCCACCTTTGATTGCCAAAGCTGGGAGGGCTAGAAGAATTGCCATTGTGGCACCTGAACCACAAAATTCTGGTTTAGCTGTTAGATATCCGAAAGTCTCGTCAAAGGCATATTTTACGTTAGCTTTTTTCCCTATTTTTTCAATATCTTCAAAAGCAGTAGCAAAAGCTGTCTCGGCATTGCTAGCTGTGATTATATGCGTAATATGATCATCATAACCTAAAAGCGTAAAGCGAGATGGGGTATCAGAAAAGATTTGATTAAAACTCTCAGCATAATTTTTGCGATTTTCACCAAGGTAGGCATGATAATTAGTGTTTATTGGCAGACTCAACAAGGAAGAAATAAATGGGGAGCGAGCTGCAAGCATTAAATTTCTAGATTTTTGCTCTGCGAATGTTTTTTTACGATAAACACTGCCACAAACGGTAGACAAGGATGGGGAGAAAGTATCATTTAATCGATTAATTAAATCAGACTCTTCTTGCTGAATAAATTTCTCACCTTCAATATTTCTGCGAATAACGCAATTAGCAGACAGGACAATATCACCAACGAATAAAGATTTATTTAGGTCTATATTAGCCGCTTTTTCTAAAATCTTTTTCTCCTCCCTTGAAAATAATTTTTTCTTGTTTGGATTATTTTTTTTCATATTCTATCCTCGATTATACTACTGTCTTAAAATATCAAAATGGGTCATCATCACTATCATCATCACCATCAAAATCAATGCTTGAATCATCATTGCCATCATCAGAAGGATCGTCATCATTCTGTTGCTTATTGATAATATCAACATCGATTCCCATTTTTTTCATTGCCTCGAGAAGTTCTTCAGGCATTTGTGGCTTATTATTGGCAGAAGGTTTTAGAGTTTTAGCTTCTGTTTTTGATTTAATGAGATCACGAATTACAGCAGCATCCTCATAGCGTTCATCAGAAATTGCAGCAGAGAGTTTTTTCTCAAGTTCTAGCACTTCATTTTTAACCGAATAAACATCTGAGGAATTATATACAGCAACCATATACCCCAATTGCTTTTTAAATATTTGATAGCAATCTGGGCATCCGGCACGGTGGCTCTCATGAATTTTGGCAAAACTAGATCCACAGGTTGGACAATTCATCTCTATTATTGGGGGATCGATTTCTTCATTTTGTTTTGTTGAAGAAAAATCAAAGAGAACATCAGCCATAGAATATTTGCCAATTTGACCAATCTTTAGTTGGCTTGCACAAGATTTGCAAACATAATACTCCTTAGCAACGCCATTTTCTATTTTTTCAATGGGTTGTTGGGCATCATTTATATGACAGATTTCACATTTCATAATAGGAATAATTTATTAAAACCTTTGTATAAAACCACACACAGATGTGTTAAAAATAAAAACGTGTAAATTTTACCATAACAGATATTAAAATGCAATAACACGTAACAGATAGTAGAGTTTAGGGCATAGAAGTTTTTTCTAAAATCTTATGTGAGATTCACGGTTATAAGCGAGCCTCATTTCTACTAAAAAATTATTCAAGGGATTATTGAAAAAACAGTATTGCCGAAAGCATTAAGAGAGATTAATATCGAAAATTTACAATGTGCATAGGCTTAGGAGAAGCACATTTGGTCAAGTGTGGAATTTATGGTTTGTGTCTAATACGTGTGAAGGAAGTATGGAGAAGCGACTTTCAGTCGCTTTTTGCGCACGTGATGTGCGCGAGTGCGCTCTCGCGCAGGAAAACAGGATTACAGGATTTGCGGGATGCTCAGGATTGAGTTGTTGTGTGCGCAGTGCACGACACTAGCGCTTGACGTTGGACATGGTCTTGCTCTCGTTGGCGCAAGGCCAACTTACAAGCGCTAGTGTGGGGGCACCCATGTTTCTTGTGTGTTGGCTAAAAATGCGAGGAGATTGGCGCGTGGGGATGTGGGAGAGCAAATTAATTCGCGCAGAGCAAGCGCTGCAACAATGTCAATTTAAGAAGCTCTTTCTTATTTTTTTAATTTGGCAGCTGTTTGCACATTTATATCAATATATGCGCTTTTTTATATCTGAAATAAAACAAGAATCTAATTGCGTGAATCCAAAACATTTTTTACCCAAGTCTTTTAGAGAAGCACCAATAAGATACAAATCTCGATCGTCGATTATCAGAAATCTATCGTGGAAGGTATTATTAAAAATAATTTCTAACTTTGGATACTGAGCATTAAATTTTAAAGCATCTTCTTGTGATATATTTTGTTTAAGATTGCCATTTTTATCTCTATGAGAAGTAGTAACAATTTTTAAAAATACATTCTCATTTTTTGATGCAAACATATTTAAAGTGGAAACCGAGACCCAATTATCTATCAGTATTATTGATTGCTTTGCTGTTTGTATTATTTCATCAATCAACATTCGAGCATCCCATAGTTGTCCATCAAAAAATACACCTTGAACACTACTCTTCTTTTCTTCTAATGCCGCAAAAACCTTTTTAAATTGAGCTTCATTGTGTTCTTGATCTAAATTCTGACGTAATTCAAGCATCTGCACTCTTTTAAACACATCTTCGTTCATAGATATAAATCTACGCATAGCGACAAAGGCATCTATTATTGATAGAGAAATATTTATAGCAGTTTGACTTTTTAATACAGCCGCTAACATTGTTACACCATGCTCTGTAAATACATATGGTTTTGTTCGCAACCCCATGCGGAACGAAGAGTCAGACATTTTGGATATCACAATTTGTGATTTCCATTTATGAAATTCTTCATCTGTAAGCTGAAACATAAATCGCTCTGGAAATCGTTTATGATTACGCTTAACGGCTTGATTTAATGCACTTGTTGTAACACCATATAATTTAGCGATATCCCTATCTGCTATTACTTGTTGACCTCTTATAGAGAAAATACTTTCTTTAATAGACGCTTCAACTTGTACGTTTATTATTTCTTTAGAATTATTCATGCAATCCTCCAGGGTTATATTCAGTTCTTTATTACCAATTCAAACAATAAACTTTTGTATTTAACAACCTTATTATAACACGGGAAAAAAATAAAGACAAACAAAAATCTACAGCCCAAACATTGCGGACGCAGAGCGTTTTTTACCCAATTGGTTCAATTGCCACAACCACAAGCGTGATGGCTAGGATGATGGCTAAAAGTGCGAGGAGCTTGGCGCGCGGGGCGCGCGAGTGCGCTCTCGCGCAAGAAGAGGATGGGCGAATACCGGTTAAGCACTATGTCATAGTGAATAAGAGAGTGCAACATACCTTTCGATGGCTACCCTACCACAATTATGGGAATGCTTTCGACAGGATTATACAGTAAAAAACAATAGAATAATATATAAGAAGATTATCCTATGCCTTTTTGAAAATAAATAGGTACTCATGTGCTATCAATAGAAAATTATACTTAACACTATTTGTTTTCCAATAACCCGTTGCTTTACAATTTTAGAATATGTTAAGGATGGAGTAAGATTGTATTCTATAGAAGCAATTGATGTTGCTAAATATAAAAACTCGGTAGGGCAGTTGGTTGCCATCGCAGAAAGCGAGAGACAAACCCCGATTACCGAGTTCATTGGTATGATATCAAAAGCGGTTGAAAATAGTCAATTGAAAAAAAAATCACGTGCTTCCGTCATTGCTGACGCAGCCTATATGGCAGCAGTGCAAGCTGGCGATATGGAAATTGCACAACGAATGGTGGACGAATATGTTGTTCTTTGATAATAAGCTCTTTTAACTTAAATCTATTATCCTCATTTTTATACTACCTTTAAAGCATAATCAAAAAGAATTAAAATTCATTCCATTCCTTTGATTCGCAGTCTGGTTTTACTACTGCCATCAGTTTAGAATGCACTTCTCCTGGGCAAAGAACAAATTCACCTTTATTATATTTTTTTGCAGCAATATCAAAAGCTTCTCTTAAATCTTTTGCTTCTATTTCAAACTCATCAACGATAGTCTCTTGTATTGCAATAGTATATTTTTTCATTAAATCACCTTTTTGCATACCTTATTTTCTACATCATATAGTTTAATCAAAGAATCATAATCAACAAAACTTACAATCTCTTTTATTGGTGCATAAATTGAAGCATTTATTATATCATCAAATTGATGTTCTCTTTCCTTAGCAGCAACAATATAAAACTTTGCTCTAAAATCTTGTAATTCATAGAACTTATTTAATGAATTTTTAATATCTGTTGAATGTTCTACCTCATAAAAAGCATAAGGCATTTTTCGTTCATTAAACCAAATTGTGTCTACTGTTTTTGCCTTCCTTAAAATTTCAGGATATGTAAAATCATAAATCTTGTCTGTTGAGGTTAACTCTGACAATTTCGTTTCTAAAAATAATTTATTTTTATCTTGTGGAGGCACATAAGTACCATATTTTCTTAAATTACCTATTTCAACAATAATTCCTTGAAAATACGAATGAGTAAATTCATTTATACTGCCTTGATCCTTTGTATCTATTTTAAATTTTTCTAAAACAACCTTCTCACATTCTTTTAATGCCCATAATCCAGATTGTACCCTAAAAAATTCATCATTTGTTTGTACAATTCTTCTTATTGATGCAAAAGGTGTTTTGGTTCCCCAAGTAGAAAAATCTACCAATCTATTTAATTGTTGAAACGTAGCATATCCACCATTTTTCCTCATCGCATCTATAACATAATTTTTTTGTTTCATATGATAAGTACCTCATTTTCAGTAGTTGCTTAAAACTACTTTTGCTCTATTTTTATACAAATCCCACATTTTTAAAAAATTATATTCTATATTTTAAATTAAAGCAACTCTTGTTTTTTAACTTTTGCAATCAGAATTTGTGGTTGGGAAAGTGCATTATAATATTTGTTAATCAGAAGCGGTTTACAACAGCCAACAAATTAGGGTGGGCGCAGTAGCAGGCGCTTTGCGGGAATCTGTGAGCGTGTAAGACTGAAAGGCTTACACGCCCAGTTAAATGCAAGGCTGAAAGGCTTGCATCCCAGTTAAGTGTAAGACTAAAAGGCTTACACCCCAGTTAAGTGTAAGACTGAAAGGCTTGCACCCCAGTTAAATGCAAGGCTAAAAGGCTTGCATCCCAGTTAAGTGCAAGACTGAAAGGCTTGCACCCCAGTTAAGTGTAAGACTAAAAGGCTTACACCCCAGTTATGTGAGTGCTGCGCATAAAGCGACTGGAAGTCGCTTCTCCATACTTTTCACGCACTTGAAGAACATGGGTTGCCACCACACTAGCGCTTGTAAGTTGGCCTTGCGACAACGAGAGCAAGACCATGTCCAACGTCAAGCGCTAGTGTCGTGCACTGCGCACACAACAACACAATCCTGAGCATCCTGCAAATCGTGTAATCCTGTTTTACTGCGCGAGAGCGCACCCACGCACATCACGTGCGCATAAAGCGACTGAAAGTCGCTTCTCCATACTTCCTTCTCACGTATTAGACACAAAAAAAGGCGTGAGCTTTCGCCCACGCCTTTTGTGTAATGCGGTTGTTACTTAGATTAAGCAATAACTTCGCATGTACCACCAAGAGCTTCGATCTTAGCCTTAGCTGTTGCTGAGAAAGCATTTGCTTTAACAGTTAGCTTCTTCTCTAGATCACCCTTGCAAAGTACCTTGAAGCCGCCATTAGCGAACTTCTTAACTGCACCTGCAGCTACAAGAGCTGCTGCATCAACTACATCGCCATCCTTGAAGAATGTGTTTAGTACATCAAGATTTACTGCTGTGTAAGCAACACGTGCTGGGTTCTTGAAGCCACGTTTTGGAAGACGACGCAATAGTGGCATCTGACCACCCTCGAAGTTAACCTTCCTCTTGTGACCCTTACGAGCCATCTGACCCTTGTTACCCTTACCAGAGGTTTTACCCTTACCTGATGACTCACCACGGCCAAGACGCTTTGACTTCTTGTTTGAGCCAGGAGTTGTATAAAGATTAGAAAGTGATAGTGTCATTTCCATTCTCCTTATGCATTACGCTGTGCTTTAATCTCATCAGCAGTGCGGAGCTGTGAAAGAGCGTCGAATGTAGCCTTAACTACGTTCAAACGGTTCTTACTGCCCTGGCTCTTGCCGAGGATATTGTGAATACCAGATAGTTCTAGAACTGCACGCATACCGCCACCAGCGATAACACCAGTACCATCACATGCAGGCTTTAGTAGTACGCGACCACCATCGCACTGACCTGTAACCTCGTGAGGGATTGTTGTACCCTTCATCTTGATTGTTACAAGAGCACGCTTTGCTGCCTCTGTTCCCTTACGGATAGCTTCGCTAACCTCATTTGCCTTACCAAAGCCTAGGCCTACCTTGCCAGCGCGGTTGCCGATAACGACAACTGCACTGAAGCTAAAACGGCGACCGCCCTTTACTACCTTGGCGCAACGATTAACGAATACGACATTCTCCTCAAACTCAGGAGTCTCTTTTTCTTCGAAAGCCATTATTCAGCCTCCTCTTCACGTACCTTTAGACCTGCTGCAAGTACTGCCTCAACTAGCTGCTTAACGCGGCCGTGGAAACGGAAACCACCGCGGTCGATAACGATTGTCGTAATACCCTTAGCTTTAGCTGCTTCAGCTGCTTTTTCGCCTAGAGCTTTAGCTGTTTCGATATTTAGTTTTGCATCCATGCCTAGTGTGCTAGCAGCTGCTAGTGTTGTGCCTGCATCGTCATCAATAAACTGCACATACATGTGAGAATTTGAAACGAATACTGACATACGTGGGCGTGCTGCTGTACCTGCGATCTTCTGACGTAGGCGCTTATGGCGGCGGATACGATAGTCTTTACGATTTTCAAGCTTCATAACTTAAAGTTCTTCCTATTAAGCAACTGTCTTACCTTCCTTACGACGAATCTTCTCATCCGTGTAACGAATACCCTTGCCCTTATATGGCTCTGCTGGGTAATAAGAGCGAATATCTGCTGCGACACGACCAACTAGCTGCTTGTCGATGCCCTCAACTATGATTTTCACACCACCCTGCTCTGTAACCTTAACACCTGCTGGGATTGAATAATCCTTTGGAGATGCAAAGCCTAGAGAAAGTGAAAGTGTGGAACCTGCGATAACAGCCTTAAAACCAACACCCTCGATATCAAGTGTCTTCTTATAGCCATCTGTTACGCCAACGATCATATTATTGATCAAAGTACGTGCAAGGCCATGGAAGGACTTGTGCTGACGAATATCAGAAGCGCGTGTTACGATAACCTGGTTCTCTTTAACTTCTGCTGTGATACCCTCTGGAAGAGTGTATGATAGCTCACCAAGCTTACCCTTAACAGCTACAACATCGCCATTGATAGTAACAGTTACGCCTGCCTTGATTTCAACTGGAGTTTTACCAATTCTTGACATTTACGTACCTCCTATTACCAAACGCTGCAGATAATCTCGCCACCGAGCTTAGCACGGCGAGCCTTGTGGCCAGCCATGATACCACGGTTTGTTGAGAGAATTGCAATTCCTAGACCACCAAGTACGCGAGGAATTTCATCGCAGCCGCAGAAGCGGCGTAGGCCTGGAGTAGATTCACGGCGGATACCGCGGATTACTGGCTTATCATTCTCGTCGTACTTAAGAGCGATACGTAGAACCTTCTTTGCATCGCCTTCGACTTCAAAATCTGCAATGTAGCCTTCTTCCTTAAGAACGCCAGCGATTCCAGCCTTTTGATTTGAGCTAGGTAGCTCAATGATTTCGATACCTGCACTCTGTGCATTGCGGATACGTGTTAGCATATCTGCGATTGGATCTGTCAAACTCATTTTAACGTAGCTCCTTTTCTTACCATGATGCCTTAGTTACGCCTGGGATCTGACCAGTTACTGCTAGCTCACGGAAGCAAATACGGCAAAGCTTGAACTTTCCCATAAATGCGTGTGGGCGACCTCAGCGGCTGCAGCGATTATAGCCACGAACCTTGAACTTAGGCTTGCGTGCTGCCTTAGCGATTAATGCTTTTCTTGCCATAGTTTTCTAGCTCCCATTAGCGGCCTGCGAAAGGCATACCTAGCTGAGTGAGAAGCTCTTTTGCCTTCTCATCTGTGTCAGCTGTTGTTACGATAGTGATATCCATACCCTGCTCTGGTGCGCCATGACGGCTCAAATCGATTTCAGGGAAGATAGTCTGTTCCTTCAAACCTAGAGTATAGTTACCTCTGTGGTCAAAGCCCTTGTTAGGGACGCCACGGAAGTCACGGATACGTGGTAGAGCGATGTTGACGAAACGATCTAAGAAATCGTACATTCTGTTGCCACGTAATGTAACCTTTGCACCGATAACCATACCTTCACGGAGTTTGAAGTTAGAGATGCTCTTACGAGCTGCGCAAAGAGCTGGCTTCTGACCTGTGATCTTTGCTAAATCCTCGATAACAGACTTCTGTGTATCCTTATCAACGATACCGAAAGCCATGTTAACAACGATCTTCTCAAGTTTAGGTACAACCATAGGATTTGTGATGCCATACTTCTGCTTTAGAGCTGGCACGACCTGTTCCTGGTATTTCTGTTTAAGATTTGCCATTTGTACTTATCCTTACTTATCGAAACGATATCCTGTGCCCTTAGCCACACGTACGCTCTTGCCATCCTCACGAACGCGAGAGATACGAACACCCTTCTTTGCCTCTGGATCGTATGGCATTAGATTTGACATATCGATTGGAGAAGGCAAATCAACGATTGCGCCCTCAGGATATGTCTGGCTCTTTGCAACAGTCTTTTTCTTCATGTTGATTCCCTCGACCAAAGCCTTGTTCTTAGTATAATCAACAGCTAGAACCTTACCTGTCTTGCCATTATCTTTGCCTGCGATTACGATAACGGTATCGTCCTTCTTAATTCTTTTAACGCTCATTACAATACCTCCGGAGCTAATGAAACAATCTTCATATAGTTCTTATCGCGCAATTCACGAGCAACAGGGCCAAAGATACGAGAACCGATTGGGTTCTTCTTTGCGTCCACGATTACTACTGCATTGCTATCGAATTTGATGTATGAGCCATCTGCGCGGCGAATTGGATATGCTGTGCGTACGATAACTGCCAAGCATACCTGACCCTTCTTAACCGCACCATTAGGCTGAGCTTCTTTAACGGCTACGCGGATTACGTCACCAACGTATGCATAACGCTTACGCTGACCTAGAACACGGAAGCAACGTACGCGACGTGCACCTGTGTTATCCGCTACTGCCAAATCGGTTTCTTCCTGGATCATGTTATTTAACCTCTCCGGCTGCTGCCTTAGTATCGATGATCTTAACGAGGCGCCAGCGCTTCATGCGGCTTAGTGGGCGGCACTCCTGTATCTCTACGAAATCACCAACAACTGCCTTGTTTTCCTCATCATGTGTGTGGAACTTATTGCGAGCGATAAGCTGCTTCTTATAGAGCTTGTGGTGGTAGCGACGCTCAACAAGTACTACAATAGTCTTGTCACCGCTCTTGCTAACAACAGTACCTCTACGTGTCTTACGACGATTGCGCTCAACAGGCTCATTAACAATTTCTTCAGACATTGTTATTATTCTCCTCTTTCGCGGATTACTGTCTTCATACGAGCTACATCACGACGGAGTGTACGTACCTTAACTGGCTTTACAGAACCATCTGCTGCTGCATTCTTGACTTTTGTTACAGCGATTTCACGCTCAGCCTCTTTGATCTGAGCCAAAATCTCTTCAGTTGTGTTTTCACGAATCTGCTTTACTTTCATTTCGTGCTCTCCTTATAGCTCTGTGCCATCACGGCGGATTAGAACTGTGCGTACACCTAGCTTAGCTGCAGCAAGGCGCATAGCCTCACGTGCTAGACCATCAGGAACACCTGCAAGCTCGAACATTACGTGACCAGGTAGAACAACTGCTACCCAGAACTCTGGATTACCTTTACCCTTACCCATACGAACCTCGATAGGCTTCTTGGATACTGGTTTATCTGGATAGATACGAATCCATAGCTTACCACGGCGCTTTAGGTGACGGTTAATTGCAACACGGCAAGCTTCGATCTGGATATTTGTGATCCAAGCACGCTCAAGTGTCTTTAGACCATAATCACCCTGTGAAAGCTGAGTATTGCTAGTAGCTATACCAGAGCGGCTACCACGCTGCACCTTGCGGTGCTTAACTCTTTTAGGCATTAGCGGCATGTGACTTACCCCTTCTCTGCTGCTTTGGCTGATAATTTTCCTTCTTGCAGATCCAGACCTTTACGCCGATGATACCTGCAGGAGTATTTGCCTCTGCGAAACCATAATCAATATTTGCGCGTAGAGTATGTAGAGGAACCTTGCCCTCCTTCATCCACTCTGTACGAGCGATTTCAGCACCATTGATACGGCCTGCTGCGCTAATCTTGATACCATCAACACCAAGATCCAAAGCTAGCTTCTGAGCACGCTTCATTGCGCGCTTCATTGCTACGCGGTGTAGGATCTGCTGTGCGATGCTCTCTGCTACTAGCTTAGCGTTTGCATCAGGATCACGTACCTCAACAACCTCAACATAAACCTCACGCTTTGTCTTGCGAGCAAGCAAATCGCTTAGCTTCTTTGAGCGGTCACCCTTGTTGCCGATAACAACAGCTGGGCGGCAGGTGTGAATTGTAACACGTACGCGAGCACCGTCTCTCTCGATACGGATATCTGCTACGCCACCATCCTTGCTCTCTTTATCGGATGGGTCCTTCTTTAGCTCATTCGTAACTGTGTCACGGATGATGCAATCTTCCTTTAGAAAATCTCCGAAATTACGCTTGTCTGCGAACCAGCGTGAACGCCAGTCCTTATTGACAGCAACACGGAAACCGATAGGATTTACTTTCTGTCCCAAGGCTCTACTCCTTTACTTTGATTCATCAGTAAGAACCACAGTGATATGGCTCGTCTGTTTTTCAATAGGGCTGGCAGAACCACGAGCGCGAGGCCAAAACCTGCGCATGCTGACACCCTCGTCGAACACAGCCTTCTTAACACGTAGTGTATCTACGTCAAGGCCGTTATTGTGCTGCGCATTTGCGATAGCTGACTTTAGAGTATTCTTCAAAAGTGCAGCAGCCTTGCGCGGACTATACTCCGTAATATTTAGAGCTTCAGCAGCTGTCTTGCCCACGATTGCGCGAGCTAGATCACGGCCCTTAGAAGCTGAGATACGGACATTTTTACTAATTGCTTTGACTTCCATTGTGTTCACCTATCGATTACTTTGTAACCTTATCGGTTGTTGCACCATGCTTACGGAAGGTACGGCTTGGAGCGAACTCGCCTAGGCGATGTCCAACCATATTTTCAGTAATAAAGATTGGTAGGTGCTGTTTGCCATTGTGAATAGCAAATGTGTGGCCGACAAACTCCGGAATAATCATTGAGCGACGTGACCAAGTCTTGATTGGTAGTTTCTTACCGGACTTGTTCATCTCCTCAACCTTCTTGATTAGATGAGCCTCTACATATGGGCCCTTTTTAATTGAACGTGCCATGTGTTAGATTACTTTCTGCGCTTTAGGATTAGACGGTCAGAAGCCTTGCGTGGCTTACGTGTCTTACCGCCCTTAGCTAGCTTGCCCCATGGTGAGCGTGCTGGGCCACCACCAGATGTGCGACCTTCACCACCACCCATTGGGTGATCAACAGGGTTCATAGCAACACCACGTACTGTTGGGCGGATACCCAACCAGCGTTTGCGGCCTGCCTTACCAAGCATCAAGCCTTCCATCTCGCCGTTACCAACCTGGCCAACTGTAGCCATGCAACGACCTAGGAACTGACGCTGCTCGCCAGAAGGCATCTTTAGAGTAACCTTCTCACCATCGCGAGCCATAACCTGAGCTCCATTACCTGCTGAGCGTACTACCTTAGCACCACGGCCAGGAACTAGCTCAACGCAGTGTACTGTCATACCTAGAGGTACCTTAGATAGAGGTAGGCAGTTACCAACAGTTGCCTCAACATCAACACCTGTCTCAACCTTCTGACCAACTACTAGACCCTCAGGTGCTAGAATGTAACGCTTCTCACCGTCAGCATATGCTAATAGAGCGATATTTGCTGTGCGGTTTGGATCATACTCGATTGCCTGTACAGTTGCAGGAATGCCTGCCTTATTGCGTACAAAGTCAATGATACGATAACGACGCTTATGGCCACCACCGTGATGACGAACTGAAATGCGACCAGAACTATCACGACCGCCATTGCGCTTCTTTGCCACTGTCAAACCACGCTCAGGCTTTGACTTTGTAATTGTGTCAAAGGTTAGGCCTGTTGCGAAACGGCGACTTGGCGTATAGGGTTTATAAGATTTAATTCCCATGGATTTTGCTCCGTAAATTTTGCGTTCAAATCAACCTAATTAGATTAGGTCAATTTTATCGCCCTTCTTTAGCGTTACGATAGCACGCTTCCAATCCTGAGCCTTTGTAACCTTGCGATTACGTAGAACTCTCTTCTTTCCTTCGTAATTCTGCGTATTAACTGAAACAACAGAAACATTGAAAAGCTCTTCAACAGCCTTCTTGATTTCAATCTTGTTTGCAGCCTTTGCTACGCGAAGCATATAACGGTTTAGGCTTTCCTGATTCTGAAGAGCCTTCTCCGTGCTCATTACGGACTTAATAACATCTTTCTGCATCATAACGATTAAGCCTCCTCTACGATAGAGTCACCTTCTAGGCGCTTCTGTAGCTGTTCCCATGCAGCGCGTGTTACAACAACTGCTGGATAACGCAAAATCTGATAAACACTGCAGTCACGAGCGCGAGAAACCTCAACACCTGGAACATTGCGTGCAGACAAGCTTAGATTCTTGTCAACTGCCAATGTTACAACTAGTGCTGAAGAAGCTTCTAGTGCCTTAAGGGTTGCTACTAGCTCCTTAGTCTTTGGCTCTGCAAAGCTTAGCTCCTCAACGATCTTTACTGCACCAGCTGCGATACGCTCAGAAAGAGCACGGCGGAATGCAAGGCGAGAAACCTTCTTGTTTAGCTTTACGGAGTAATCGCGTGGGTGAGGACCAAATGCAACACCACCACCGCGCCATACTGGAGACTGGCGTAGACCAGCACGAGCACGGCCTGTACCCTTCTGCTTCCATGGCTTCTTGTTTGAACCAGCAACCTCACCCTTTGTTAGAGTTGATGCTGTACCTGCACGATAGCAAGCCTGATTGCCGACTATAACGTCGCGTACTGCCTGCTCACCGCGGTCTAAAACCATAATCTCATCAGCGACATTAACATCGCCCTTTACTTGGCCATCGCGGCCATACATAGTAATTGTAGCCATTATGCCTTCACCGCCTTCTTGATTGACTTACGAACGATTACCATGCCACCGTTAGGACCAGGAATAGCGCCCTTAACTAGGATGATATTCTGCTCTGGACGAACCTGAACAACCTTTAGATTCTGAGTTGTTACGCGGCGTGCACCCATATGACCTGGCATTGGGTGACCCTTCTCAACAGAACCTGGATCC
Source organism: Kiritimatiellia bacterium (assembly GCA_017481725.1). GTDB lineage: Bacteria > Verrucomicrobiota > Kiritimatiellia > RFP12 > UBA3636 > RGIG990. The sequence goes on along the minus strand of JAFUOX010000096.1, from coordinate 12,342 downwards.
TGACGCATACCAATAGAACCTGGACGACGCTTAGTGTGAGAACCGTGAGTCATAGGACCACCCTGGAAGTTCCAGCGCTTCATAACACCCTGGAAACCGTGACCCTTGCTTGTTCCAATTACATCTACATAGCCGATATTCTCGAATACAGAAACTGTATAAACATCACCAGCTTTAACCTCTTCGCCCGCATCTGCTTTGAACTCACGTAGTACGCGAACTGGTGTCTCTAGACCAGCCTTAGCGCAGTGAGCGACCTCTGCCTTGCTCAAGCGAGAAGCCTTCTGCGGACCCCAACCTAGCTGAACAGCCTCATAGCCATCCTTCTCAGTTGTCTTAACCTGTACAACAGGACATGGTCCTGCTTCAATGACTGTTACAGGAACGCGAACACCGTCAGCATCCCAAATCTGAGTCATTCCAATTTTCTTTCCTATCAAGCCTTCCATTCTTTACCCCTGAATCGTCTTGATGGTGACAAACACACCAGCAGCTAGATTAAGCTTCTTTAGCTCATCTACAGTTTTAGCTGTTGGGCCTACAATGTCAAGCATGCGCTTATGAGTGCGCATCTCGAACTGATCCATTGATTTCTTATCTACGTGCGGGCTGCGATTAACTGTGAAACGCTCGATACGCGTCGGTAGTGGTACAGGTCCAACAACCTGTGAACCAGTTCTACGAGCGGTTTCGATGATCTCAGACACAGCGTGGTCTAGCACTCTGTGATCGTAAGCCTGCATCTTAATTCTTATGCGTTGATTCTGCATTAGTATTACCTGTTCAATATTGCTTCTTTGACTGCCTGAGGGACAATAGCAAACTGCTCAGGCTCCATAGAGTAGGAAGCCCTACCTCTGGAGAGAGAGCGTATTGCAGTAGAGTACCCAAACAATTCTGCCAATGGCACGTCCGCTTTGATGGCTTGCATGTCTCCACGCGTATCCATCTCACGCACCTGTCCACGGCGCCCGTTCAAGTCACCCATGAGATCACCTGTGTACTCAGGTGGTGCCACGAGCTCGACTGACATAATTGGCTCGAGCAATTCGGGAGCGGCTGCACTCGCAGCTTCCCGAAACGCCATAATTGCGGCTGTGCGGAACGCCATCTCCGTAGCAGAATCGTTATCCACGATACCGCCACCTGTAATGCGGACATGAATGTCCTGCATTGGAAGACGCGCTAGCACGCCTGTTAAAATCGCATCCTGAACACCCTGCTCGATTGATGTCCAGAATTCAGGCGGCACGGTGTTTCGAGGTGGTTTAACTTCGATGGAGTTACCTTTTCCTCGCGCCCCCGCCGACACGTGGAGGGCCACTGTCGCCGCCTGGCGTTTGCCACCAAATTCGCGGTCAAACGTAAATGTTGCATCCGCTTCCTTGGTTAGCGTCTCGTAATAGGAGACCATTGGCTTGCCTGCATTGGCTGGCACCTTAAACTCTCTCAAGAGTCTATCTCGTAGAATTTCTAGGTGTAGCTCGCCCATACCGCTCATGATTGTCTGCCCGGTCTCGCCGTCAATTCTTACTCTGCAGGTAGGATCTTCATCTGAAAGAAGCTGAAGAGCTTCCTCAAGCTTATCCTTATCTGCACGGCTTTTTGGCTCAATTGCCATGAACATTACAGGCTCAGGGAATTCAATTCTATCAAGTGCAATCTGTGCTTGCTCAGCACAAACTGTATCACCTGTTGTGAACTTCCCAATTCCGGCCATCACGCCAATTTCACCGCTGTAAATCGTCTCTGTATCGGTCTGACTGTTAGAATGCATACGAATAAGTCTACCGACACGCTCTCTTGTCTTTGTACGTGGGTTATAAACATTCTGGCCTTTCTTTAGCTTGCCAGAGTAAATACGTACGAAAAGTAGGCGACCCAAGTATGGATCTACTGCTACCTTGAAAATCAATCCTGCAAGCGGAGCACTATCATCTGCTGGACGCTCTGCCTGATTGCCTGTCTTTATTTCAGTACCTGTAACAGCTGGTACATCTAGAGGTGAAGGCAAATACCAGACAACAGCGTCTAGTAAAGCCTGCACACCTTTGTTCTTCAATGCTGTTCCGCATAGAACTGGAACAACCTTGCCTGAGATAACTGCACTGCGAATTGCTTTTCTAATGATCTCTGAAGGTATTTCACCGCCCTCAAGATAAGCATCTGCTAGCTCTTCATCGTCATTTGCGAGTGCCTCAATCATGCTCTCACGAGCTGCTTCAGCTTCTGCCTGCATTTCTGCAGGGATTTCGCTAACAACTGGGCAAGCACCTAAATCCTCACTCTTGTATACAACTGATTTCATTTCAATTAAATCAATTGCACCCTCAAATGTATCAGCTGCTCCAATTGGTAGCTGAAGAGGAACAGCATTTGCCTTTAGCTTTGTGCGAATCTCAGTAACCACGCGGTCAAAATCTGCACCCATACGATCCATCTTGTTGATGAATGCGATACGAGGCACATTATAGCGATTGGCCTGTCTCCAAACAGTTTCAGACTGTGGTTGCACACCACCTACAGCACAGAAAACACCAACTGCACCATCTAGGACGCGAAGTGCTCTCTCTACCTCAACAGTAAAATCTACGTGTCCTGGAGTATCGATAAGGTTAATCTGCTTACCAAGCCACTCGCAGGTTGTAGCTGCTGAAGTAATTGTAATTCCTCTCTCACGCTCCTGAATCATCCAATCCATTGTTGCAGTACCATCATGTACTTCACCAATCTTGTGAACAACACCAGCGTAATAAAGTATGCGCTCAGAAACTGTTGTCTTTCCAGCGTCGATATGTGCAATGATGCCAATATCACGCAAATCGCAAAGCTCGTGTGTACGGCCTGCACTTGCCTCATTAGCATTCTTGCCTTTTGTTACTGAATTATCAGCCATTGTATCAACTCCGGAAAGGGTCTTCTATTACGTTCAATTTTCAAAGATCGATGCCACCCACCTCTATTTGGGAGGCTTCTCCAAGTAGGCCCACATGAGCCTACCGGAGACAAATTCACGCGAGGGTTAAATTACCAAGCGTAGTGAGCAAAAGCCTTGTTAGCTTGTGCCATCTTGTGTGTATCATCGCGCTTCTTGATGATATTGCCCTGGCCATTGTATGCATCGATGATTTCGAGTGCAACTGCCTTTGGCATACCAACACCACGACGACCACCAGCAAAGGTTGTTAACCAGCGTAGAGCCAATGCTAGCTGACGAGCTGGCTTAATCTCTACTGGAACCTGGTATGTTGAACCACCAACGCGGCGGCTCTTAACCTCTACTTTAGGCTTCATGTTATTTACAGCCTTGTCTACTACCTCTAGAGCAATATCTGCTGCATTAGGATCCATACCCTCTGCTAGCTTAATCTTACCAGCCTCAATGCTGCTGCCGATTTCTTCGATAGCTCCGTATACAATACGCTGTGCAGTTGTCTTCTTACCACTACGCATTAGGTAGTTGATCATATGTGCAACCATCTCGCTGCCATATTTTGGATCAATCTGCTTTGGGCGCTTGACTGTCTTACGTCTTCTTGACATATTATATTAACTCCGATTACTTACCGCGTTTTACACCGTACTTAGAACGGCCGCGCTTACGTCCATTAACACCTAGGCAGTCCAAAGAACCGCGTACAACATGATAACGAACACCTGGAAGGTCAGCTACACGTCCACCACGGACTAGAACAACGCTATGCTCCTGTAGATTGTGACCCTCACCGCCAATATAAGCGGTAACCTCATAGCCAGTTGTTAAGCGGACACGGCAAACCTTACGCAAAGCTGAGTTTGGCTTCTTAGGAGTCTGTGTCTTTACAACTAGACAAACGCCACGACGTTGTGGGCAATTTTTTAGAGCCGTTGACTTGCTCTTCTTAGGAAGAGTCTGACGGCCTTTTCTGATTAATTGATTAATTGTAGGCATAATTTTTCTTAATTCGTTCTTCTTTGCTACACTTCTTCTATGCAAAGGAAGCACTAATTTATCACATTTCTGATGCACATTGCAAGAGAAAAAAAGGAAAAAATAAATTTTTTTTAATTTTTTTTATGTGTTTGATGAATTGCACCAATATATAATATGTTCACGCGCGAGGGCAAACAAATAATCGTTTACTCCTTTAATTGCAAAATACATATTCCCATAATAAAATACTACTCATCAAAAAAGTTTAATACACAAGTATCTGTGTTGCCATTGGAAACTCAATAGCAGCTGCACCAATTGGAATGCGCTTCTCTGAGAAGACAACACCACGCTGATCGCTCAACAACAGCTTTGCTGAGCTATCCTCTTCTCCATAAAAGGTTGTCCATGTGGCACCCTTATCTGCAGAATAAGCAATGTAAGATGCATCATCGGTCATTTTTACTAACAAGCCCTTACCATCCAGAGGACCATTCTTTGCAATTTCTACAACACGAGAGCGCTTCTCGTCTGCATTTAATGTAGGCACATGAACTGGCTCTGTAAAGGTTCTAACAGGAGAAGAATCACTCCAATACTCAGTTACCGAAGATACCTTACGATATGAAACAAACAAATCCTCTTCATCATCCTCAACAGAACCATCGGCCAATGATGCCCCATTTTTTAAAGTGGTTGAACTGATTTTATTATAGACATTACCAGACCCAGCCTCATAATTTGAGTTAAGCATATAATAGTTATGAACAACAACTGTGTTTAATACAGACAATGCTGCACTACCATGATAAATACCGCCTGAGGTAGATCTATCAGAAGTATGGGTTAGAATATTACCTGTAATTGTGCAATTAACAAGATATGATACTCCGCGTAAATCTAATCCCGCACCATGACTTGCAGCACTATTATCTGCTACTGTACAATTTACTAAAACAACCTCACTGCCACTTTCTACACGCATCACACCACCAGAGGTTCCAGAACCACGATTGCCAGAAAATTCACAATTTATGAATTTTATTTTGTTTGTCCCGCCACCGCGTGCATAAAGAACGCCACCATTAGCCCCAGAGCCAGTAAAACCATTTCCTCTAAAAATTGTATCCTTTACAAATATATTTACATTTGCATCATTTAGCACATATATCACGCCACCAACACATTGACTTCCACCTGCGCGATTATCTATAAAAGAACAATTTGTAATTTCTAGCTCGCGAAGAGAAGTTGGCACACAAATACCAGCATTATATGAGCCTGACGTATTTCCATTAAATTTACTATTCTTTATAGAACATTTATCGCCAAAAACAACAAATACGCCTCCATGTAGATTTCCTGCAGGTGCTTTATTCTCGATAAACTCACAATTGTTTACCGTTAAATTGCCTAACACATGAGCCGCAGCACCACCACGTACTGATTTTCCTCCTTTAATTTTTTCTATACCTACTCTATTTTCAAAAAAAGAGCAATTCTCTAGAACAACATTACCATCTGCATAAATTGCTCCTCCATAAGCAATTTCTGAACCCCAATCGCGACCATTTGCTTTCTCAAAAACAAGATTTTTACATGTTAGAGTAGCTACAGAATTTGTTAAGGCAAAAATTCTTGAACCCGTATCTTTGTCATTACTATAACCACCATCAAGTGTAATTGACTTGTCCTCTGGTCCAATAATAGAGACGGACGCATTTATGCGAATTGCGGTATCAGCATGACTTCTCTTAACAATTTTTATTGTTTCCCCTTTTAAGGAATCATCAAAAACAACAACATCGCCATCCTTTGCATTAGCCAAAGCATATCTAAGAGTACCAGCACTATTATCATCCGCCACAGATGAAACAATTAAGGTTTCACCAAAAAGCAATGCTGCAGAAAAAGAAAGAAAAATTGAAAAACATAATTTTTTCATCATTCACCATCCAAGTATTTTTTTTACACAATAAGTTATTAACACCTTCAAAATATTACCACATACAAAACACAAATAACAAGAAAAACATTATTCGGTGAAAAGACAAACTAAATGCAACGCCTTTCTAAGCTGTGCGTTGTATTTAGTCTATTAAACTGGCTAGCCGCATTTACTTTGCCCTGTGATCAAAAAAGGAAAATAAATTTTCGTATTTTTGGCCAATCAAACTAGCCATTTTCTCCGCGTTTCGCCGAAGGCCACAGCGACAGCGTTTTAGTCGTTGCACTTATTGCTTACGCTTAACACGGACACACATTGTGTGATTTTCCGGAGGACAAAGGAGAGTTGTACTAGCAACCATTATAACACCACAAAATCCCCTCCGTGTCTCCTTACCTCCATTTTCTCCGCGTTTCGCCGAAGGCCACAGCGACAGCGACCATTACTCACAGATGTTGTTCTGTTGGATTTTATTTCCCGCAGAGACGCAGAGGCACAGAGACTTAAACCACAAAAATTTTTTCGTGTAATTTCGTATCATTTCGTGGTCCCCAATCCCCTCCAAAAACCTCCGTGCCTCTTTTTCTCCATTTTCTCCGCGTTTCGCCGAAGGCAAGAGCGACAGCGACCATTACTCACGGATGTTGTTGTGTTGGATTTTATTTCCCGCAGAGAACTCAAAGGGCTGATAGGTGCGTTGCTGCTTATAACTACTCCATGCATAGGAAGTATGAAGAAGCAATTTACCATCACTTCCATTTGCACTTTGCGATAGGTCTATTAATAGGGTCAACTAAAATATGTGCTGACACACTACATTGTGTGAACTTCTATATCCGAAAGAAGAGTTATTAGAGTTCCTCAATTTTAGACTTCTTATATGGGAACGCCATCCAATAAGCTACAGCAAGAAAAATAAATATATTTATAGAAAAACCATTCATGTACAGAGTAAGATCAATTAAATTATTTTTTATTGTACCTTTTAAATAAGATTCTTTTGGGAGAATAAACCACACATAATACATCAAAGATTGAGATATTAATAAGATCAAACCTGGAAGAAAAAAACACCGTCGACACCAAACAGAAGCTTTTTCGATTTTCTCGCTAACTTTTTCTCGCTCACGTAAAAATATTGCATATACAAAAATAAGTATGGATGCCAACAAATTCAATAAAAATACTATAAATTCAAACCAATAATTTTCATCCGATAATCTGTACGAAATGCAACAACCAATAAACTCAACCAAAGAACAAAGTAATACACCAAGATTCGCTAACACTAATAAAATATTTCTTTTTCTTGCACACAATGTAACAAATAAAAACAAATACGTAATTGCACAAAGATATACATACCAAACTTCATCGTACGAACGGACAAAACCAGTTAGTATTTCATAAAACATTACAAAACAGAAAAACCTGAATGGGATAAAAAAGATAGCCGCTATTGGGAATTTTACTTTATTTTTCATAATCTTCTTCTTTAAAAATATTAAAAAAACAAACTACAAAGTTATCGAGCACTGCCGTATTTGCACGCCAATAGAAATACACTTAATTACTCTAAATATTACTCTTTTTTTAAAAACGATAGGATAAAAAAATCAAACTATACCATGAATATTGATAGTATAATTTTAACTATAACATATTATTCTTCACAATTTGCAGCCCAATCTATCAACCGAATAGTGTAAAATATTGTCTGTAAATTCAATCTATACTATGTAGAATTATACTTTTTCCCACATAAGTAGATAGATAATTTTGATGCAAAATTACATAAAAAAAACCTTGCGTTATCATGCTTGTCGTACCAGTAGTTAATGCTGAACCATAGTTAAAATAGACTTACATACATCTTTTAAAACATTCCCCAAAATGAGATTCGCCACTTATTATTATGATATATCATTGGCAAATACATAAACGAGCCACTAATTGACAATGGGACTTGAACCCATAGGTGTTCTGTGTTGTTTGGACCGTTTTGTATAGCAGTATAACAAGCCAAAGGAATATCATGAAATGTTGCTCCAACAAAAGTTGTTAAAAATGCCTTTTTAATTTCTATTGAAGAATCTTCCATTTGTGATTCAGAAAGTAAGATTTGTTCATCTACCTCCGCATCTGTTAACTGAGAAATATTTTGTGTTTTTAGTTTTGTACAAAATGCTTCTATTGTGTTAAAAGCATTTGTGTAGGTTGTTTGAAGAGATTGCTTTGCAAATAATTCTGTTGTGAACTCTTTTGCTATAGGCAATGAAAGAACATTATTTTCGCAAGCTGCCAGTCCAAAAATTGGCGAATTATATGTCCGAGGACGATTTGATAAATATAATGCAATATTATTGTCGCCATAGTCATCAAGAGTAGCAAATGGCAATATAGGAGTCAGTAATTTATCAACGCAATTTGATACAATCGCTTGTTGCTCTAGGGTTAAGCTTGTGTCTTCGTATGTAAATACGATATTCGTTGTGCCTATGTTTAATGCGTAAGCATTCAAGGCACTAATAAATGCAATGGCTATCAATAATTTCTTTTTCATAATTATCACTCCGGTTTAATATAAATTTTACGATTTCTATTTTGAAAATCAATTTTTAGCCTGATTAAAAATCATGATGCCAATCCGAGATATACCATCGGTTGTTATAGTAGATTAACTCAAGATGGTGAAATGTAATTCTCCCGCAACTATTAGGAACGTACGCCCATAAATAAGAGCCGTTATTGGGTCCTACATTTTCCTTTCGAAAGCAAACAATTGGCACTTCATAAAATACCTGATCGTTTAAATTATTTAAATAGATTCTATTCATAGAACTTGTCGTAATTTTCTTTTGGCTTTCAGTTAACAAGAAAAAACCATCAACTTCAGTATCAGACAACTGTGATACATTTTGTGTTTTTAACCTTGCACAAAATTCTGGTAGTTGACTAATAGCATTAGAATATTCGCTTTGCAATCGTATTTTACTTAATATTTCAGTAGAGAATTCTTTTGTTATAGGAAGCGTCATAGTATTCTCACTAAAATTAACCGCTCCATACATCCTTAATTTAAACGGATAATCGTGTACTATAAATTTCAAATATGTCTTTTCTCTAAAATGGGAAAAGAAACTAAAAGGAAGTGCTGGTTCTAATAATGTATCAACGCAATTTGATACAATCGCTTGTTGCTCTATGGTTAAGCTTGTGTCTTCGTATGTAAATACGATATTTGTTGTGCCTATATTTAATGCAACGGCATTTATACTAAACACAAATATACAAGTTAATAATGTAATTATTTTCATACAATTTACTCCGGTTGAATTATAGGCCTACATTCTATATATTTTTCTAAAAAAGAACCTTGATAAAGACAAGGTCTGGAAATTTCATTCATTATATTAACACTACAAGGATTACCATCAATTAAAATTGCCCATATAAATGGATCTACATCTTTCTCTTCATGTTCAAAAACGTTCCACCAAACGGCATAAGCATAATCAGCTGTACCGCCAGCAATACCTTTTTTTATAATTTCACCAGCAGAGTTATAGCAAGCTTGATTACCATGATCTCCAGAGGTTTTATACTTAAATATGTACCTATTATTTTATTTAACTATTTACATTCCTAACAACGACTCCTCATACATCCAGAAGCTAATCATCCATTTACCATTTATGTATATAATTGGGAAGCAATCTATTATTTCATCTTTTTTGCAAGGAAGAATACCCCATAAATATGTACCATTATTGGGCCCGCATTTTATCATTTGAAATTCTGCTATTGACGGATGATAAAAGTTCCAACCTTGCAAATCTTTCCTAAAGTCAAGAAGGTCTTCGGGTGAAAAATCATCTGGCTCATATCCCTTAACCATCCTTAAATTTCTTAATTCATTGGTTGACATATTTTGTATGTCTGAATTATTAAGGTAATCTGCGAAATCCCATGCCTGTTTAATTGCATTTGTGTTTACACTATATAGTTGAATTTTAGAAATATATTGAGAAACTACTTCATCGTCTACTCGCAAAAGAAAATTTGAAGATTCTTTTGTTAACGTCGTATCTAGCGTATGAGCTAGACTTAAAGGAGTTGGAGAACAAAATAAAACACCCTCTAACTCATAATTTTCATTCCCTTCTATAATTGATAAACCAATAGATGCTCTCTGTAATGTTGGTGCGATACGGCGTAATAAATCCGTTTCGATCATATTTTTTGTTGCTGAATCTAAACTTTGATTTTCAAAACGAAATATGACATTTGTCCCATTTATATCAAATGCAAAAGCAGATGAGATACAAGTAAGTAACATAATAATAAAATGTAATTTCATTTTATTCTTCCTTTTCTGGTTGAATTATTGGCCTTCGTTCTAAATATTTGTTTAAGTAATCTCCTTGGTATATACATGGTCGTTGTATTTCGTTAACCCAATCTATTTCCCCTGGATTACCATCTAATTGTAAAGCATCTATAAAAGGGTTTACATCTTCATCTATATGTGTTAAAAAAAACTTCCAATTACCGGCTCCAAAATCGGCAGTTCCTCCTGCTATTGTACTTGTAATTATTTTCCCATTATTATCATAACAAGCTTGGTTCCCATGACCACCTGCTATGGTTACTGATCTAGCTGAAAACGAAGCATTATGATGTAAATAACTATTACCTACTTCACTTGCATCGCCCCAAAAATCAGAGAATGAAGCATACCAAATTTAGAATTATTAAAATGGCGATAAAAATATCTTCCATTTACCATCTATGTAAATCATAGGATAGGAAGCTATTGTAGGATTCCCCATGTGTGAAATTCTAGCTTTAGGCACAGCCATTAGCACATTTGTCCCTCTTAAAACATTAGACATTTGAATTTCAAGGATGCTAGACATTTTTGGAGATGCATTGCATAGCATATTTGCAAAAATATCTGCATTACTTTCATTAAGATTTGTCTTTTGAGCATTATGAATTAGAGCGAGCTTATTTGTTGCTGGCCAATTTAATATTGCCTTTGATTGAATATTTGAAAGCAAGAGATTTAAATCATTAATTTTTGTTTGATTTGTAGTAACAAATTGAATAGCGGACTTATACTTTTCTGCACCTTCGGATGTAATTTCAAAAGAAAATGTATTATCAACTTTCTTTACGGCAACATACTCATGAAAGTCTTCTGGTAGTCCTGTCTCATAATCTTCACTCATTAAATAATACGTTTCACCATATTGAGTAACACATTCCTCTATATTTTCAAAGAGCGAAAAAATATTATTCAAATCATTTGTTACAGATGCTTTTTCTAAATTTGTAAGGTTATCCGTAGAATAAGTTAATTCATAAGATGCTGCTCCAATTTTCACAGTATCACATAGAGCAAAAGCACCCAAAATAACATTTAGTATAATTAGCTTGATTTTCATTTTATCTCCTTATTTTGATTATATCTTAATTATCGAACTAAAACGGTTTAAATAATGATATTGATTGTGGAGGATTAAATCAGAATGAGACTATTCCTCGCCACTTAGAACCCACTGTTTATATTCATTTAATAAAAACTCTCTAATTTGTCTCCCATACAGCAATGTCCATCTTCCATCTTTATAAATGTGTGCATTAAGTCCCATTTCAAACTCACCCCATTCATTACTTACTGATCCATGAAACCAAGTTAAATATGTATTTCCATCAGGGAAAGTAACATATCTAGTATCAAGCATACACAATGGTGGCTGAATATAATAATCAAAATATTCATGATGCAAACTATTATCAAGAAGAAAATCATTAATTCCATTTGTTTCTCCAAACAATAGCTTCTCTTTTTCTTTTCTTGGTAGTTTTACTAATTCATTATTGTGCAACGCCCTATTAAATTCTTCTAGCTTTTTTATCTCTTCCTTGTGCTTATAGCGAAAATCAAAAGCTTTTTTATACGCATCACAACCCTTTGAATTTAATATAAAAACAAAATTCGTTTTTCCTTCTTCAAAATCAAAATATTTTGTAAAATTCTTTGGGAATGCTTCTGGTGGTACTTTTGCAAAAGAATATTCTCCTGTAAAAAGATCTTTTTTTATTATATCTTTTCGTTTCCTAAATAAAAAAAACATTCGGTGGATATCCTTTGTTATTAAATCTCTTTCTTCGACACTAAATATGTCTTTTTCAAATTTTAATTCGCAAACTTCCCGTGGACGAAAACCCATCTTAAATGTCTCTGCATGCAGTCCAAAAATTTGCAAAACGATCATTATTGTTAACCAATATTTCATATAACCCCTTTTATCTTAATTCTTGTGTTCCTGTTGGTAAAATAGGACGCTTCTCTAAATACTTATTCAAATTAGGTCCTTGATAGATGCAAGGTCTATTTAAATTGGTTGGTACATATACCATCGAAAGAAATTGCACGCAAGAAATATTACCATTATTCTTCGCCACTTAGAAC
>JAFUOX010000018.1 GCA_017481725.1 Kiritimatiellia bacterium | reverse complement strand
GTGTACAACCACAAGAAGGCAAATGCTCTCGCTCGTCCCGCGTCTCATGTCTCATGTCCAACCTCGCACTTGAGCCTGCGGCGCGAACACCGATTTGTCGCTAGTGCTCTGGCCTTCGGCGAAACACGGAGAATAAAGAGAACGGAGACACGGAGGGATTGTTGGGTTTTTTTAATGATTGCTTTGGTGTTATTATTGTTTGCACAATTCTCCCTTGTCCTCCGTACTCCGTGTTAGGCGAAAGCAATAAGTGAGAATAAGGGACGCTGCGACGCGGAGGACGCAGAGGACGAGATTAGACGCGACAGCAAAAAACAATGGTCTGGCGTCAAAAAGTCTGAATATCATTTGTAGTGATGGGCTGGTGATTGTTGAAGCCGGCATAAGGAACTAATGAGTAGATGATGGCTCTGTAGAACCGATTTCCTGACCTTGACTAGAATAAGGTTAATTTGCTAATATGTGAGCAATGATAAAAAATGTAAATTGAATTATTTAATTATATGTCAAATAGAAGTTGTATGAATAAAATTATTACAGTGTTAGCAGTGTTTTGTGCTGCTTTTATATGCAATGCACAAGATATTGTCCAGTCAAAATTATTTTGTAATAAAATAGATATGTTTGTTTCTGGATATAATGGAACTACAGAGCTGGCAGATTTTCCTGTTCTAGTTAGACTTTCTGAAGCAGGAATACCTGGCTTCTCTTATTCTGATTGTTATGAGGGAGGTGCAGATATTCGCTTTATTGATTCAGAAGGAAATTTAATTCCACACGAAATAGAATTGTGGGATACAACAGGTACATCATTTGTTTGGGTTAAAATACCTGCAGTTTCTGGGAAAACAACAAAATTCTCTATGTGCTATAATCTAGTGTCATCACTAGCAATAGATTTTATTCCAGAAGTAAATTCACAAGATGTTTGGAGCAAATATATTGCTGTTTTCCATGGTAATACTTCTGTTACAAATCTAGTTGATGCTACAGGTAATTCTTCTAGAGTTGTTCCTAATGGGGTTTCTCAATCACAGACAAATCCTCTAGTTGGAGCAAATTTATTTAAAGATGCAAAAAACACGCGTGGATTAGAGTTTTCTAATCCAATTAAAAATAAACTAACAACTGTTACAGAAGGTTTTACTTTTTCTGGTTGGTTTAATCGTAAAAAATTCGAAACAAATTATCCTACAATGGTTATTCTATGTAATAAAAGCGATTGGAAGAATGCAGGTTTAATGGCATTAGTAGAGAAAGGAACATATTTTTCTGTAGCAGGTAAGCAGGTTCATCAACCAGCGGAAGATAATGGTAAGGGAGCTCTTACGGTTGGAGAATGGGGGCATCTAGCTTTTTCGTATGCTGATACCTCTGTAAAGTCATACTTTAATTCAGAAAATATTTATTCCAATGATGCGGCTATAAAGTTAGCAGATGGTAATCTTGATTACTGGGCTGTAGGTTCGTATGCTAACGCAAGTAATAATGATGGATATTATGGCAATATGGATGAGGTTCGCTTCTATAAGGGTGTTGCTTCACAGGATTGGATAACAGCTGAATATGATTCAGTTAATAATTCAAATTTTGTTACATATTCAGATATTGGTGAATTAGAGAAAGAATCTTATTATATATACCCTTCCTCTTTTATTATTGATGGAAAAGCAGAGTTTGGTGCACTTGTTGAAGTTTGTGATGAAAATATCGAGAACTTTACATTAAAAGCAATATATGGGGTATCTGAAAACGAGCAGACGGAGGTATTGCTTGGAAGCATAAGAAGTGGATATATATCCAAAACCATTACATTTTATAACCCAGGTGAGTATTCTCTAAGTTTTGTTGTTTCATTTTTTGTTAATGGAGAAGAGCAGGTAAAAACAATTTCAATGCCTTCATTTAACATTTCCCCAGTTGATTTTTCACAGGGATATTATAAGGCATTTCATGCTACCATTTCATATAAAAATGAAGCAGCAAAGAATATACCAACTCTTCTTCGTATTTCAGAGGAGTCAATTTCTGGCTTTAAATATGCAGATGTTGTCGATAAGAAATTCGAAATCATTGATTCAAATGGTACAAAGCTTCCTTATGAAATAGAAGTATGGGATGAGGAGGGAGAGTCACTTATATGGGTAAATGTTCCTAATTTTGATGATGATGAGATATTAACAATTCGCTATGGCTCTTCATTTGAATTATTAGACTCTACAGCTGTTTGGGCGGAATATGCTGGTGTATGGCATTTTAATGAAACAAATAATTCAAGTATTTATGGATCTTATCCAAATTCTACAGCTGCAAAAGGAATAGATGGAGAATTGGCTGCTGTATCTGTAGCTGGCGAGCCTGGTGTTTTTGGTGATTCTGTTCTTATTGGAAACAATGTTGGTGGTAATAATGATGCCCATAGATATGGTGGAGTATTTATGCCAGATAGTGGTGAAAATTCACCTTTGGACGTAGGCTCAACGTTTGCGATTTCTGGCTGGTTTAAGCATAGTGGTAAACCTCTTTATTATGACAATATGTTCTACAAACGAACACGCTCAAACAACTCAGAAGGATTTACTGGCGGATTTGCTATTGAATTAAGGGATACAAGAGAGCAGGTTGATGTTCGTGGAAATAGTAACACCTATACTTCTTTGCCATTTAAGTATTCTATAAAGGATTGGTCATATATAACGTTTGTTTATAATGGAAGCAAAGCATATGTATATCAGAACGGACAATATTTAGGATCAACAGGTATTGCTTCTGTTATTAATAACGATTCCCCATTATGTGTAGGAAACTGCGAGTTAGGTCGTGGAGAAGGAAAGGGTAATCGAAATTGGAATGGCTGGGTTGATGAGGTTCGTTTAATACCTGGAGAAATTTCTGCAGCATTTGTTCAAGCTGAGTATGCTGCAATGGCAGATGAAAATCTCATTACATATAGCGATGTAATGCGAATAGTAGGAGAGAATGTTATCATAATTAGATAATACAAAAAAATGGGTGCCCTTAAATCAAGGACACCCATTTTTTGACTAATTTTAGGATTTTAAAAAGAAATAATTTTGCAATTAGCCATAAAATTATGGTATTGTGTTATTTAAGTGATTTTTTAATCAATTATTAAGGGTGTTTTATGGATAAAAAATTTGGTAAGTTAATGGGTGTTGCTTTTGCAATATTTGCGGCTACAACAATAGTTAAAGCAGATCCTGGTCTTATTCAATGTGTTGATTCTTTTACAAAAAATCCTGTGGGTAAGGCTGAGAGATGGGCTCTAGATACGGATATTACAACTCTTTCTGCGGCAGACTATGACGAAAGTAAAAAGGATGTTACCTTAGGAACATTGCTTGGTAATATCAATACCCATGAAACTGTTTACGGCGTTACTGGTAAGCCTTGGCGCTTGAATGAATATATGTATGCTTATTATGAAGGATACATGTATTTAACAAAAGGTAAAACATATAGCGTGTTTACTCACTATGATGATGGTGCTGCAGTTGCTATTGAAGGCGAATACCTCTATAATGGTAATCAAGGCTATGATTGTGAAAACTGGCCTTCCTTTAATCCATACACAGCAACCTTGTTGGTAAAATTATTATGAAATATACTTGTTAAGAAAAGGATATCTCTATGAAAAACAGAATGTTTGCAATTATTGCAGTAATCTCATGTGGTATGCTTACTGCTAATGCTGCTTGGACGCTTGGGACCTCTTCAAATGGCTATCCTTATGAGTTAACAGATGGCACTTGGGTTATTGGTTGCTCAGTTAATGCTAATAATGAAATAACTGTTGGCTGTAATAATAAAAATAGTGTTGTAGCAGGTGCAGGCAATAAGCTAGATCTTATTGCAGCAAATAATGATCTAGAAGGGTATTCAATTGTAAAAATTGGGCAAAGTGCTTTTAGTGGAACAGAAATAAATGGCCTTACAATTCCTAATACGGTAACAGCAATTGAATCTTATGGGTTTAGGTATGGTGTAAATGGTGTTGTAACCATTGAAGAGGGAAGCCAATTAGGAAGCATCGGTCAGTATGCTTTTAATGGTGCTCCAATTACTTCAATCAACTTGGATGTTTGTAAATCATTGAAAACAATTGGTCTAGAAGCATTTAAAGATTGCTCATCATTGGCATCAGTTGGAGGAGGAACGCTTCCTGATTCTATCGAAGTCATTAACAAGGGAGCTTTTTATAATTGTTCTTCATGGAAAGAAGATGTGGTTTGCTATGCTAGGTTAAAATTTGATAATGGCGATACCTTTAGAAATACTAGAATAACCTCATTAGTGCTTCCAAATGTATATGGAGCTATTGGTGGATATTTTCTTAGTGGAAATTCCGCAATTACAAACCTTGTTTTTAGTCAGGATATTACCTCTATTGGTGCAGAAATTATTTCTAGAAGTTCAGGAGTAAATAATCTAGAGAATTTTGAACCAAAGGTTTTACCAAAGGTTACATCAATAGGAACTCACTTTATGGGATATGCACCTAAAATTAAAGGAGACTGGGAGTTCCCTGAGCTGGTATCTGTTACAGGTGACTCACATTTCCGTCAAACAAAGATTACAAGCTTTAAGGCTCCAAAATTAAATATAATTCCAGGATATATTTTTTGTTCTACTTCAACTATTACAAATGCAGTATTTGGTTCAGAGGTAACAAGTATTGGAGCAACAGCATTTTCTGGTTGTTCAAGCTTAGAGAGCTTATACCCAACTAATTTTACTAAGGTAACAAATCTCGGACAGGAAGCATTTAGCAGTTGTTCAAAATATACTGGTAGCTTAGACTTTAGTAAATCCTCTGGATTAACAAGTATTGGAATGAAGGCTTTTAATTATGCTTCAAATATCTCAGAGCTAAGATTCCCTGCATCTTTGACAACTCTTGGGCAAGAATGCTTTGGACGCTTGAAGGATGCTGATATTTATTTTTATGGTTCCAGACCAACAACATTTGTAAATGGTGGTCAATTTTGGGCATATTGAGCAAAATACCGTAACAATATAATTATTTTCGAAGAGTATGTTGATAATTGGACAGCGGAGGATACTGACGGAAATTATGTCTTTACACCATTAAAGGAAGTTCCAGCAAGCGAGATTTCTGATGATTATCAATTCCCCAAGACTGGTAAGGTATTAGGTACAATTGCAGTCAAGGGTGCTGTGCAGTGGTTATCTCTATTCCCTTACATCCCTACAACAATTATCATTAAATAAATTAGGACAACAGTGGGCAGTGCAATGAATAAAATCAAGACAATTTGTGGTTGTTTGTGTTTAGCAATATTGCTATCAAGTGCATTTTCAGAGGAGTGTGCAACTATGAGTGGAAAAGTGTTGTTGCCAACCGTTAAAAAAGAGGGTGGTATGCCACTTATGAAGGCTCTTTCCAAGCGACAATCAATCCGCGAGTATGATTATTCAAAGGCAATTTCAGAGGAAATGCTTTCTGAGCTTTTGTGGGCCACCTGTGGTGTAAATCGTCCAGATGGTAAGAGAACAGCAGGTTCTACTTTGAATAAGCAAGCAGTAAGT
Organism: Kiritimatiellia bacterium; assembly: GCA_017481725.1. Taxonomy (GTDB): domain Bacteria; phylum Verrucomicrobiota; class Kiritimatiellia; order RFP12; family UBA3636; genus RGIG990. The sequence goes on along the minus strand of JAFUOX010000018.1, from coordinate 28,510 downwards.
GTATATGTTGTTGTAGAAAAAGGAATTTATCTATATCTTCCACAAGAGAATGCGTTAGAACTTGTTTGTGAGGGAGATTTTAGAGAGCAGACGGGGATGCAGCCATTTGTTAAAGCTGCAGCATTAAATCTAGTTTTTGTTGGCGATGTGCAAAAGCTAGGTATTGATGATGCGGCTCACAATATGTTGATGCTAGGAGTAGATGCTGGCTTGATGAGTCAGAATACATATTTATATTGTGCATCAAAGGGTTTGGGAACAGTAGTCCGCGGTTCAATAGATGGTGCCGCATTCGCAAAACTTATCAAGCTTCCTTCTCACAAAAAGGTTTTGCTTGCACAGACTGTCAGCTGGCCTAAAGAATAATTTATAATAAAGCCACACCATATCAGTTTGTGTGTGGCTTGTGTTCTTGTAATTGAGTTTTTAATATATTGTAAATTTATAGATAAACTTAAGGAAATGTCGTGAAAAAAATTAGTTTGGTCGTTGGATTGAGCGCACTTCTTTGCTCATCTATGGTTGCTAAAGCAGAAGCACAAGCAGGTCTTATTCAGTGTATAGGTTCATTCCAGAAAAATCCAGTGGGAGTTGCCGAGCGTTGGGCTTTGGAAACAGATATTCGTACACTGTCTCCAGAAGGTTTTGCAGATGACGCAAAGGATGTTGTACTTGGTACATTGTTTGGTAATATTTTAACTCATGAAACTGTGTATGGCACAACTGGTAAAGCTTGGAATTTACGAGAATATACATACGCATACTATGATGGCTATATGTACCTGACAGAGGGTAAAACTTATAGTGCATTTACTCATTTTGATGATGGTGCTTCTGTTGCAATCAATGGTCAATATCTTTATAATGGTAACCAAGGTTACAATAAAGAAAATTGGCCTTCTTTCAAGCCTTATGTAGCAACCTACACAGGTTGGCATAAATTTCAGGCAATGGTTTTTCAGGGCTATGGTGGCATAGGTAAGAGAAATGATATCAGCGTTGTTTCAGGTATGCAATGGACAGATGTAGATCCTGCAATTGCTACAAATGATTTAGACAATGCAGAATATTGGCGTACATTTGTTGACCCAGGTGATGGTTCTTTATTCGTCACAGAAATACCTACTCGCAATGCTCAGGTTGTTTCTTGGGAAAAGAATGCTTCTGCATATAATTTCTCTTTGAAATTGGCTAGTGGTAATGCAGCTGTTGTTTATGCTTGTTATGGTGATGAGGATTATGGCACAGATTTAGATGCTTGGCCAAATAAGATTTCTCTAGAAGTTTCTAGTGAGGAGCAAGTATTTAATATGAGTGTTCCTTCAGATGCTAAGTTTGTTCGTTTTGCTGTAGATGTTGTTTTTGATGTTGTTTGGACTTCTGTATATGATTTGAGCCAAGCTGATGCATCTCAGATTGTTTCACAAAGTGCATCTGTTTTAGATGGTGATAAGGCAGCAGTAAGTGCTAATATATACTTCGCTGATGATGCTACATCAGCAGAGGTATTTGTAACCTATTGGATTGAAGGTTCTGATGAAAAGCTGACAAGTGCAGTTCAGACATTGACAAAGGGTGAAGTATTCTCTTGTCAATTAGAAGGTCTTGTTCCTGACTCAAATTACAATTACACAATAACAATTTCTGATGATATTGGCAACCAATCAACAACAACAGCAGACACATTTAAGACACTTGGTGCAAGTATTCTTATTTCAACATCAGCAGCAAGAGTAGATGGTCGTCATTTTTATATAACAGCAACAGTTGGTAGCGTAGGTGCTGGTGATACATATTTGATTTTATATACATCTAGCACAAATTTGACATTTGATGCTTATGATAGCCGTTTGGTGTATGAGCCTGTATCTATCGTGAAGGCAGAGACAGAAAATACACAATATGCATTTGATGATGTTATGGCAAAAAATTGGGGTGACTACTATCACTATAAAGTTGTTTGCTCTAATGAGTGTGCAGGCGTTATTTGGAAATCGGAATCATTGCCTTTAAATGCAGATGAAACCTCAGGAAGAGTTATTGATTCTAAATCTACTTACAAGTGGGTAAAAGATTTAACATACGGTTATTGGACTAATTCATTTAATTGGAGCAATACATATAAGGGTGATGCATTGGGATTCCCTCAGTATTCCTCTTATGCTGATTTTACAAGCTTTAAAGGAACAGCAGTAACATCTATTGTTACTCAAACAATAGGTGGAATTTACAATACTAATAATTGGGCAATAACTTTGAATTTGTCTAAGTCAAATTTAGATGTTACTTTTAAAGGTGATTATGGCACAGATGAGCTTGCTCCAATAGATAATAATATGTATAGAATGTTCATAAAGAATGAGGTAAATCTTTACGAAAATGGAAAGGTTACTATTGATAATGTTTGGTTCTATAAAGCAAATGGCAGCTTTAACTTTCATAAGAGTGCTACAGCTACAAATTGTATGCTGCATGTAACCAATGCTGGTGTCTTTGATCTTCCTAATGATGTTTTCCGCGCAAACAATACTAATAGTAAGTTGTTGTTTGACAGTAAATCTGTTGGTTACTTTAGTACACTAGAGCTTTCTTCATCAGGTACGGAGCTTACAATTGACGACTCAACGATTTATATTTGGAATTATCTATATATGAACCATTGGTCATTGGCAAAGCATACATATGATGACGGCGGTGTTCCTCGTGTAATCTTCAAAGGCAAGAATCCTCGTTTATATATGAGAGGTAGCCTACGCATTGCAGATGATGATAACAGTGATGATTCTAAGCTGGCTCGTCCTGAATTAGTATTTGAAATTCCTGTTGGTGGTTATGGTGAGGTTCCTCTTCAGAGATATGACAATTTAAACAACTCATTCCTGACATCAACAAGTAAGACAAATATCTTGATTAAGGTAGATCCGGAAAGCCCTGCATATACAAAACCATCAAAAGAGAATAAAAAATATGATCATCAGTTGATTTCATGGGCTTCTCCAAATAAGAATCCATTGACACTTGATTTTATTGAGTTCTCCGACTTGCCAAATCCAGCAGTAAACTATTTTTATTGCACATATGACGGCACGGATGCTCGAGAGGGTGACAATATTTCAGGTATCTGGGTTCATCTGGAGCCATCATTTGCAACAACAATTATTATAAACTAGTAATAGTTAAGAAATAATATTGAGGAGGGCGGCATTGGTCGCCCTCTTTGATTTTCAGACAAATTAGCTAGAAACGATAGTTAAATCCAGTAATCCAGTCAAAAATATCACAGATTTAGCCACCGTGCTTATATTTAGGTATTAAATTTTTAGGAAAAATAGGTCAGAATTGAGAAAAAAAGAAAAAAAATTAAAAAATATTTAAAAAAAACGCTTGATTTTCATTCAAGGTATATGGTAATTTAGTATTTCAATTTTTTAAAGCACTGATTTTAGGAGTAATATTATGCCGAGAGAGCTCGCTATAATGGAATGCACAGAGTGCAAGCGCCGTAACTATACAACAACTCGCAATAAGAAGACAATGGCAGCACGTTTAGAGCAGAAGAAGTTCTGCCCAAATGAGCGTAAACGCACACTTCATAAGGAAGTTAAGTAAGCGTATTGCTGACAAACGTTTAACTATTTGAGTTAATAATAACGATTTTAATACGTGGGTAGTTCAATTGGTAGAGCAGCGGTCTCCAAAACCGCCTGTTGCTGGTTCGAGTCCGGCTCCACGTGCCATTTTCCTCTATGAGAGCATAGGGGGTTTTCCTGGAGAGATTCATGAACAACGAACAAGAAGAGAAAAAAGGATTAGGAAGTTTCCTAAGAGATTGCCGTTCTGAATTCAGTAAGATTTCTTGGCCTGGTCGCAAAGAGCTTGTTGAGTCTACCTGGGTTATTGCTGCAATGCTATTGTTGGTAGCAGTATTTGTTTTATTGTGCGATCAGGTTTTGCAGTGGATTGTGAATTCTCTAGTAATTCGTTAAGCCCAGCCTAATCACTTCAAAATTTTTAGTTAAGGAAGCAGATACAGATGCAGACAGATTTAGAGCTAGAGCCTGTAATGGAGTGGTTTGTGCTACAAGCATTAACAGGCCAGGAACAGAAGGTAGAGAAGCTACTTAAGGCTCAATCAAAAGAGGTTGGTCTTGACATTTACATAAATGATGTTCGTGTACCAACAGAGAAGGTTGTTAAATTTTCTGAGGATAAAGCAGGGAAAAAGCGTAAGATAAATGTTACAAAGAAGCTTTTCCCTGGATATGTTTTTATTAATGCTGCTGTATATTACAAGGGAGCAAAGCGTGGTGAGCGTCCACTTAATGAGCCAGTATGGTCATTTATCCGTGGTGTTCAGGGCGTAATTGGTTTCTTGGGTGGAGAGCAGAGAAAGCCACAGCCATTGTCAGATGCTGAGATGTTGTCAATTCTAGGTGCATCAGAAGCAGGACAAGAGGCAAAGGTTGTTATACCATTTGAGGTTGGTGATGAGGTTAAGATTAAGTCTGGACCATTTGTTTCATCAACTGGCATAGTACAAGAAATAGATCCCGAGAAGGGCGAGCTAAAGGTTAATGTAACAATCTTTGGTAGAGACGTCCTTACTACGGTAGGTGTTTACGAGGTTGAGAAGGTTATTCCTGAAGAGACCGATGTAGCACCTATCATGTAATAATTAATACTCGTATGTACCGGTAGGGACCCGGGAGAGTATATTTACTAAGGAAACCATAAATATGGCAAAGAAAGTAACAGGCATCGTGCGTTTGCAGGTGCCAGCAGGAGCTGCAAACCCAGCACCTCCTATCGGACCAGCACTTGGTTCACAGGGCGTTAACATTATGGCGTTCTGTAAAGAGTTCAATGCAGCAACACAGGCACAGTCTGGAATGATTATTCCAGTAGTTATCACTGTATATGCTGACCGTTCCTTCACCTTCGTACTAAAGAGCCCTCCAGCAGCAGTTCTTCTAAAGAAGGCAGCTGGTATCCAGAAGGGTTCTGGTAAGCCAAACAGTGCAAAGGTTGGTAAGGTAACAAAGTCACAGATCATGGAAATCGTTAAGGTTAAGGCAGCTGATTTGAATGCTATCAATGAAGAGCACGCTGCACGCATGATCGAAGGTACAGCTCGTAGCATGGGCATTGACGTAGTAGAAGGCTAAGGAAGGTGTAATTAACTATGGCAAAGCACGGTAAAAAATATACAGATGTAGCCAAGAAGGCACCTACTGAGGCAGTTTCACTTGCTGAGGCAATCGCTTTCATTAAGGCAAACCCAATTGCAAAGTTTGACGAGACAATGGAGCTCGGTATGCGCATGGGTTGTGATTCACGTAAGTCTGATCAGATGATTCGTGGTACAGTAAGCCTACCACACGGTACAGGTAAGAGCGTTAAGGTAGCAGTTTTTGCTGGCGGTACTGCAGCTGATGCTGCTCGCGAGGCAGGTGCTGACTTCGTTGGTAACGAAGATCTTATCGAGAAAGTTAAGGGTGGTTGGACAGATTTCGATGTAGCAATTGCTACTCCAGAGGCTATGCAGGAGGTTCGTAAGCTAGGTCGTCAGCTAGGTCCTCGTGGTTTGATGCCAAATCCAAAGACTGGCACAGTTACAGATGATACAGCTGCAGCTGTTAAGGCTCAGAAGGCTGGTAAGGTTGAGTTCCGTATGGATCGTCAGGGCAACATCTGCGTTCTATTTGGTAAACTAAGCTTTGATGCTGCTAAGCTTGAAGAGAATGCAGAGGCAATTATCTCAGCTATTCGTGCTGAGCGCCCAGCATCTACAAAGGGTCAGTTCTTCCGTCGTGTTACTGTAACATCTACAATGGGTGTACCAGTTAAAATTGATATTAAGGACTAAGGAGAGCATAGATGAAACCACAAGCAAATTCTAATCGTCCAGAGAAAATCCTTGCTATCAAGGAAATCACAGAGCTAGTTGAGAAGTCAGATTACTGCTTTGTTCTTAACTACGGTGGACTAACAGTTTCTAAGTTTGCTACACTACGTAAGGAGTTAGCAAAGGCTGATTCAGCAGTTAAGGTTGTTAAGAATGCATATCTAGCAAAGGTTGCAGCTGAGAAGGGTTGGGAGGGCATTGAAGCCGTTTTGACTGGTCCTACAGCAATGGTAACTGGTGCTGGAGATCCTGCTGAAGTAGCAAAGATCGTTATCGAATTTTTGAAGAAGAATGAGAATGCATCTGTTAAGGCAGCTCAGTTGGATACAGCTACACTTGATCAGGATCAAGTTGAGGCTCTATCTAAGCTTCCTTCCAAGGATGTTATGCGTGCAATGTTCCTTGGAACACTACAGGCACCTGCATCATCTCTCGTTCGCGTTCTTGCAGCACCTCTACAGAGCGTACTATACGTTCTCAAGGCAAAGCAAGACAAAGATGGTTCTGCGGCATAAAGTGTGTCGTAAAATGCCGGGCTGCGTGATTTCGGTGGGTGCCGAAGTAGCGTAGCTCAATCCCCTCACGATGAAACATTCGTGCGGTTACACAAGAAAGAAGAAATAAAATGACAAAAGACGAAGTAATTGAATATTTGAGCGGTCTATCCGTTCTAGAGATCTCTGACCTAGTTAAGGCACTAGAGGATAAGTGGGGCGTTTCTGCTGCTGCTCCTGTAGCTGCTGTTGCTGCTGCTCCTGCTGCTGGTGCTGCACCTGCTGCTGAAGAGAAGACAGAGTTCGACGTTAAGCTAGCTGATGCTGGTGCAAACAAGATCGCAGTTATCAAGGAAGTACGTGCTGCAACAGGTCTTGGCCTAGCAGAGTCTAAGGCTCTTGTAGAGGGCAATGGCGTTGTTAAGTCCGGCGTTTCTAAGGACGAGGCTGAAGAGCTCAAGAAGAAGCTTGAGGCTGCAGGCGCTAAAGTTGAGGTTAAGTAATTTAGCCTAATATCTTCGAAAACCCTTCATGGTTTTATCTTAAAATAAGCTATCTCTGTGAAGGGCTTCGAAATTCATGCTTTTGGGCGGGTTCAATACGAACCCGCCTGTGGCGTTTTCTTTTTTAGATGTTTTTTTTCTAAAAAAACACACCAATTTCCCCCGCTTAAAGCGGATTCTGTTTTCAACTAAAAGAAGAGGTACCTGATGGTAGAAAGAACCATTTTCGGCAAACTTACACCAGTAATCCAGCCACCAGATCTTATCGAGATACAGACCAAATCCTTTAAGGATTTCTTGCAAGCAGACGTTCCACCAACAAAGCGTAAGCATCAAGGTCTTCAGGGTATTTTTAAAGAAATTTTCCCAGTTGTTGGTGGTTTAAATGAAACCTATAACCTCGATTTCGTGCGCTATGAGTTAGGGGAGCCACAATATACTCCACTACAAGCTCTTCGCGAGGGCGCCTCATACCAGGTTCCATTGAATGTTGTTTTCCGCCTTTCTCGTGATGGCGAGGAAACAAAAGAGCAGTCTGTGTTTATGGGTGATATTCCATTAATGACAGATGATGGTGCTTTTGTTATTAACGGTGCAGAGCGTGTTATTGTTAGCCAGCTTCATCGTTCTCCAGGTCTTTGCTCTGAAAAGACAATTCACAACAATGGTTCAAAGCTTTATTCAGTTCGTATTATCCCTGACCGTGGTTCATGGATTGAGCTACAGTTTGATGTACAGAACCAAATTTGGGTATTCCTAGATCGTCGTCGTCGCCGCAGGAAGTTCCGTGTTTCAACATTCCTACGTGCACTTGGTTATTCAACAGATCGCCAGATTCTAGAGCTTTTCTACAAGTTTGAGACTCTACAGACTCAGCTTGATCCAAAGGTTTATCCAAATGGTTATCCAGAGGATTTCCTTGCAAATTATGTTTTCCCAGAGGATATCCGCGATCCAAATAACAGCAATGCTATTATTGCTCACCGCTATGCTCCAGTTTCAGCAACAGTTCTTCATCAGCTAGGTGTTGCAGGAATTGAGTATGTTGAGGTTGTTAATGTTTCTAATGACAAGGGCTTGTTTGTAACAACTCTACGTGCAGAAACAACAACAAACGAGGAAGAAGCATTACGCGAAATTTATCACACAATTCGTCCAGGTGATCCTGTAACAGCTTCTAACGCAAAGACATACATCACACGCCTATTCTTCGATGAGCGTCGCTATGATCTTGGTCGTGTAGGTCGTTATAAGCTTAACCAAAAGCTTGGTGCTTATACAGATCCTGAGCGTGGAGAGGAAGAGGTTTCAAGTGAGCAGCGTATTCTAAGCAAGGTTGATGTTATCCGTGCAATTCGTATGCTTCTAAACATTTATGAAACAGGTGTTACAGATGATATTGACCACCTAGGTAGCCGCCGTATTCGTACAGCTGGTGAGCTTCTTGAGGGTTATTGCCGCACAGGTCTTGCACGTACAGAGCGTGTAATCAAAGAGCGTATGTCTATACAGTTCTCTCAAAATAGTGCAAATGCAGCATCTTCAACAGCAGCTACTTCAGCAGTTTCTGCTACTCCAGTATCAACCTCTGATGTCGCTATCCAAAAGCTTGTTACATCAAAAACTCTAGCTAGTGTAATTGGCGATTTCTTTGGTCGTAGCCAGCTATCTCAATTTATGGATCAAACAAACCCACTTTCAGGTCTAGCTCATAAGCGCCGCTTGTCAGCTCTTGGTCCTGGTGGTTTGTCCCGTGATCGTGCAGGCTTTGAGGTTCGAGACGTTCATCCTTCTCACTATGGTCGTATTTGTCCTATTGAGACTCCTGAAGGTCCAAATATCGGTTTGATTTCATCTCTTGGTATCTATGCTCATATTAACCAATTTGGTTTTATCGAGACACCTTATGTAAAGGTAGTAGATGGCAAGGTTACTGATGAGGTTGTTTATCTATCTGCTGACGATGAGGAGAATCACGTTGTAGCACAGGCTAACGCACCTTTGACTGCAGATCGTACATTTAAGAACCCAACAGTTATGTGCCGCCGCAATGGTGAATTTGAAGCTCTTCCACGTGAATTAGTAAATTACATGGACGTTTCACCTATGCAGGTAATTTCTATTGCTGCAGGCTTGATTCCATTCCTTGAGCACGACGATGCTAACCGTGCATTGATGGGTGCAAACATGATGCGTCAGGCAGTTCCTCTATTGCGCACAGAGCGTCCTTATGTTGCAACTGGTCTTGAGGGTCGTGCAGCACGTGACTCTCGTGTGGTTGTAGTAGCAGAAGAAGATGGTAAGGTCACAAAGGCTGATGCTTGCTCAATTACCATTACAAATAAGAAGGGCGATGAGCACGAGTATTCATTGCAGAAGTTCCGCCGTACAAATGCAAGCACCTGCTTTAACCAGTATCCAATTGTAAAGGTTGGCGATACAGTTAAGAAGGGTGATGTTCTTGCAGATGGTCCTGCAACTGATCAGGGTGAGCTTGCTCTTGGTAAGAACCTACTTGTTGCATTTATGCCATGGTGTGGTTGTAACTTCGAGGACTCTATTCTTGTATCTCAGCGTATCGTTAGTGACGATGTATTTACTTCTGTTCATATCACAGATTTTGAGTGCCAGGCACGTGAGACAAAGATAGGTCCTGAGGAAATTACACGTGATATCCCTAATGTTGGTGAAGATGCACTACGCAATCTTGATGCTGATGGTGTTGTTCGCGTTGGTGCTAAGGTAAAGCCAGGCGATATTCTTGTTGGTAAGGTAACACCTAAGTCTGAGCAGGAAGAGCTTCCACCAGAGGAGCGTCTACTACGTGCTATCTTTGGTGATAAGGGTTCTGAGGTTCGCGATTCTTCTCTATGTGTTCCACCAGGAACAGAGGGTATCGTTATGGATGTTAAGATTAACCGCGCAAAGGATCCTAAGAAGTCAAACGTTCAGGCTGATTTAAGTGAAATTAAGAAGGAACGCAAAAAGATTGAGGACGAACTAAAGAAGCGTACAGAGGAGCTAACTAAGGAGTTAGTTGCTAAGCTTCAGGGAGTTATCGGTCAAAATAAGAATACCTTTGACATTATTGATACAGAAACTGGTGACATTATTATTCCTGCTTCTACAAAGACAAATAAGTCTCACCTACAACACCTAGCTCGTTGCCGCAAGCACTGGAGCATGGAGGTTTGTGGTACTCAGGAGCAGATTAAGGATGTTATTGATAATGCAAATCCTGATTTTGAGAAGGCTGAGAAAACAGCAAAGAAGAAGCTTGCTGAGCTTGATTCCTCAAATGACAGTCAGGGCCCAATCAAGACTGTTAAGGTTTATATCGCAGAGAAGAAGAATCTATCTGTTGGTGATAAGCTTGCTGGTCGCCATGGTAACAAGGGTGTTGTTGCTCGTATTCTTCCTCCAGAGGATATGCCATTCCTACCTAATGGTCAGTGCGTTGATATCGTTCTAAACCCAATGGGTGTGCCTTCACGTATGAACATCGGTCAGGTTTTCGAAACACACCTAGGTATTGCATGCCGTGCTCTTGGTTTGCACGCTGGTACACCTGTGTTCGATGGTGTTATGGAAGATCAGATTCGCGACTTCCTACGTGAGGCTCGTGAGAAGTCTGATTATAATTGGGTTTGCGACGATTGTAAGACAGTTCTTTATGATGGCAGAACAGGCGAGCGTTTTGAACAACGTGTTGTAGTTGGTGTTATCTATATGCTTAAGCTACACCACCTTGTAACAGATAAGATTCATGCTCGTTCTACAGGTCCATACTCACTTGTTACTCAGCAGCCACTCGGTGGTAAAGCACAGCTTGGTGGTCAGCGTATGGGTGAAATGGAGGTTTGGGCACTTGAGGCTCACGGTGTAGCTTATGCATTGCAGGAGCTATTGACTGTTAAGTCTGATGATGTCACAGGCCGTACAAGAATTTATGAGTCAATCGTCAAGGGCTCTAATGCACTTCAAGCTGGTATCCCAGAGACATTCTCTGTTCTAAGAAATGAACTAAATGGTCTCTGCATTGATATGCAGCTACTAGGTGCTGAAGACCAATCAGATGAAGCTAACAACTAATTTAAAGGAGTAATGCTTTGAACCCATTTTCAATTCAAGATTTATTTGGTAAGAAGACGGATGCAGATCAGTATGATGCAGTACAAATTTCACTTGCATCACCTGAGAAAATCCGTGAGTGGAGCTATGGCGAGGTAAAGAACCCAGAAACAATTAACTATCGCTCCTATCGTCCTGAACGCGAAGGCCTATTCTGTGAGCGCATTTTCGGTCCTACACGTGACTGGGAGTGTGCATGCGGTAAGTACAAGCGCGTAAAGCATAAGGGTGTAGTTTGTGATCGCTGCGGTGTGGAGGTTACTGTAGCAAAGGTACGTCGTGTACGTATGGGTCATATTGATCTTGCTGTGCCAGTATCACATGTTTGGTTCCTAAAGTGTGCACCTAGCCGTATTGGCACAATGCTTGATATGAGTGCTGGTAACCTAGAGCGTGTTCTTTACTACGAGGACTATCTAGTTGTAGATCCAGGTGATACACCACTTGCTCAGAATCAGCTACTCTCTGAAGTAGATTATGCAGAATATCGCAAGCAGTATGGCGATGCCTTTGAAGCACAGATGGGTGCTGAGGCTGTAAAGAAGGTGCTTGAAAAGATTGACCTTGATGAGCTAATGGACTCTCTTATTGCTGAAATGGAGAACACAGGCTCTAAGCAGGTAAAGGCAAAGCTATCTAAGCGTATGAAGATCTGCGAAGGCTTCATGAAGAGCAATAGCAAGCCAGAGAATATGATTCTTACTGTAATGCCAGTTATCCCACCAGAGCTACGTCCTCTTGTTCCTCTAGAGGGTGGCCGCTTTGCTACTTCAGATCTAAACGATTTGTATCGTCGTGTTATCAACCGTAACAATCGTCTAAAGGGGCTACAGCAGCTTAAGACACCGGATGTTATCATCCGCAACGAGAAGCGTATGCTTCAAGAGGCTGTTGATGCTGTATTTGATAATGGCCGCCAGGGTAAGGCAGTTGTTGGTGCTGGTAATCGCCCACTTAAGTCTCTAAGTGATGCACTTAAGGGTAAGACTGGTCGTTTCCGTCAGAACCTACTTGGTAAGCGTGTTGACTACTCTGGTCGTTCAGTAATTATCTGCGGACCTGAGCTAAAGCTATACCAGTGCGGTTTGCCTAAGAAGATGGCACTTGTTCTATTTGAGCCATTCATCATTCGCCGCCTAAAGCAGCTTGGTGAGGCACACACAGTTCGCAGTGCAAAGAAGCTTATCGAGCGCAAAGAGGATAAGATTTGGGACGTACTAGAAGAGGTAACACAGGGTAAGACAGTTATGCTTAACCGTGCTCCTACACTTCACCGTTTGTCAATTCAGTCCTTCGAGCCAGTTCTAGTTGAAGGCGAAGCTATCAAGCTTCACCCAATGGTATGTACTGCATTTAACGCTGACTTTGACGGTGACCAGATGGCTGTTCACGTTCCTCTATCAATTGAGGCACAGCTTGAGTCTCGCTTGTTGATGCTTTCTTCAAACTCTATCTTCTCACCTGCTTCTGGTAAGTCTATCATGACACCAACACAGGATATTGCTCTTGGTATCTACTACATCACAGCAGATAGTCAGGCAGATAGAATGCGCATTATTGCTCGTAAGAAGAAACCTGAGACAGAGGCAGAGCGCATCAATCGTCAGCGCCGCCTTCCTCTATTCAATGATGCAAATGAAGTACATCTAGCATTTGATGATGGTGCTCTATCAACACATTCTCGCATTATGTTCAAGAACCCAGACTTTGGCCGCAAGACAAAGCATGGTGATGAGAATGCACGCGTTATTGAGACAACAGTTGGTCGCGTATTCTTTAATGAGATTTGGCCAGAGACTCTTGGATTTGTTAACTGGGCTGTTAACAAGTCTAAGCTTGGTAGCTTGATTTGGGACTGCCATTTCCTATCAGGTCATGATGTTACTGTTGTAACTCTTGATAAGCTAAAGGATATGGGTTTTGCTCAGGCAACACGTGCAGGTGTTTCTATCGGTCTTGTTGACATGCGTACACCATCTACAAAGCAGAGCATTCTTGATTCTACAAATAAGATGGTTGATGAGTTCAACTCACAATATCAAAAGGGTGTTATCACAGATGCCGAGCGTCATAACAAGGTTACAGACGCATGGTTCAAAGCTTCCGATGCCGTATCTGAGGATATGTATAAGGAAATTGAAGAGAATGGCTGGACACCAAATATGAAGAATGCTGATGAGCTAGAAATCAACCCAATCTTTATGATGGTTGACTCAAAGGCTCGTGGTTCTAAGCAGCAGATTCGTCAGCTAGCTGGTATGCGTGGATGTATGGCTAAGCCAAATGGTGACATTATTGAGCTTCCTATTCGTTCTAACTTCCGTGAAGGTTTGACAATTCTTGAATACTTCATTTCTTCACATGGTGCTCGTAAGGGTCTTGCCGATACCGCTCTTAAGACTGCTGACGCAGGTTACTTAACACGTAAGCTTGTTGATGTATCTCAAGATGTTATTATTACAGAGCAGGATTGCTGCACACCAGCTGGTATTGAGGTTGAGGCAATTTATGAGGGTGATGTTGAGAAGGTATCTCTACGTGAGCGCATTCTTGGTCGTACCTGCCTAGAGCCAATTTACGATGAAGATTTCAATATTCTTGTAGATGAAGGTGAAGAGATTAATGAGGCTGCTTGCGATAAGATTGAAGCTGCTGGCGTTGAGAAGGTTAAGATTCGTAGCGGTCTAACATGTACAAGCACACATGGTATGTGCGCTAAGTGCTATGGTCGCGATCTAGCAACAGGTAAGCCAGTTGAAATTGGTACTGCAGTAGGTATTATTGCTGCTCAGTCAATCGGTGAGCCTGGTACACAGCTAACGATGCGTACCTTCCATATCGGTGGTACTGCTGCTAAGGATGTTACAAACCCAGAGTTTGTTTCAACTAAGGCTGGTAAGCTAAAGTTCAGCTCTGGCTTGAAGACTGTTGAGAACAAGGATAAGAACTTGGTTGTATTCTCTAAGGGTGCTACAATCACTATCGTTAATGACAATGGTGAGGAATTAGAAACCTCTAAGGAGCTACCTGTTGGTACAATCATTAACTTCCGTGATGGCGATACTGTCAAAGAGAAGACTTGCATTTGTAAGTGGGACTCCTACACCACACCAATTATGTCTGAGTTCGATGGTAAGCTATACTTCCAGAACTTTGTTCAAGGTAAGTCTATCGATGTGCTTGATCAGATTGATAACGATACTGGTACAAATCAGCGTAAGGTTATCGGTGTTTCTAATGCAAGTGCTCCAGAAGTTCTTCTTGTTCGCCCAGCTAAGAAGCGTGAGCTTCCAGCAGGTGCTGAGATTCTTATTGATAATAACGAGATGGAGCGCCGCATAGCTGGTTCTGTTGTTGCTAAGGTTAAGTGCACAGATAAGTCTCGCTATATTGAGGGTGCTACATCAATCAATAATGGTCTATATGGCTATCGCAACCCACATAGCGATAAGAAGGCAGAAGTAACAAAGCTATTTGATACAAAGGATATCAATATCATTGTTAACTATGATAAGAGCCTATGTGTTGAAAAGTCTGAGGTTGGTGGCAGAGTTCTTGTTGTTAATAGCAAGAATAAGGATGTTAAGGTCGAGATTCTTGCAAAGAAGAAGAACGATATTGCAGACCCAATCCTACTAAGCTCTTTTGTTGCTCCATATGGTGCAGTATTCAGCATCAAGCCTGGCGAGCGTGTTAAGTACAATGAGGTTATTTGCTCTTGGGATCCTGAATATATTCCTGAGCTTATTGATACTGATTGTCGCATCAAGATTGTTGACAATGATAATAAGAAGGTTCTTGAACTATCTGAGGTTATTACATACCAGATGCCAACAGGTGCTGTTATTAAGGTTAAGACTAAGGATGGTGTTAAGGTTTCTAAGTGCGATGTTATTGCTAAGATTCCTATCAGTGAAAGTAAGACTTCTGATATTACCGGTGGTCTACCACGTGTTGCTGAGCTATTTGAAGCACGCCGTCCTAAGGACGCAGCTGAAATCTCACGTATTGATGGCTATGTAACTCTAGGTAATGTTGAGCGTGGTAAACGCGTTCTAATTGTTACTGATCCAAATACTGTTGACGAGGAGACAGGTAAGTACTTTGAGGACCGTCACCTTGTACCAATGGGTAAGCATATCGTTGTATACGATGGCGACTATGTTACAAAGGGTCAGCGCCTAACAGAAGGTGCAATCGACGTTCAGGAATACATCAATGTTGTTGAGTTTGCTCAGTTCTGTCAGTTCCTAGTAAACGAAGTACAGTCAGTTTACCGTGGTCAGGGCGTAGAAATTAACGAGAAGCATATCGAAATTATCGTTCGTCAGATGCTTCGTAAGGTTAAGATTACAGACCCAGGCGATACAGACCTACTTTGGAATGCACAGGTTAGCCAGACAGAATTCCTTGAGGCAAACCGCAAGATTCAGTCTGAGGGTGGTCGCCCAGCAACAGCAACTCCTGTATTGCTCGGTATCACAAAGGCAGCTTTGGAGACAGACAGCTTTATCTCTGCAGCATCCTTCCAGGATACAACTCGCGTGCTTACAGAGAATGCTACAATGGGCAGCATAGATCACCTACGTGGTTTCAAGGAGAATGTAATTCTTGGTCACGTAATTCCAGGTGGTACTGGTTTCCCAATCCATCGTCACTTGAAGTTGATTCCAACCTGCGAGCCAATCCCAGAGGAATTGATTCCACGTTCCGAGGAAGATTCAAAGCTATCTCGAATCTAATCACAAAAAAGGCGGTCAGGCGACCGCCTTTTTTTGTTTGGAAATATTTTATTTTAATTGGTGGTGTGCAAGTGATTGATGGTGATGCTCAAGGAGGCAAAGGTTTGCCACCTTGCCACCTTGAGCCCCAGCAACACCGGGCGGCGAAGCCTCCCTCACCTTCACTGTCAAACTATCCAACTGTCAAACTGTCCAACTGTCAAACTATCAAACTATCAAACTATACAAAAAAATGAATCAATTTAGGTGTTGAAGTGTTGTAAAGTTTGACAGTTTGCGAGTGGGCGAGTTGGACAGTTTGACAATTAGGGGTCTAGGGCGGCGAAGCCACCCTCATCTTCACTGTCAAACTGTCAAACTGTCAAACTTTCTAGCCTTCTCTAATAAAAGAAGATTCTCATTTGGCGTCCCGTGCATCACGCCAGCACGCTGTAAGAGTATGGAGAAGCGACTTCCAGTCGCTTTACGTGCGTTAGCACGCTTAAAAAGTGCGAAAAAGGGATGCTGCGACGCGGAGCTGATGCACGAGGTGGCTAGAAGTGCGAAGAAGGGACGCAGAGACGCAGAGGACGCAGAGGACGCGGAGGCTTGCGTGGTGGGTTCTGTGATAACACTACCGCTTGTTGTTGCCTAGTTTTGCTCTTGTTGTCGCAAAGGCAACTTCCAAGCGCTAGTGTGTACGACCACAAGAAGGCAGAGACGCGGGGCTTATGCATGTGGTGGCAATAAGTGCGAAGAAGGGACGCTGCGACGCGGAGGACGCAGCGGACGAGATTAGACGCGAGGAGGGAGAAAAAACCACTCAACTCTACCTGAATTCTTCATTCTTCATTCTTCATTTATTATAATGCGTTGCCTCCATATCTTAATGAGCTTCTGGGCGAGGACACTAGAGGATGAGATTTGCCCAATTGCTTCGAAAGATAAAGCAATAGCCAAGGCAAAACTCATTCCGCTAGTGTATTTTATGGCGTCACGGCTCTGCGACCTCTGCGACCTTTGCGTCTCTGCGTCCCTTTGACATCCAGTGCAGTATGCATTCATTATGCATTTTCCATTGAGATAATCTAGGTTGAACCATATTTATGTTTTTGGTACAATATCGTATGTTATTTATATTAGGGAATTTGAAATATGAAATCTAATTCTAATCACACACAAATTAAAACACCAATGCTTAATTTTTTTATGAACGTAAAACGTTGGTTTTCTCTACGTCGTTGTATTGTTCTTGGTGTTCTTGTTGTTTTGTTTTGTTTCTTTTATAATCCAACAAAGATAGAACTACTTTTTAAAGCAATCCCAGAGAATTCCATTGCTTCCATTTATGTAAACTCTCTCTCTGATGAGTGGGATAGTGCAATGGAAAATAATATACTTATGGGAAGTGCAAGCGTAATTGCAAAAGAGGATTTAACAGATTTACGCACAAATGAAGGTTTGAAATGGACCTTGCGCCTTTTGACTGGTAAGGATAGCATTGTTTCTGCTGTTGATGTTAATGGAGATAATGATTTTGATTTTTATGATAATGATTATCTTGCTGGAGCAACAAGCGTTGGCTTTCGTCGGCGTATTATGGAGTTATTGTGGCGTATAAAATATGTTCCTGGTTTAGGAAAGCTTGGTGTTACAGAGGATGGCATACGATACCTAGATTTTAGTAAGCATAAGGTAGGACCTTCTCCTCGTAATCCTGTTCTTGCTCTTGATATGGTTAAGGGTGTGCTATGTGTTGCATATACATCAAATCCATCCGATTTAAATAAAGTAACTTCACGAGTAAACAAAAACACAGCTTTGGCTTCTGTATTCAAGCATACAGATGACCCATGGAAGCTCCGCTCAAGTAAGCTAATCCCTAAAAACTTTATTGTTTGGACAAGCCTTTATGATGGTGTTTGTGGAATTAGTTCCTTATCCAAGGACAATGTTGAGCTTCGCTTCTTAGATGTAAGCGAGGAGATTAGCAAAGCCTTTGGCAAAATGAAGGATTTTGATGCTTTAAATATATCAGCAGATAGCATTGCAGCTCGTCATGTTGCAGTAGATGATGCAATGAGTTTTCTTGTGTATAATAATGCTGTTGTTGGTGCATTAAACGAGGCATTTTCACTAAAATTAGAAAATGCATCAAGCAATGATGGCTTGGCCTCAGTAGCATTATTGGGTGGAGCTTATAAATTTGAGATACTTGGGAATGCCATTCCTTCTTTGCATATTTCATCAACGCTATGGTCAACACAGCTAATTGATGCAGTAGGTGAATTATTAGCAGATTGCAAAAAAACATATACGTCTGCAGATAATTGGAGAAATATTTACCTTCCAAAGACAAAGGGCTTTAATATTTTGGCAATGAATACAAAGTTTGGTATGTATGCTGAACGTAAAGGGAATCAATTTAATCAAGGAATTGCATCTATTAATGCTGTTAAGGCTGGCACAGAGCTTCCAAAAGCATCTCAAACCGGTGCTTACACATTAGGAGATACCTTTGATTTCTTTAATGAGGAATGCGGAAGCAGTTATTTTATAGCATATTGCAATTTAAAAGAGCTCCAAAAGGTAACAAATATGTTGCAAGTAAATTTAAAACTCGCTAAAATGTTAGGCGTAAATTTGGATAAGGAAGATATTCGGGATTTTGATACTGCTGCACTAGTGGTGGATAAGCTTTCTGAGGCAGATACTTTAAGTTTAGGAATTAGCCGAATAGATACAGATAAAATAGAACATTTAATTAAAGCAGATGAGGTTTATTGCTTGTCACTAAATCTCACTAGAAAGGATAAATAAAAAATGAAAATTACAAAGATTGCAACATTTGCTGCAGCAGCTTTAGTTGCTGGTGGTGTATATGCAGAGGAAGCTGCTCCTGCAGTAGAGGTTAAGGCACCAGAGACTCCAGCTGTAGAAGCAAAGGCAGCTGACGAGGTTTCTGTTGTTGTTGCTGGAACAGTTAAGATAATGAAGTCAGAGATTGATGAAGCTTTTAATCAGTTTGCAAAATATAGCGAGCAGATGGGGCAGCCAATCCCAGCAGCAGAGCTTGGAAAGCTACGTCAGAATATTATTGAGAGCATGGCTATGGGAAAGGCATTAGAGCTTGCTGCAGATAAGGCTGGCGTTAAGGTTGAGGATGCAGAGGTTATTGAGTTTATTTCTGAGAGAACACCTGAAGGAATGACATTTGATGATATCATTAAATCTCAGGGCGGCGATCCGGTAAAAGTTCGTGCAGATATCAAGAATAATCTAAAGATTGAAAAGTTCCTAAAGACACAGGTGCCTACTGTTGAAGTGACAGATGATGAAGCAAAGAAAAAGTTTGATGAAATTGTTAAGGAAAATGGCGAAGAGATTTTGAATAAGCCTGAGTCCGTAACAGCAAGCCATATTCTTTTAAAGTGCACAGATGAAGATTCTGAAGCTAAGAAGGCAGAAATTATCAAGCTACGTGAGCGTATTCTTGCAGGCGAAAAGTTTGCGGATGTAGCAAAGGAAAAGTCTGATTGCCCAAGTAAGGCAAATGGTGGTAGCCTTGGAGAGTTTGGTAGAGGTCAAATGGTTCCAGAATTTGAGGTTGCTTCCTTCTCTCAAGAAATCGGTAAGGTCGGTGAGCCAGTAAAGACACAGTATGGCTGGCACATCATTCTTGTTGAAGCTAGAAACGAGGGCGGCAAGATTACATTTGATGAGATTAAGGATAATCTAAAGCAGTCACTAAAGATGCAGAAGGAATCTGTTGCAGTAGAAGCTGTTATTGAAAAAATCAAGAAGGAAGCTAATATTCAGATTCTTGAAAAGGCTGTTGAGTCTGCACCAGTTACTCCTGAGTCAGCACGTGAGCTACCAGTTTGGGCAAAATAATGGCTACAACAAAAAAGGAATTAAGCTTCGAGGCTGCTTTAAAGCGCCTCGAAGAGCTTGTTGAGAAAATGGAGTCAGGAGAAACAGATCTCGACTCTATGGTGAAGAGCTTTGAAGAGGGGCGTGAACTGGTTAAACTTTGCACTGAGCGCTTAAGCAGTGTTGAGCGCAAGGTAGAAGAGCTGGTGAAGGATTCCTCTGGTAAGGTTTCATCAAAGCCGTTTAGTGAAGAGTTTTAATATTACTCAGAGCGAGTGTATTTGTGCTTTACAAAAGTGATGCGTCCGTTCGCGGACGCATTCGTGTTTTTAGAGTGTAATGATAAAATGGTTTATTTTATATTATGATTTTAGAAATTAAAAATTTATCAAAATCATTTGGTCCAGTTAAGGTTCTTTCTGATATTTCTTTTTCTTTAGGAAAAGGTAAGGTTTTAGGTCTTACAGGAGAAAATGGTGCAGGAAAAACCACACTCATGCGCTGCATTAGTGGTTTAATTAGTCCTAATGGTGGCGAATTGATTCTTGATGGAAAGCCAATGACTTCGCATATTAGCCATAAGCAGCGTAGTTCAACCTGTTATATGGTGCCGCAGGAATTTACTTTAATTCCTAATATGACAGTTGCAGAGAATATTTATCTTGGGCGAGAGCTTGGAAAAGCGGGTATATTATCTAAGCGTGCGATGCTAGAAGGTGCAGCACGTGTTTTACAAGAAATTGGTGCAGATATTTTACCAGACGCAGTTGTTGAAACTCTTAGCGTTGCTAATCGACAAAAAATTGAACTAGCCAAGGCTTTTCTACAAAAGGCAAAGCTTATTATTTTTGATGAGCCTACGACTGTGCTAAATTCAACAGAAACTGCGGCATTATTTAAAATTATTCGTGAATTTTGTGCAAAAGGTGGAAGTGCTATTTACATTTCCCATAAGCTTCCTGAGGTATTAGACATTTGCGATGAGGTAGCAGTTCTTCGAGATGGTGTACTAGTGGAAAATAAGCCAGCAAGTGAATTTACTCCACGTAGTCTTGCAGAAGCAATGGTAGGTCGCCCTCTAGAAGGATTGTTCCCACCAAAAAAGGTATTAACAGAAGAGCAAATCTCTGCAGGGCCAGCACTTGAAATAGATAATTTGTCAGATGGTGAAATTGTAAAATCTGCTTCTTTAAAGCTTTATGCTGGTGAAATTTTAGGTTTAGCTGGGCTAGCAGGTGCAGGAAGAACGGAGCTTGCTGAGCTACTTTGCGGAATGCGCAAAAGAGTTGGAGGGAAGGTAATGCTTTTTGGTCAAGAGGTTCATTTTACTTCTATGGCTGCAGCATTAAAAAAAGGGTTAACATATTTACCGGAGGATCGTCAAGGCACAGCACTTCTCCAAGATTTTTCTATTCAAGAAAATATCACTTTAGCAGCATTAAAAAAGCATACAACAAAGGCTGGCTTTGTATCAACAAAGAGCTGTGATGATTCTACATTAGAGCATATAAAGAAGCTTCACATAAAGTGTGAAAATGCTTTAGCACCAGTTCGCACGCTTTCTGGAGGTAATCAGCAGAAGGTGGTGATTGCTAAAGGGTTAGATACAAATCCACGGGTGTTTATTTTTGATGAACCAACTCGCGGAGTAGATGTAGGGGCACGCTCTGAAATTTATGATGTAATTCATGGTTTGGCAGATCAAGGCATGGCTGTTTTGTTAATTTCATCTGACCTTGAGGAGGTTATCGGCAATTGCAATCGTGTTATGGTTATGCGTGAAGGGGAGATTGCAGGAGAGTTAACCGGTTCCGATGTTACAGAGGCAAACATCATGCATATGGCACATGGTGTATAACCATAATTTACAAGTTTTGGTTTGCCTTAAATAATCAATATTATGCACTTTTATTTTATATTGAATTTTGATAGAATTTAGTACAAATAATTGTGCATTTTTTTGCTGCTCCCATTATTTAATATTTAAATTTGTTTAATGCAGCATGTATATGTTGAAAATTTAGAGGAAAATATGTCTTTAAGTATCGGTATTGTTGGTCTTCCAAATGTTGGTAAATCTACATTGTTTAATGCTTTAACACGTGCTCAAAACGCACAATCTGCAAATTATCCATTTTGCACAATTGAACCAAATTTAGCAGCGGTACCAGTTCCAGATTTTCGCCTACAAAAGCTTGCAGAGCTAGTAAATCCACAGCGAATAATTAATGCAACAGTTGAGTTTGTTGATATTGCTGGTTTGGTTAAAGGAGCAAGCCGTGGTGAAGGTTTGGGAAACAAGTTTCTTGGAAATATCCGAGAGGCTGATGCTATATTGCATGTAATTCGTTGCTTTGATGATTCTAATGTTGTTCATGTTGAGGGTTCTGTTGACCCTGTTCGTGATGCAAATATTGTGGAAACAGAATTGATACTTGCAGACTTAGAGAGTTTGGAAAAGAGAATTGAACGCCTAACAAAGCTTGCTCGTGCTGATAAGGAAATTCGTAAGGAGTTAGATGCGGTTGTTCTTCTTAAGGATTATGTTGAGAATGGAAACCCAGTAATCAGCTATCCAGAGCATGATGCAGAGGAGCTTCAAAGCACTCTTCATGATATGCGTTTTCTAACCGATAAGCGTATAATTTATGTTGCAAATGTAGATGAAGATTCTCTTCTTGAGGATAATGAGCATGTAGCAAAGCTTCGTGAATATGCTGCAGCTCGTAATGCTCAAACAGTTCGCATTTGTGCTAGAATTGAAGAGGATATGGCTGGACTTCCAGATGAAGAAAGAAATGAATTTCTTTCATCTTATGGAATTGAAGAAAGCGGTCTTGACGTAATTGTAAAGAGTGGCTATGAGACACTTGGATTAATTAGCTACCTAACAGCTGGTCCATTAGAGGTTCGTGCTTGGACAATTCATAAGGGCTGGAAAGCTCCAAAGGCAGCAGGCGTTATTCATACAGATTTTGAGCGTGGCTTTATCCGTGCACAGGTTATTTCTTATGAGGATTATGTTGCAAATGGTGGTGAGCAGCAATGTAAGGCTCTTGGTGTAGTCCGTATGGAAGGTAAGGACTATGTTATGCAGGATGGCGATATAGTTGAATTTTTATTTAATGTTTAGTTCTCGTGTTTATACTGGAGTAAGAATATGAAAACTTTTATACAAAAGCTCTTTGTATTTGGATTAGTTGTTGGAATAAGTACAACAGCAACTGAGTTATTATCAGCTGGGGCTGATAGACTAAACTTTAAAAAAATTGATAAATCAACAAATTGTGATATTCAAGCAGATTCTTCTGAATATCAATTTGATACAGATTGGGCAATGCTCAAAGGCAATGTTGCAATCAAATATGGAGACATTGAGCTACGTGCAGATACAGTAAGATTTAATCGTGTTACTGGTGATGCAGAGGCACAAGGCAATGTTGCATTTTTCTCAACAACAGGAGATGTTTGGAGGGGTGATTCTCTAAAGGTAAATGTTTTTTCTGGTTTAGCTGTATCTTCTAAATTTGATTTTTATTCTGACCCAGTTAGAGTTATTGCAGATAAGGGTTCAGTATATACTGACGAGAACAAAAATAAAGAGTATATGCTAGATAATGCAATTGTTACAACTTGTACAAACGCTCCTGGTCATTTCCATTATCAAGTAAAAACCAAACGCCTTTGCCTACGCCCAGAGGATGAATTTGTTGCACAAGGTGCAGTGCCATATTTATTTGGTGTGCCATTCTTTTATTGGCCATATTATTGGAAGGATTTAAATCGTCATTATGGCTTTAGATTTGAACCTGGTTATGGCAGTGATTGGGGTGCTTTTCTATTATCATCATATAAGATGGTTATTTATAGAAATAAAGAATCTAATACATATGTTGATTCAAAGACAAGTATAGATTTCCGCTCAAAGCGTGGTTTTGCATTTGGTGAAAAGATTCTCTGGAATAGCAATGATAAATTGACAGGTTGGATTTCCGCTTATTATCTTGATGATAAAGATTTGCCTTATAATGTAGAGGATCCAGAGCGTTATCGTATACGTTTGAATAATGAGTGGGAGATTGCTCCTCGGGATCGTATTCTTGCTCAAGCCATTTATGTAAGTGATGATCGCTTTATGGAAGATTTCTTTGAAGAAGAATATGATGAGATGAATCAACCGGACAACTTTTTGTCATGGACAC
Source organism: Kiritimatiellia bacterium (assembly GCA_017481725.1). GTDB lineage: Bacteria > Verrucomicrobiota > Kiritimatiellia > RFP12 > UBA3636 > RGIG990. The sequence continues at coordinate 4,681 of JAFUOX010000018.1, read as the reverse complement.
ATATTGGGGATACCTATAGTGGCGGTGTTCTTGCCCGCATGCGTTTGAATGATTTTTATACGCAAGTAGAGCGCTTGCCAGAGGCTTGGTATAATTTGAATTCAACAGAATTATTCCAATCAGGAATCTATTTTGAAAATAATTCCACAATGTCTTTTTTAAATAGACAATTTGATGAAAGAATATGGCTTGGAAAGGAAGATCCGTCATATGATGTTTTCAGAGTTGATTCTGATTTTGTTTTAACTCGTCCAATGAAGCTGATGGGCTTTTTGAGTGTTGTTCCTCGCGTTGGTTATCGTGGCACTTATTATGACAAAACGAAAATTGTTGAAGAGAAAATTGTTACCACAACTGCTGAGGATGGAACAGTAGATTCCAAGACAGAAAAGGTAGATATCGAGGAAGATGCAGATTTTAGAAATGTGTTTGAATTTGGAGCAGAGCTTTCCTTCAAAGCATTTTCTACTTGGCAAGATAATCAAGGCTTTACATGGAGACATGTTGTTGAACCATATACTGATATAACACTAATCCCAGAGCCAAATCTATTGCCAGAACAGATTTATCAATTTGACGAGGTTGATGAAATAGAAGAGAGCAATACTGTTAGATTTGGTGTAAGAAATAGGTGGCAGTATAAAGCAAATAATCCTCAAGCTTCGGTTAGAGAATTATTGTATATTGATTTATATGCAGATTTTAATTTAGATGCAACAGGTGAAGAAGATGAGTTTGAGTCATTAAATCTAGATTTGCGTTTTCAACCTATTTCTTGGATGAAGCTTTATGTAGAGGGTGAGTATGAACAAGAAAAATCTGAGGTATCAGAGGCATTGTTCCGCCTAAGCGTTTGGCATGATGCATTCAAAGCAAATGTTTTCTATCGCTACTTGGTAGATGAAAGTAGCTTGGTAAGCGGAGTTTTAACTTGGAATATTAATCCAGAGTGGGCTGCAAGCATATATGGGCGCTATGAATATGAAACCTCACGTGTAGAGGAAGTCGGCACTTGGATACAACGCAAGTTTGATTGTTTGGCATACCGCGTTTATTTGACATATGAGCCAAGCTACACTCATCTTGATGGACGCGAAGAAGAAGAAGATTTTAAGGTTTCATTTGTTCTTTGGTTGACTGGTTTTGAGCCAGATAATTTACGAGAATTAGATGATAGATAATAACAATTTTAAGAAGTAAATAAATATAGGAGAATTATTATGTGTAATAAAAAATCAATTTTAATCGTGTTGTGTTTTTGTGCAGCAAGTTTAACAGTTAATGCAAATTCTTGGGATCAATATGTAACCAAAAAGCCTACTACCAGTAAGGTAACTCCATCAAAAACAATTACTCCAGTAGTAGTTCCTGCAGCTAATCAAGAGGCTTCATATAATAAATATGTTACTCGCAGTGATGCATCAAATGCAGTTCCACAGAACCAGGCTAATAATGCAGCAGTAGCACCTGCTCCTCAGCAGCCAGCATATCAGCCAGAAATAGTTGCTCCATATCAGCAGTCTGAGGTTGCTCCAGTTGTTCCTGTTTATCAGCAAACACGTGAACAAGCAGAGCAGGCACTAAAGCAGCAGCAAGCTCAGCAGCCAGCAAATGATCAGTGGGCTGATTATAATAATTCATATACTGATAGCAGTTCTTCTAGCCGTAATAAGACTTACTCTCAATGGTTTGATAATGATATTCGCCCAGTATTTTATTTTAGAGGTGGTTTAATAGAAGAAACACAATTTGGTGAATATGGTGCTACAGAGATTGCTATAGCAGATCTTAAGGCATGCTTATTTGATGTCACTGATTTTCTTCCAGGTGCTTCTTTAGATGCATGGCTATTTGCTGATGGCATGTATTTTATTGATAACCCAGATATGTCAGCATTGCCAGATGCGTTACTAGCAGCTGGATTGGATTTGGGCTTATGGTGGCGCTTTACTAATGGCTTCTCTTGGGAGTTGCGTGGTGCACCTGGTATTTATTCTGATCCAACAGCTCCAGAATTTTCTTGCACAGGTACTTTGAATTTGCATTACACATTTTCTGAAACTCTTTGTTTTGTAGTGGGTGCTACATATCGCCCAGAATGGGATATGGAAATTTATCCAAATATTGGATTGATTTGGCAGCCAAGTGATTTGTTTCGTGTACATGCTGCTTTGCCAGAATCACGCATTGATTTATTCCCTCGCCATATTTTTAATTTCTTTGCAACCTTTGCTTGGGATAATACAACATATTGGCTAGATAATGAAGATACATTGCCAGGCACTGTAACCTTTGATGCAATGCGTGCTTCTGTTGGTGCAACAATCACATTCTTTGATAATTTGGAGTTGTCTGCAGAGATTGGTACTCACCTCAAGCATGAGCTTAAGGGTGATGTAAAAGGGGAAGACACAATCGATCTAGATAAAACAACCTTCATAAGAGCTACAATTGGAAATCGCTTTTAAGCTAGAAATTCCTAGTAACCAAGTTTGATAATTTAATAATATGCAAAGGGCTGGCAATTGCCAGCCCTTTGCATATTTAAGTATTATATGTATAAAAATACAATCCTAGATATAAATTAGTTTAAATTTAAAAATTTATTCCTTAACCATAAGATTTTTTTATCTAAGCAGGAATAAAGGATAAGAGAGTAATCTCATTTATTTAAATTCAAGTTAATTCTATTAAAATATCAAAGGATAAGTATGAAAATTAAAAATTGTGGAATAGGTGTTCTTGCTACGTTCTTATTTATAAGTGGATGTGCAAGTATAGAAGATATAAAAACAAAAGCTGATGCTGGAGATGCAAATGCTCAATACAAGGTTTTTAAACATTATAAAGATGAAAACCCAACAAATGCATTGCTATATTTGGAAAAAGCAGCAGCAACGGATTCAAAATATAAAAGAGAATTATATCTGACATATATGAATTCTGGTGATATAAGTAAATTTAATGAAATTACAAACAATTGCCATAATATAATAAAGCCGAGTATATTTGAATTTGGAGATGATAAGAAATTTTACGAAGCAGCAAATAATTATGTTAAGGTATTATTATCTCAACAACCACCGCAAATATCAGATGCTGAAAATTTTTTCAAGTATGCAGAAACAACAATATTGAGTAATTATAAAACTAGCCTGTCAGCTGAGTATACAATATATTATAAAGGCAAAACAATTACTACTGATTTATATACTGTATTTACAGATATGGAATCAATGATAAATAATGCAAAAAATGAAAAAAGAAAAAGATTAGCTGAAGAAGCAGCCGCCGCAGAAGAAGAGGCTTTGGCAAAGAGAAAAGAAGAGATGACCTCTTATTTTAAAAATTTGGAAGAAAAGTTAGATAAAACAATTCCGAATCCAGAGAATGCAAATATTTTACGTAGAAAATTATATAAATTAAAAAGTGAAGAAATAGAGCCTGTATTTAATAATTTAGCGATTAAGAATCCAATTGAAAAAATTGAAACTTCAGAATCTTATACTAATTATATTAATCGACTAAATAAAGTGAAAGATATAGATGAAAAGCAAACTCGATTTTCAAAAATAATTTCAGATTTGAAACTAACTAATAAAGAAGTTTACAAAGGTATTTTCTTTGGTGAATCTTTAGATGATGTAGCAGGAAAACTGAAAAAACAAGGTATAGAATATACCGGTAAATACGAAGATTATCAATTAGCTGATGATCTTGCTGATAGTGAATATGGACAAATTCTTCTTATTACGGGCGCAGTATCTGGTGTTTCATTTTCTTCAGGTAATAATATTGACTCATTTTTAACTTTTACAGATCCAAACGGATTAGAAGTTAAATTAACATTTAAATATGGATACTTGTACGAAGGGGAAATTAAATTTGCAAAACCGGTTGCACATAATCTATTCCTGAATAAGTATAATGTTAATGAAGGAAATGTAAAATTTAATTCAATATCTATGGATAATTATGGAAAAAAGGATAAAGTAATAGATATTGAAGGAAGTCAGGTTGAGAAGATTATTTCATATAAATTTAAAGGAAAAACACAAAACGAGTTTGAAGAGAATGGAATAAAATACAATTATAATCTTACAACAATAGGATTGGTGTTCAGATATTTGAATAAAGAAGAACACATATTAAAAGAAGAGGAAAAAATAGAGAAAGAAAAAGCTTTTGCTATGGCAGTATTGTTTGATGCTCCTGAGGCTTTGTTTGGTGCAGGGTTCGGTGGTAATTCTGATGAGTCAGCCTATTGGACTACTTGGGAAACAATGATAAATCCTATTGCCAGAGTTGTAGAAAATAATATTGAATTCAGTGAAAAAATAAAGAAGTTTCATGATGCAGCTCAACTTAAAAAAATAGAAAATGCTTTACTCGAAGCAACAAAGCATTATTATGCTAATTCTGGAGAGGTAAGTGATGTTAAACTCGTAAGCACAGATATGGAGAAAGCATATAAGGGTTATGAAGAATTGTTAAATAAAGAACAAGCAGAACGAGAAGCTGCAGAAAAGAAAGCTGCAGATGCTAAAGCTCTTGATTTCTAAAATGTAATATTTTAAGTCGCTAGGCAAAGTAAATGCGCACCTCTATTTAAAAAGAGGCGCATTTACTTAGTCTAATTATTATATAAAGAAAGATAATACTTGACGGGGGGGGGGGGGGG
>JAFUOX010000095.1 GCA_017481725.1 Kiritimatiellia bacterium | reverse complement strand
GTATGTTTTCATGAAATTTTTAGAATATACTGCATTCATAGTATCCCATTATCTCATAGTGTCATCATTTTTGAAATATGGGCATTGAACTTATTTTTTTCATTTTTCTTTTCGGTGTCTTTTATTTTGACACATTGCGCATTCTTCATTATTCATTTAATTATAATTTTTGCAATTGTATTTTTTTTATAAGTATCTTATACTTTTAAAACACATAAAGATAAATATTTTGCCAAATCATATAGAAGAATAATAAAAAAATATCGGCAAATGATATTCTCGTCAAAACATTTCAAATAGACTTATAAAAAGGTAAGAAACAATGAACATAACAATAGCAAAAGCAGAAGAATGCAACGAAATCGTAGATTTTCTTAATACTGTATTTGGACGCGGTCAAGCAACCATGCCACATTTTGATGAGATGTATCCAGATATATTTAAGCCAACTGCAGAAAAAATGGCTCCTCATGCATTGATAAAGGATGAAAAAAGCGGGAAAATTCTTTCATGTGTTGGTTCTTACCCTTTTGATATGATTGTCAGTGGCTGCAAAATACCAATCATTGGTATTGGACAAGTCTCCACTGCAGAAGAGGCTCTTGGCAAAGGATATATGAGTGCATTATTAAAGCACCAAATCAATGCAGCAAAGGAAGCTGGAGCCGTATTGGCTTGGCTAGGAGGTCGCCATGACAGATATGGTCATTTTGGTTTTGAAACAGCAAGTCTTTCCTTCCAATATGGCATTGACAAAGGTTCTATTCGATTCTATAAACCAAACAACAAGGCTACTTGTGTCAAATATGAACAAATCGAAGAAGTGTTTAATGACGACTTTATGGCTATGCGCAATGCGGAAAAGGATGTAATTTTAGATACACGCCAAGGATTACTTGAAAGGCTTGTTCGTTGCTCTCCAGATTTGTGGGTAATTTATGACGATAATAACAAGCCCAAGGCTTGGGCTCTTATTTCTTGCAAATGGAAGAGCGTACTTGAATATGCCGGTGATCAGGCTTGCATAAAAGACATAATTGCTGATGCTGTTCAAATGTATGGTGACATAAGAATTAATCTAACACATGTAAAAACAGAATTAAGCGAATTCTCTCGTGCATATTGTGCTTGGATGTGCCCAAAGACAGAATCTCTGTTGGTGCTAAACAAAGAGAAGCTATTAGAATGCTACAAGCCATTTATTCGCCCAGGCACACGCCTACCTTCACGCGAGCTTTCTGATGCAGAATTTGTACGTGCTTGCTTTGGTCCAGAGCCGGGCTCTCTATTTCTACCATTTATGCTACCAGGCCACTATCACGTTTAGCCATAATTTTGCATACCGCTAGAGAACAAAAAAATCAAACACTTGATTAAAACAACAATATAATACATTTGCTTGTTCAAGTTATACCAAATTTCTTATTATTAGGACCGTTTAAACAAATAAGGAATTAACATGAAAACAAAATGTATTTTATTAACAATTCTCGTTTTTAGTTCTATTGCAGCATTCTGCAATGAATTTGTTGGGTTATGGACAACTATTGATGATGAAACACAGGAAAAGAAAAGTGTTGTTCGAATTTACAAATCAAACAATCAGTATTATGGGCGCGTAGTACATCTTTTCAAAAACCCTGATTCAACAGCAAAGCTTTCTGGCAACCCTAAAATACTTGGGTTAGATATTATTTGGGACATGACAAAAAAAGACACAAGATTAAAGGGTGGCAAAATTCTTGATCCTAAGAAAGGCTCTGTTTACTCTTGTGAGATGTGGCGCGATGGCGAAAATCTTATAGTACGAGGGAAAATTGCATTTCTTGGAAGAAACCAAACTTGGGTTCCATATAAAGGAACCGAGATTTCTTTAACTACAGAAGGATTAGTTCCAAACATTCTTGCTAAATAGCAAGATTTTGTTAGTATCTTATAAAAAAGAAGAGAGACATGTGCAAATGCTATAAGCACACTACTCTCCTCGTGAATTACAATAAGGGATTGTACAATGTGCAATCTCTTATTATTTACCTAATGCAAGCAATAGAATACCCAGCAGAACAATCAGCAATGCATAAAATTTTTTGACAACATTTTTATCGCGAAAAATTATTGAACCAAAAATAAAGGTTATCACACAGCTACATCTACGCAATAATGATATCATAGAGATTTGTGCATCTGGCAAGCTTACTGCTTGAAAATAGACTAAATCAGAAACAATCAGCAATACGCCCGTCACCGGAATAGTCCATCGCCACGTAAAAGACGTATCCAACTTGGCTATTCTGTTAATAATCAACCATGCCACAAAATAGATAAAGACTAGACAATAGGAGAAATACAGTTGAACACGAATTGGGGACATACCTAGCTGATTTAACAAATACTTATCATATAATGCAGCACAAGAGCCTAAGATTGTGCCTGCAACAATTAAAAGCATTGACTTGTTTTTAAACGAAAACCCTTCAATTTGCCCAATTATTGAAAGCCCATAATAGCCAATAAATATTATTGCCATTCCAAGTCCAGACAATAAGGACGGAACCTCACCATAAATAAATATAGCAGCAATAAATGTCCACAATGGGGCAGTCGATCGCACTGGGGCGGCTAACGATATTGGCAGCTTACGCATTGCCGTATAAACACATCCCCAACTACCTCCAACTATGCAAGACTTTATGAACACCAGCAAAAATTCTTTCTTTGTACAAGCTATTGCTTCAGCAAAGCAACCGATAGCACCAACATATAGCGAAAAGGCTATTGCACCAGCGATTGAAGCAAGCAAAAGCACACAAATTGCTGAATTATTCCGCACTGCATCCTTACGAGCAATATCATAAATTCCAAGTATTGTTGCTGAAATTAAAACTAAAATTAACCAATTATTCATAAGAAAATCATATTCAACCAAAATTCCGCAGATAGCTACGGAATTTTGGTTTCTACATTTATTTCCAAAGCACTAAGATTATAGAGTATTTAATTTTGCATAGCCTGAAAGAGGAATTTCAAGCATAGCAGCACCACTGGCTAGCTCTTGTTCTGAAAGCTTTTCACCAAAGGTATTATAAAGCTCTACCTTATATGAAGCTATACTTGAATTTACTATTACTCTAGACTCTCCTGAGGCATTTACGACATACAATGTTTTTGAACCATCGAAATCAACAACTCGATTTGGAGAATAAATTGCTGTAATTGCCTCATCTGCCCCTACGGCAGTAACAACTGGATAACAGCATTCTGGCTCTAATGGAATTAGCTTACCAAACATCAAGGTTTCACGATGCTTAACCCAGAAATCAATCCAATGCTTCATCATACGAGATTGCTCTGGAGTTAAGTCCTCAATCTTTAAGGAAAGTTGTGGCACACTAAATAGAATTGCCAAAAATTGTAGAGCAGCAAATTCAGGTGTTGCATCACGAGCCCACTCGATCATATCAGAATGAACAGCAGACTTTCCTGAGGTTAAACGCAAGCTAATTGTACGCAAACGATTACGCAAGACATCTGCTGGGCAATCTGCTGCACGCAGCATATTTCCATATTTGCGAATTGCAGGTCCAATATACCCTTGTCTAAATTCAATCATAATGTCAGGCTTAATTTCACGCAAGGCGGCACTAATCTCAGAAAGCATCACATCTGTTGCTTCTGGGATTGATTTATAATCCCTTCCTGCATAATTATCTTCAAAAGCTGGATCAGGATTGCCTCGCAATGAAATGTTATCTATAAAATCTAACTTAAAGCCATCTAGTTTCCATTCCTTAAGGGCTGTGACATAAACATTCTTTAGATATTCACGCACCTCAGGGAAACGAGGGTCAAGTATACTTGTTTTAAGTTTTGCTCTGCGAGTTAGAGTCATTTTACCAAATCTCTTAGCAAGCTTACTATCATCCCCTACAACAGGCACAGAGAACCATAGCATCACCTTCATGCCTTGCTCATGGATTTTCTCCACAAACTCTGCCATATTAGGGAAACGAGATTTTGCTGGCTCCCAATCTCCACAATACCTATAAAGGCCACCGCCTAAGCACTCTAATTCCCAACCATCATCAACAATGACTGTTTTCATTCCATATTTAACGGCTTCTGCACACTCTTTAATAATTGGAGCATCATGAATATCCTGATGGAAATTATACCATGTTGAATATAATGGCTCTAACGCACATTCAGGAACCATACATGGTTTATATTCTGGCATTTGCTCTAACCATTCTGCTCCAGAGTTAATTGCCTCATAATAAGGAATTGCTCTTGTATCAATGCGAACAGAAATTTTCTGTGCTCCCATAGGAGACTCAGGAACTGTGAAAAATTCTGCTGTATAGCTAGGAAGAGATGTATACTCATTTATACCTAATTTGGTAATGACCTTTCTAAATGCATCAGAAATTGAAAATGTAGCTGTATTTACAGAAGCCTCACCAATTGCTGTATTAATAGGAACAGACCAAGCAAGCTCTGAATAGACCTCGCAAAGCCAATCTGGTGGAAGACACATGTTTTCTATAAGTGGAGTCCAACGATAAAGAGAAGGACGGATTTGCTCACACTTTGAATATATCGTAAAGCTAGGAGGGACTTTTTCTGCTTCTCCTATTGGTGATAGCTCAATATCAACAATATCAACTCCTGGCATTTCTGTGCGAACAGCAGTAGAAAAGCTCCAACCACAATCCTCGCCGTAATAAATTTTTATATCACCTATATTTGTAGATAATTTAATTTCCATATTTGTATTCCTTTTTTTAATTAAATTTAATAACTTTAGGTGCAAAATGAGCTAATTTTGTGTTAAATGATACAACTCCACTATGCGTCTTCTCTCGTGCAAATCTTATTGGGTGCCATGCTCCATCATCACCCAATAGCTGAGCGGTCTTTGGCAAATCCTTTAAATAAACAGAAAGCTTCTCGTGCGAATCCGAAGACAAATTAAGTGCAAACAATACCCGCTCACCACTTGGCAACACACCTGTTTGAACTAGCACCTGTCCATAGCCAGCAAATGTACAATCAGGAACGCTGCCACAAAGCCACTCGAATATTTTTAACATATACAATTTTCGAGTTATTCGGAATTTCTTAAAAAATGGTTCCATCGGGCTCCAGCCTGTCACGCAAACTCTTCCTCCAAGTTTATTTTCAAACACTGTTATTCCTGGAGAAACAATCTTTGGATTTAAATCTGTAACACCATTTTGATGCCGAAATTCTGTCAGTATCCTTGTTTGTGGAGAGCAAGGAATAAGACGAGCCATTCCCTCCTCCCACATCAAATTCATGCGGAGATTATTATCATCAACCCAATCCTCACGAGTAAAGAAGAATTTTTTTTCTCCATCATCTGCTTTTACCCCCATAAGAGAAGCAAAGCCACGCTTAGTCAGTAATTTTGCTGCATACGAATCTATTATAACCCTCTTTGATAGTAGCTGCCTTATCTCTTTATTAGACAAATACTGTGCATCAAAGCCACACAAAGCAAAGACATTATTTTCGATAGGCTTAGACCAGCAGATTGGGAAGCCAAAAGGGCCAAGCAATGCATCGCCCCAATCAGCTCCATAAAGCCATGCACCGGCCTTTTCTGAATTATAAGCTAAAGCTCCAATATCATAGAGAGGAGATGCCACTCCATCGCGCTGCACTGTTCTACCAATATTGAGTAGCTCACGATGTAATCCACCTCTCTTTATAAGAAGCTGTTCAAAGGCGTTTTGAGAGTCTTTATCATAAGGACTTTCAAATTCAGATAGCCAAAGCTTTGCACCCTTAATACCTGCCCACAAACCAAGTGCTGTTTGTGCACCAAACATCTCTGCATTTGTTCCCCACTGATTTTGTGGGAAAGTATCACCCTCATTGAGAATATCCTCAACAGAAGAAAGGATATTTAACATTCTATAGGTTTTACGAACAGCGCTATAGAATATAGTATTTGGCTTTCCCCCATATATTCCATTACCTATACGGATAAATGGTGCCGTATTGGGTCCTGCTAAAGCTTTTGCTATTTTATGACCAAAGCCGTAATTTACGCCAACACAAATACCACAACGTAGCTGAGGATTAATTTTATCTATAGTGCGACGTATTAGTTTTGCTAGTGGCAACACAGATTCGGCTCTTGCCTTAGAGAGTTTAGCTACCTCTGGATCATTCCACTCTTTTGTACGCACCAAACTCCTTAGCTCATCATCTGAATATGAAGCATTACCTAATGCCTTTCGATAGAGCTCTGCGTGTAATGGACAATAGCATTCCCAATCCCTTGGGCCAAAATCATCGTCAACCAAAAGAAATGCAGGCTTTTCTCTTACCAAAGAATCCACAAGATTTTCAACATAACCTTGAAAACCTTTATCTAAAGCACAAAAACGAGGGGACAATGTGCCATCTGAATTAACAATTTTTTGCCACTTTTCATTTGTTAATGGGACACGGCCATTCCAACCATGCCCAGAATGGCTTTGTATAAGTGCTCCAAACTCAATATCAAGATTTGCCTTTTCAAGCCCTTCACGCACACGTGCAAAGCATTTACATAAAGGAGCAATTAGCTTTGATGCTGGAGAGGTTTGAGGATGAAAAGAAAGGGACAAAGCAAATTTTCGAATACCCAAAGACTTTGCTTGGCGGCAAATTTCCTTTACAGTATAATCTGGTCTATCTGGGAAAACAGGAACAATATTAATATAATCCGTTGGAATAGCAGGTGTTGTATTAACATTTTTGGGGGATTTCATAGCTAACAAGTTCCTCTTTTTCTCAATCATTATTTTTTAAAATTATACCATCTCAATTTAATCAAAATCAAGGAGAGATTGTAATAAATGCGAGAAGAAATAATTTATGAGTTTACCACTAGATAACACTGATGATGATATACCTTCGCACTCCTAGCTACCACGTGTGATTTATTTATCTCTACTCGCATTGCACAACATCAGCAAGCTAAATATCATAAAATAAAATGCTTATTTTTTTATTTTAATAAAAATCTTTAACTTCTTGGCTAAGCTATAAACCTTAGGGAGCTCCTCTTCTAGTGCAAAAATTATAGATACACCAGCTTTACCAGCACGAGCAGTACGCCCACTGCGGTGAGTATATGCCTCAGCATCGTCAGGCATATCATAATGAATCACATGCGTAATATCATCTACATCTATTCCACGTGCTGCAATATCTGTTGCAAGGAGAGCCTTATACTCATGCTTACGGAAGGCACGCATAACCTTATCGCGCTCCTTCTGCTGCATATCACCACGGAGCGATGCAACATCTCCTTGCTTATAACGCATTGAGAGATTGCGCACCCCATCACGGGTGCGTAAAAACACAAGTCCAAAGAAATCTGGCTTATGTAGTAGATAATCAAGGTACTTTGCCCTATCAGCATGCTTTTTAAAGACAACACATTGGTGGAAAATCTGAGGAGCTTCAGTTTTTGTAATTGTGTTTACTACAATTGGATTTGTGAGTAATTTATCTGCCACTAGCTTGGTTTGCTTATCCATTGTGGCTGAAAACATCCATGTGCGAGCCTTCTCTGGAACGGCTTCCACGATTTCATCAAGCTCTTCTTTAAAGCCCATTTGAAGCATCTCGTCAGCCTCATCAAGCACAAGGCAGCGGACTGCATCAAGCTTTGCGGCACCACGATCCAACAAATCAACTAAACGCCCTGGAGTTGCGACAAGAATTGATACGCCACGATATAGCTCCAAAATCTGAAACTGAATATCCGCTCCGCCATATACAGCAAGCACACGTACATCCTTCATTCCCTTTGCGTATGAACGCAAATCTACAGCAATCTGATTACAAAGCTCACGAGTTGGGCAAACAATAAGAGCTTCTGGATGCTTAACCTTATTAGATGAAAGTGCATTTAACAAAGGCAAACCAAAAGCAGCTGTTTTTCCCGTGCCTGTAGCAGCAAGTGCAAGGCAATCTCTGCGTTTTTCCAAGAGCTGTGGAATAAGCGCTGCCTGCACCTTTGTTGGAGCTGTAAACCCAAGCTCCTTAATTGCAAATTGAAGCTCGCTGCGGAGAGACATTTCCTCAAAGGAATTACATGGCTGTACCTCTGCAGGCTTTTCTTCCTGCACTACTGCTACTGGATCCGTCATTAAAGATTTGCTCCAGAAAAAGCAAATGGCAGAAGCTCACCAAGTGTTGTTGTGCAAATAATGTCCCCCTCTAACCCAGCATAATATACTGGCATATCTGGAGAGCAAAATTCAGAAAGCACCTGACGACATATTCCACACGGAGAAGCTGGAGAGTCAGCTGTGCCTCCTGCAATAGCTATTGCAGAAAACTTACGCTTCCCTGCTGCTATTGCAGAAAAGAGGGCCGTACGCTCTGCACAATTTGTTGCACCATAGGATGAATTCTCTACATTACAACCAAGCCAAATAGTGCCATCCTCTGCTAACAAAGCAGCACCCACTGCATAATTTGAATATTTGCAATATGCATTCTTTGCTGCATCTCGTGCTGCTAAAATTAATTTTTGCTTCATTTTTTAAGAAATTAGTCAACAATACGAACGGAACGAATATGCCAATTGTGGTAGCCTAGGCTCTCACCTTTCTCATCACGAGCAGGTTCTGTATCGCGCCAAGCTTCAACAACAGCAACCTTACTTGCAAGTGTTGTACCATCAACATTAGAACCAAATTTTGGTGCAAACGCATCAGAGCGAATTACTATCGTAAATGTCTGACCGCGTGTTGTAACGTTATTTGAGATTAATCCTAGAAGCTTTTCACGAGAAGAATCTGATGTCACATCATAATTTAAATTAACAAAAACTTCACTATTTTCTTCACTTAACATAAAATTAAGTAGTGATTCCTCTCCTATTCCATAACCAATCTGTGAAATATCTTTAAAATAACAGACTCCATCATTAGAACCAAGATCCATATTTTGATAAATTATGCGAGAAGCAATCTCCCATGATGTTCTATAATCAAATTCCAAGCCATAAAGTATTGCTGTTAATGGCTCTGGATTCATTCCGTTAGAAGCATCTACATAGTCCGCTATTTTTACATTTCCATCAATATCAAAAGGCTTTGGATTTAAATATGACCCGTTGTGATTCTTTGCTAATTTTACACGTCCAGAAGAGCCTTCTTGCGTCATTAGCAATGGAGGAGCATTCAAATTTAGCTTATTTGGAGTTAATTTTGTTGCCTTTTCTAATGTAAAGAAATCAAACACAGTATGAAAATCTAATTTTCCATCTGGAGTTTCTGTACTATAAAGAGAAATTGTTTCCCAAGGACCAATGCAAAGTGACCCTAAATCTCCAAGATTTTCGAATTCCTTATTATTTGTATCATTTTTAATTACAAAATCTATATTATCATAGCCCACTGTATTTGCAAGATAAGTACTTGTTCCAGGAACCTTATGAAGTGTATCTGGGAATGGGCGAGCACCACCTTCATCGACTCTAATTGCTTTCCAAAGAGTATCGTTTCCGCAACCCTCTTCGTCTTCGTTAGCAGGGAAACCCATTGCCAAACGAGCATATGGATTAGCTGCATCTGGATTTCTGCCACCGACATTCAAATCTGCAGGTTCCTCAACCTCATTCTCTAATGTCTTTAATTCCGAAAAAGCACTAATATTCTCTGCCATAACATTGTTAACCCAATATGGGAACATATCCTCGTCTATAGATGTCTCTTCTTCATACTCATGAAGGCAATGTGAAGAAAATGCAAAGCGTGGATCAATTGCCATAGCATAGCCTATACGATGAAAATCCTTTGAATTTTCAATGTTACCAAAAAGAGGTAGCTTAAAGAAAATACCTGAAGTCTTTTTTCTATAACCAGGAGCTGGGATCGTTTGCTCACCAGCTGTACTTGTAATCTCAACCTTTGCAAACACATCAATTGAATATTTACTTAATGATGAAGTATCAAAAGATGCACTTCTCCACTGAAAATCATCCCTATTAAGAGTAACTGGAGCATCTTCTGTTGGAGCTTGCTTATTTCCTTTATAACGAACAAATACCTCTATAACTCCATCAGACGTTTTATTGTCATCAATTTCAAAATCTAAATCAAATTTTTGACCTTGAGAACGAATGCTTGAATCAATTTCTGCATTACTTTCCACAAAATCAGCAAATTTACCATGTGGATCAATAACTAAATTTGAATTTTGGGAATTATCAGTTATATGATCAAAAATTTCACTTCCATCAGCGTTAGGACCAAATGTAAGAGAAAGCTCAATATTGCCTGGCTTTGTGTCCTTATATAAACTTACTGCTGAACAACTAAAATGCACTGGCAATAAAAACCTTGCATAATAATCCCTTGGTGTTTTTCCAGTATCGGCAGTAATAGTGACCTCCTCTGGACCTTCTTCACTCTTAGGGAGCTCTGGGAAATTACCAGATTCATTTGTTGAATAAATTCCAGCAAATTTTGGTTTATCTGTCCATCCAATAATTGAAGAGAATAATGGGATTGGCTTAAAGCAAGGTGCATTAAGAATATTTTTACCAACAATCTTCTGGGTTTCTTCATTAATTGCACTTATTACTTTGCTTTGAAAAGACTTATCATCATAATATCTTCCAGCAAGTGATAACAAAGCCAAATCAGAACGATTAAAACCATCACCTCTAGTTAATTGAGCGAATTTCCAGCTTATTTCACCATCTTCATTAGCATTTAGATCTTTTTCATATTTTTTACCATCACTCTCACCGTATTCACCATTTTCAATCCATTTAGTTCTGGCAAACACACTCTTAAATGCTAATAATGTTTTGTCTAAATCTAGTTCCTTGACTTTTTTAAGCTCAATCGCACTAGACAAAGGTTCATAATCTTCTATTTCCACCTTTGGTGGATAAGGGCTTAAGCCAAATGCTGCAGCTGGGCCAAAAACATCTGGAAGGAATAAGCATGAAGCTTTATTTGGAGCAAAAAGATTAATCATCATCTTTGGAGCTCCCTTTACACGCCCATTTGAATCATACATTTCCTTTTCATTCATCGCAACTAAATCGGCAAAGGATGTAAAACCATATTTACTTTCTTTATCACGCTCTGCTAACAAATCCTTGCTTGAAAATGTAACATTTTTCTTGCCAATAGCTGCAAATGAATTATTATTTAGCTGTGGTGTTGCCTCTGGATAAGCCATAACTCCATCTAAAGTTACGATATTTGGATCAAGATAACCTGTTGTATTTACTGCTACATATGCAATACGACCAACAATTGAATCCTCTTCCAAGCGAATACCATCACTAGCATAGTTGCTTAATGGAACACCAGCATAAAGTAGACGCCAATCTATCTTTGCATTTTTTACCAATGCTCGTGTAGTTGGATTTAAATGGCGCTGTGCACGCTCATTTAAAAGAGTTACACGAACATCTGTATAAGAATCTCCAGATTGAAGAATATCATAAGAAACATCATCTCCAAATGATGCCATAAGACCATACTTCCAATCATCCGAAACAATTGAATCACCTAGTTTTTTATCAATATCACTTATTGCATGAGCAATTGCAGATTGTATACCATTTTGAGCGGTCAAGCTATGACGCAAATTTGTTGTACCAGCACGCTCAGTGCGCATAATAATTGAAAACGCAACCGCCATAAGCATTAGTACAGCAAGCATACCCAAAACAATAACTAATGCTGAGCCTTTTTCTTTATCATTCATTTTCATCTAAATTCTCCTAAAGTGTTGAAGCCGATACTAAAGCTTTAATATTAGTTACTCTCATCTGCAGCTGCCTTATCATCCTTATAATAAAATCTCTCTGCATTTGGAAAGGATACAGCAATCTGATATACTTCCTCTGGTAATTCTTCTGTATCAACTTCCTTAATAGTATATTCATACTCATTGCCCCAAGGATCAAGATAGCCACCCTCATTTAAACGAGAATTTGATATTTCCAAATAATTCCTTGGTCCACCTTCTGTCTCAACAATGAACTTCTTGACGTTTGCCTCATTCATTTTAACAGTACCAGTGCTAATTGGAACCTTATTTTCCTCACGAGATATCCAAATAGCCTTGATGGCTGTCATCAACTGCTGAGTTTCTGCTCTAGCTTGTGTTTTATATGCTTGATTACGAGCAATAAATGCAGAAGTACCAACCATACCCATTAGGATTGCTATAATACCAGTTACAACAAGCAACTCAATAACTGTAAAACCATTATTTTTTTTCATTCGTAAACCCTTTGTAGCTATGCATTAACGTGCAATGATATCATCATCTGTGTCCTTCTTTCCATCAGGACCATATGAGCGAGCTTCCATTCCTGCAAATGAGCTTGATCTAGTAATACGAGCACGCACCCAAACAGAAGGAAATGTCCAGGCTTCACCTTCGAAGCCATCATTCAAATCCAAATCACCCTCTTTTATTTCAATCCAGCCCACATCAAAATCTACTTTAATTTCCGTGTTACCACCAACTGAGGTTTGCTTTGAAAACAAAGTAACTTCCTTACCATTATCTACCTTTCGGGTAACCTCGTCTGTACCAAATGTATACTTAATTCTTTGAACCTCTCTGTCTGTCGATCCTTTTTTGGGTGGCTCAATATATCTATAAAACTCAATGGAGCTTCCACTAACAGAAATAGGATCGTCTAATCCATACTTGCGGCCATCTATTGCCTGAGCAAGCTCTCTTTGAACTGTACCTAGCACACTGCGAACTCCGCTTGCTCCCTCTGCTGTGGAATAGCCTGTCTCCCATGCATTAGTGCCATGTCTAAAAATATTGCCGACCATTATAACAATAATCATCAAAATTGTGGTGGCGACCATCACCTCAATTAATGAAAAGCCTTTGTTTGAACCAAATTTCATTGTGTATCCTTTAAAAAATTTGTCACAAAACTAATTACTAATCTTCTTCAACATATGAAGAATTAGACCAAACCTTGCCATAAAATGCATATTCCATACTATATACAGAATTCTGATAATAGATAGAAGGAGCCTTAATTGATGAAGACACTAGTGATATCACATATACGGCTGGATCTGTATTTCTCTTTTTAAAAATTCTAATAATATATTGCTCTGGCAATGAAGGTTTATCCTTACTTTTATATCCGCCTTCTCCACCAAAATCTGTACCTACATACCAAACATTATTTTGCTCCCCAGAATTTCCTTGAAGCTGGAAATCAAGAAATTGCTCTCTTACCTCTTTATCTAAGGAATTTAAAGCTGAACGAGATTTCTTTAATTTTGAAGGTAAACCAGTATCTATTGAAGCAATTTTCCAAAACTCATCTGGATTATTCCAATCATCAATATTAGAAATCGTTGCAATATTACCTGACAGCATTTGAAATATCGAGCTTGCGTATGTTGCTTGATACAAATCTTCTGAAGACATTTCGCTCTGTCTTAAACCAACAGGGAATAATGTAAACAAAGCTAGCAAGCCACCAGCTGCTATCAATATCGCCATATTTACTTCGATTAAAGAGAAACCCTTGCGGAACATATTACCTCCAACAAAAAACAAATCTTAATAGCTATTCAATTGAGCCGTCACTATCAACTGTTATAGAAACCGTATTTTTAATGCCATCCTTTGTCGTGGCATCAACCTCACCAATAGTTAAATTATCATCATAATATGGATCAATAGAACCATCTGCATTAAAGCAAATAATTGAGCCAGAACCAGGTTCAAATACACCATCTGCATCTAATTTATAATGTTTGGACTCAAACACATAGCCTTTTGGCAAAAAGCGCTCCTCATATAGCATCCAACCATATGTGTTTCCAATATCAAACATTCCACTTGCTTCTGAATTATTGAAGCCTATAACCCATTGATCCTTTGCTTTATTTATGAAAGGAGGCACAACAACACGGGCATACTCGCCTTCATCCAAATCATACATTGTTATACCCTCGTATTTTGAATCAGAGGATCCTTTACCAAGCATATCTTTAATTTCTGATTTGTCGTAAATAGATGTGAAGCTATCCCCTAATGTAGACCAATCAGCCCATTCATCATAAACCCAAAAAGCAGAAACACTCTGGTTATCCATATATGGCACGTTTATTGAGCCACTACCAGAGTCAGTTACTGTTCCACCTTCTCGACACATTACATAAGAATTAATTCCCGTCACCAAGAAAAAAACCCTTGAATTGTCTAGCATAGCATGCTGGCGAGCTAGCTGCACAGAATCACGCAACCCCTTCGAACCGGTTGTATCATTAATGCCCTGCATAATGCTTTTATAGCCACTAACTACAAAGAAGGACATTATAACGATAACACCCATAACACCTAGTAGCTCAAGCAATGTAAATCCACTATTGTCTTTACCATTAATCATTTCACTTATCTCCAAAAAGATTTCTTCATCGCCACAGCTTATGCTGTAGGTCTATCTATTCTGTTACAAAAACAAGATTTGAAGTTAAATCGAACTTAATTTTATATGGCATTACACCTCTGCGAGTATTCTTTTTATCTGCCTTTTTAAACTTGTATGGATTGCCATTTTTATCTCTACCGCTGCACTTCTCATTGTTGCATTGAGTAGAGCTTGTTGACCACTCACCACACTTTGTACATTCAATAAAAGTGCTCCAATAAACTAGAGGACCTTTGATTTCTCCATTATCTCCCCAAAGCTCCTTTGGAGAGCCAATATTTCCATCCTCTATATTTTTCTGTGGATCATTTTCATAAAAATTCTTAATAGCAGTCAAGCTGGTAACATCAATATAATCACGCTTACGTGAATTAAACCCACTCTTGGCTCCCTTTACTATTAAACGATTCCAAACCTTTGAGGTATTTTTCCCTGAATAAACAATGATAGCAGGATCGGCTTTCCCAATAGAATTAATACCATATTGAGCACCTTCGGATTTTGGTTTTGCTGGAATTGGCCAGCCTTTATTGTCGTGATGGTATTCAGTTAATGCTGTCTCTAATGTTTCCATCTCCACAATATGACCCTTATCAACAGCTGTTTTTGAAGCCTTTAAAATTGCTGGTGCAAGCAATCCCATGAGGACACCAATTATTCCAACTACAATAAGTAGCTCCACCAATGTAAAACCATTTTCTTTTTTCATATTTTTATTTCCTTAAAGCGATATAATGCTACCAAGATGTAATAACCTTACCATCATCATTAGCAAGCCATGCTGCAGCAGCACCTGCTATTTTTACATCGTCCCCATCAATATTTGTTAGTTTTTCTGCAGGGATTCCCTTATTTGTAGGCAAGGAGAGCATACCATCTGCATTTGTATCAAGAACAACCCACATCATTTGAGAGGTCTCGATTTTTGTTCCTGTTTGTGCTTGTGTATTATTAAGTTTGGTTTCCAACCATGGAGCCACAATACCAAATTGCTTTTGCACGCCTGAACGCTCGTAAACAACATCATTTGGCCATGTTGTCGGATCTTCCCAACTAAATTTAGTGCCTAATGACTTAATATATTTTGTAAAATTCTTTTCGTCATATTTTGGCAAAGGATTTTGTGGCTTCCACCAATTCAACAAACAACCAGCCTTTGGTGTCATTGGAAAACATATATCTCCATCTATTTCATCTGAATTGCTTGTACAAGAAACAATCAAATCCTTATATGGGAATCGAAGATGCTCCACCTGAACAGATTTCCATGCTGCAACCATTTGCACACACATTTGCTGAATCTCCGATTCTCTAGCACTTCGCCTTGCTCGCTGCACTGCAGGAATTAACAATCCAGCCAAAATTGCTATAATGGACATTACAACAAGAAGTTCCATCAATGTAAAGCCTGTTTGAGATGTCTTTCTCATATAAATTTCCTTCCTTTCAATTATTGCTGACCAGCAACGATATCATCTGAGCATTTTGAACAAGCAGCTGGATTATCACAAGCTGGGTCATGTGTTGCTCCATTTGGACCAGCAGACCAAATTCGATAGCTATCATATGGTGGATTGCTCTGATAATGTAGGTAGCGATCCCATGTATCATCAAAAACTATTGCTGAATTTGCATATTCTCTAGAACCGTAAAAATGATGAGGACCTTCTCCATGATATTCTGCACAGCCCCAATCCTTTACAGTCCAAACTCTTTGCTTGTTTTGAACATAAGACTCAATAACACCATCTAGCAAAGGCATTAGCTTTTTGATTGCTGTCATATCTTTGTTTAAATCTTGTATATTGATTCGTGAACCAGAGCGATTATTATGGTCTCTCCATTGGTTAATTACTCTATTTTTGTCCGCCTTATTTTGTGCACTTTCAAGAACATCATCACGATCTAAATCACCATAAAATTCCTTAGGGCTGACGCTTGCTGTGCTCCAATATCTTGGATAGAAATATGATGCAAGTCCAAATGTAAACACAGGGAACTCATTCCACCTATTTTTTGTTTTAGAATCATTTACCATCTGTGCAGCCATAGATGAAGTAATACCTAAATCACCCTCCTTACCTGTACCTGGTACAGCAAACTCAAAATATGTTGGCTGTATACCGTTATACACTGCCACAGGTGGATAGCTACCAAATTCTGCACGATATGCTTCCAGCGCATTGGATATTTTTTCAATAACTGCCTTTGTTTCTGCAATATCATTCTTTTGACCAGCCAATGTCATCATTCTAAAAACAAAGCCTGCCAAAATTGTAATAATTACAAGAACAATCATCATTTCAATAATTGTAAAACCATATCGTGCTCTTTTCATAAAACACCTCTTATATATTTTTTTGTTATAAATGTTTTTTGTGCAATTACGCCACAATTGCTTGTGGCGTATTGCATAATAATGGCTATTAACCCATGCCTCCAATAATAGATACCAATGGCTGGAACATAGCAATAACGATTGTACCAACAACCAATGCCAAGAATACGATTAGGATTGGCTCAATAATTGATGTCATTGCTTCAACCGCAGTATCAACCTCATCATCATAGGTATTTGCCACACGTGCAAGCATATCTGGCAATGCACCAGTTTCTTCACCAACATCAACCATACTTACCACCATAGCAGGGAACACCTTTGAGCGCTCCATTGCTGGTGTCATATTCTCACCCTCTTTTACGCTGTCATGGATACTCTGATAAACCTTTGCAAGCACAGCATTGCCAGATGTATCACGAACAATATTCAATGCTTGAAGCACTGGCACACCTGAGCTCATCAATGTACCAAGTGTACGTGTGGTACGTGAAATAGAACTCTTTAGGATTAACTGACCCATAACAGGTATTCTCAGCTTAATCGCATCAAGAGCATAATGTCCACTAGCTGTTCTGTTCCAGAGATTTAATAAAACAACAATCGCAACGATACCAATTGCCCAAACTGGAGCCATATCTGCGAAATTATGACTAAAGTTAATAACAGCCTGTGTCAAAGGAGGCATTGCCTTTCCATCCATAAGATCAGAGAATACCTTTTCAAACTGAGGAATAACTTTAACCATCAAGAAGCCTGTAATACCTAAAGCAACGCAAAGCACTACGATTGGATAGGTCATTGCACCCTTAACCTTATTCTTAATCTTTTCTGCCTTTTCCAAGAACTCTGCCAAGCGGTTAAGTACTGTTTCTAGCACACCACCAGCCTCACCAGCCTTTGCCATGTTAATGTAAAGATTATTGAAGATTTTTGGATAAAGTGCCAACGCATCTGAAAAGGTTGAACCACCTTCTACAGACTCACTCATGCCGATTAAAGCCTTCCTTAGTGTGTCATTTTTCTCCTGCTTAGCAAGAATACGCAAACCACGAAGCAAAGGTAAACCTGAATCAACAAGCGTTGCCAACTGACGTGTAAGCACCATCAAATTCTTTGCTTTAACACGAGGCTTAATAAGCTTTGGCAGTTTAATTGACATATTAAGTCCGCTTTGTTTATTACTACCATCAGCAGCTGTAACATTTGTTGGAACATATCCTTCCTTACGTAGCATAGCAACCGCTGCTGCTTGATTTTGAGCAGAAAGGGTACCAGACACTTCCTTACCACTACTATCCATTGCTTTAAAATTAAATGTAGGCATATACAAATTCTCCAAATATTAACGGAAATTTATAGTTACATAAATTAAGAATGGTACACCCATTCATTTTTAGTAGAATTATACTAAAATTTATAAAATTTGACAAGAGAAGAGTTTTCTAGATACAACCTAAGAAATTTGCGTAATCAAATGTGCAGTGCAATATATGTTTGTCGAGATGTTTACATGATGCACGAGCACGGATTTGTCGCTGATGCTCTAGCCTTTGGCGCGTACACAGAGGCAACGGAGGATAGGAGGAAAAGTATGGAGAAGCGACATCCTGTCGCTTTGGACGTGCTAGCACGCTCTAAAAGAGCAAAGAAAGGACGTTAGACGCGAGAATGGAAAAAAACCACTCAACTCTACCTGAATTCTTCACTCTTCACTCTTCATTCTTCACTCTTCATTCATCATTCTTCATTCTTCATTTATCATTCTTCATTCTTCATTTATCATTCTTCATTCTTCATTCTTCACTCTTCATTTTTCATTTTTCATTCTTCATTTATTATAATGCGTTGCCTCCTTATCTTAATAAGCTCCTGTGCGAGCACACTAGTGGATGAGATTTGCCAAATTGCTTCGAAAGAAAAGCAATAGCCAAGGCAAAGCTCATTCCGCTAGTGTTTTTTTCGGCGTCACGTACGGCTCTGCGACCTCTGCGTCCTCTGCGTCTCTGCGTCCCTTCGGCGTCTCGTGCATCACGCAAGCATCACGTGTATGAAGCGACACATTCATGCTAGCAATTAACATTTTAATACAATCTCGCTATTTTCCCTCTTACCCCATTAGAAAAAAGAAGAAGGGCACCGCCAATCAATAAATTGACGATGCCCAAGGAATAATAACCCAAAAAATTGTTTTAGCAGACGGTTAGATACAACTCCTCTGGACTTCTACCCAAGGTCTGAGCAATATTCTCAACCTGACGCTTAAGAATAGGATCTTGCTCCATGCGATTTTTAATTGTCGTACAACCATGCAACACAGTCGCATGCGTCTTATCAAATGCACGAGAAATTTCTGGCAATGAGCCCTTTGTTAGTTTACGGCACAAGAACATAGCCATCTGCCTTGGCAAAGCAATATTTTGGCTGCGCTCCTTACTCATAATGTCTGCAATTGTTATGTTAAAGAATTCTGCAACTACCTTTTGGATTTGCCCAAAGGACAAATCTGGTTGAACTTCCTCTTCCAACATATCCTTGATTAAATTACGAACATCATCTATAGTTGGCTCTGTACCTGCCACAAAGGATTCTGCATATACAGCAACACGCTTCAATGCACCCTCTAACTGACGAACATTTGATTTTACATTTTCTGCGATAAATTGTAGCACCTGGTCAGAAATTGGCACGCGAATGTTATTGTGCTGCTGCTTATAACGAATAATTGCTAAGCGTGTCTCAAATGCTGGAGATTCCACAGATGTAATTAAACCAGCTTGGAAACGTGATACAAGGCGCTGCTCCAATCCGTGAATTTCTTGAGGAGGGCGATCACTAGTCATCACAATCTGTTTGTTTTTTAAAGTAAGATCATTGAACATATTGAAGAATTCTTCTTGAAGTGCAGTCTTACCTGCAATAAAGTGAATATCATCAATAAGTAGGATATCAACACTCCTATAACGTTGACGGAAGGAAATTGAGCCCTGCTGCCCCTTTTGAATTGACTCAACGAAATCATTTAACAAAGCCTCTGTCGTTGTATAACAAACGACAACATCAGAATTATACTTCAATGCTTCATGGCCTATTGCCTGCATTAGATGAGTTTTGCCTAAGCCCGTATCTCCATAAATAAAAAGAGGATTATATGATTTACCAGGATTGTCTGACACTGCTCGTGCCGCTGCTGCAGCAAAGCTATTTGAAGGACCTACAATAAAGTCCTTAAAGCAATAATTCTCATTAAGAGGAAATCCTATCTCCTCTTCTTTTATAGCAGAAACAGATACTGGTCTTGCTGGCTCGTCTATAGTAAAAGGAACATCTGGAAGCTCCTCTTGGGTAACCGCAACAGATAACTCTACTTGAGAAAACCTGTTGCTCAATGCACGGCGTAAAGCATCCTCAATTATACCTAAATAGTTGTTACTAATAAATGTTTTTGAAAAGTTATTATCTGTTTCAATAGAAACAACACCACTATCAGACAAACCTAAAAGCTTCAATGGCTCAATATGGCGCTGAAATACATCCTCACCAACTTTTGCTTGTATTTCAAAACAAGCTAATTTCCAATAACCTTCTAACTCGGTAATGTTCATAAACTAAAACCCATAATGGACATCTAACTAAAAATTCTTATATCTCTAAATTTCAACCCTATATTCTCATAAATGTGAGTTATTAACAAGAAAAAAGAATTATAAGCATATTAACAGGTTATTAACATAGTTATTAACAGCTTATCAACAACACAAAATCACCAAACAAAAAGATTAATTAAGCAAAAACAAAGCCTAAATTCCGGAACTTTATGCGAAATTTAGGCTGATTTTAAATGTATTTACAGCAATATAGCCAGAGCTCTATTTACCAACTGATTAGTAGGTCGCCAGTTATATTTGCAAAGCGTAAAGCCTCTCCATAAGGCGTTGAATATGGCTCTGGGGTTACCCAATCACCTGCAAGCATTGATGCATAGTGGCGCTGAACACCTGTAACATCTGCTGCTGTGCCTGTTTCTGGATAGAAAATTACATCCGCATTCTTCAACCCATTTAACTGGAAGCGGCGACTCTTCTTATAGCCAAGGGCTGCTATTTCGTCGCATAGCACCTCGGTGTCTGCCTCCTGCTTAACAAAAATACGCACCTCCTTAGACCACCACTTTTCCGGATGGCGCCAATAAGCAACACTATCACAAACTCGTGTGCGAGAATTTACTGTAATCGGAGCACCATCTGGAAGCGATAGCTGTATCTCTGGCACTGCATCACGATTATATCCACTAAAGAACCAGCCATTACGAGAGCGTGAAACCATGTGGATAGCTGGACGCGATGGCTCAGCATTTGGCATTTCTACTGGCGTATATGTAAAGCGCATACCAATTCGTGCAAATGCTTCAACTGCCAAATCTTCCTGCCACTTGTATTTACTCTTGGCTAAATGAGAAAGATAGCGGCCAATCTTCTTAGCATCATAAGAAGCACCAGCACGTAGCCATGTTGCAGAACCACAAGAACTTGTGGCAGGGTGTGTAGATGCAAGAGCAAATGCTTTTCCATCTGGTGTAACACCTTGTGCCCAAACATAGGCTTTTGAAGACTTCTCTGCTGCAATTAGCTCTAATGGACCGGCTCCAAAGATGGATGCATGACAAAGCTTTTCCCCTGTTAAGTCACCATCTATGGCTAGAGCGAGGTCGCCTTCGTAAGGAGGTATAGGGTCTATTCCCACATAGCCACTACCAAGCATTGCATGCTCTGTCATCTTAATGTCGTAAGGAGCAAGTGGTGCTAAACCAAAATACTCTAGTAGCTCTTCATCATCAGAAGGTATTGTTCCATAAATAACGGCCTTACCACCTGCCTCTACATGAGCAAATAGTCGCTCACGAATCGCGGTCCCCTTTGCTGGCACTGGCGTCAACAAAATATGTGGCAAGGTCTGCTCCATGGATAGCTGAAGCAAATCTGATGTGCTAGTAAAGCTAGTTATTGGCACACCAGAATCAATACAACCGCAAATATATAAATCATCCGAATAGCGGCGGCATAGCTTTTCATTGGTTGGTGCTGCCAAATCATCATACAATTCATCAAATTGATAGACCCAAATAACTGGTGCTGCTTGATCAGGTGCATTTTCTCGTGCCTGAGCAAAATGTGCAGTTACCTCATATGGAACCTGATCTGGCATATTACCTAAAGAATCATTTGCTGACATTATAGCAAGCGATTCTGTGGATAATACAGATCCATTTGGTAGGAGTCGCGAAATAGCCAATGGCATATAAATATCATGTGGCATACGCTGATAGCGATCTATCCACGGGCTATTCATCCACCATGGGTCGTGTGTATAAAAGCGGAAATTAAGCTCCTTTAGCGAGCCTAGACTTCTACTCATCCAACCGCCGAGCTCTAATCCAAATAAGCCGTCCAATGCTGCCCAAGGAGAGTTTACAGGTATTTCAATACGCTCGCCTGCATATTCTTGAATTTGCTTCCAAGGAGTTGCATCTGAACAAGCCTCAATACCTGCTGGCATATTTGAGCCTCTTAAACGAATACCAATACTTGGATCCAGTGCCTTCAAGAAGGTTGGCCAAAAATTAAATGCTTCGTCCCTATCTACATCAACTAATTCCTCATGGAAGCCATCTGGCTGGAAAATATTTCCATCAAATGACCATGGGTTTCGGCCAAATCCAAGCCCATTAGAAAGCCATATAAAATTAAAGCCTAAATCCTTACAATAAACAGAAGCTTGGCGACCCAAAAACTCACCAAATGGAAGACCCTCCTCTATTCCATTAGGGAATGCAGCGTATGCACGCTTCTCTGCATGTAGCTTTGACTCAGCCCCAACAAAAGTATAGCCCCAAATTTTGCCAACTGTAAGAATTTCTTTATGACGATTGTATTTAAAATCAGAAATTGCAAACTCTGGTCCTGGATCAAAGAAGCAACCAACATCTATCTCTACAGTAGGACCTAGATGTTTTTTTGCCATCTCCTTTAGCTCTGCCACCAAGTCCTTCAACCACTGGTAGGTAAACTCTGGAATTGGGTCATCACGATATTTTTTTGCAGCACGGAATAGAGTACGATTCTCTGGATCCTCTGGAGGCAATGGTTCCTGGTTACGTAGTGGATAATTTGCTGCTCCAAGCCAATAATCCCATTCAAAGCTTTGAGATAAATCGCCATTATACTCAAGTATCTGGCTTCCTTCACTAGCGTAAATAAGAATAGAGAACTTGTCTGAAATTCGGCACAAAGGCACCCATTGTTCAAATAGCTTCTCACAAACACGAGTACGCGTTTCTGGCGTATTATCAAAGAAAGGTTTTAGTGAAAGTTCAATACCAAAACGCTTAAACTTTTTCGGGGATGGTAAAAATGACATATAGTCTCCTCATTTCTAAATAATTGGATAAAATTCACTTAATAAAATGATAACATGGTTAAACTAAAACCCACTTTAAGAAAGCATTACTTTTATATAATATCATGAGAGGGACAAAATGTACATACATTATTCATCGTGTGCAAATTTATGCTAATCCGTGTACGCACCGCAGACAGGAGTGCCAGCGACAAATCAGTGTGCATGCTAACAAGCCAATTCATAAGACTTATAAGTCCTATAAGTCCTATGAAAATATCGCGTAGCAATGCTTCATATTGCGTGGCAAATCTCCGCGTCTCCTTACCTCTCTGTCCTCCGCGTTTCGCCGAAGGCTGAAGTGTCAGCGACCATTATTCACAGATGTTGTTGTGTTAGATTTTATTTCCCGCAGAGACGCAGAGACACAGAGACTTAAACCACGATAAATTTGGTGGAAATTTACATACAAACCACTTGCGTTATCGAGGCTTTATTTCACTAATTATCATTAGAAATAGAGTTTTGTACTTTTTCTTTTGCTTTTTCTAAAAATTCTTCTAGAATTGGATCATACGGAGAAATCAAATGCCAGTAATTGTTAAAGAATACGGCAATGTAACATTCCAAATAATTTGCATCTGTGAGACAAGGAATAAATGTCCATACACTCTCTTCTCTTATTCCATTAAATCCTGCTTCCATTATATAGAAAGATGATTTTGGAGGATAGAAAAACTGAACATCCTTAAAATCGTTAAGGAAATCTTCTCTATATGACATATAATCTGCATCTGTCATCCCTTTTTGATAAAGAACATTTCTTATTTTGTTTGAGCTAATATTTTGCAAGTCCTCGGAATTAAAAAAATTAACAAAATTAGTACATAAAGAATACGCATTTGTATATGTGTTGTGAATAGTTAATCGTTGCTGTAAATCATCAGAGATAATTTTTGATATAGACAAATAATTAGTTCCGTTTATTTGGTTAAATTTTTTAGGTATTTTTCTACTTGGATATAGTTCTAAATGTAATGTTTTATATGAAATATAACCATTTGTAGGTGTGATATAATTTATCTTTGCTAAATCACATCGTGTAATTATGGCAGAAAAGTCGTCAGTAATTAGTGTTTTTATATCTGTTGATAGATTTGTGTCTTCAAACACAAATTCAAATGCATTTGTTCCAATGTTAAAGCTAAGAGCATTAAATGTAATACTAATTATAGCAGTTGCTAAAAGATTTTTTTTCATATTATTATTCCTGTAGTTGAATTATAGGCCTACATTCTATATATTTGTTTAAATAATTTCCTTGGTATAAGCAAGGTCTATCTAAATTTGTTGGAGCAAAATTACTATTAGGAATACAAGAATTACCATCTAAAGAAATAGTCGTATTTATAGTCAGAATTTAAATTTGCTTCTTGCATGAGTAATGTTTTTATTGGTTTGGTTCTGTGCTATGTTTTATTTCTAACAAAATTGGATTCATAGGAGCAATTAAGTGCCAATGATTGTCAAAAAACACAGCACCAAAGACCCCCTGAAAATTATCGTTTTCACATGTAGGCAAAAATGTCCAAATGCTTTTTTCTATTATACCATAAAAACCTTCATCCATGATATAAAAAGAGGACAAGGCAGGATTAAAAAAAACATAACCTTTAATGCTGTTAATAAATTCATCTCTATATTGTCTATAGGCTTCGTCTGTTATTCCCTTTTGATAAGTGATATTTTTTACTTCGTTAGAACTAATTGCATTTATTGAATCTGAATTTAAAAAATTGACAAAATTTGTACATGAAGCGTAAGCATTAGTATATGAATTATGAACATTCAATCCTAAAATTAGTTCATCACTTAAGGTTTTACTTATTACGATGAAATTTGTACCATTTAAAACATAAAACGTATTTGGGATTTTAAAGGATAATGAAAGTGTTGGAAGATAGCCTTTATCTCCTCGTAGTTGACCACTTGTAGGACCTGTATTTAAAACATCAAATTTGTTTCCGATTTTTTCAAAGTAAGTTGAGAAATCTGCAACAATTTTGGATTGTGTTTCTATTGGAATATTTCTATCCTCAAACATAATTTCAAAAGAATCAGTTCCTATATTGAATGCTTTTGCACTAAACACAAGACTAAGTAAAACTGTATTAAAATATTTTTTCATATTATTATTCCTCTGGTTGAATTGTTGGTCTACATTCTAAATATTTGTTCAAGAAGCTTCCTTGATAAAGACATGGGTGTTTCAATTGTTGCGGTAAATCTACACTATCAATAACAAATGGATTCCCATCTAACAGTATTGCCTTCAGAAATGGATAAACATCTTCATTTCTATGATTAAATGATGGTCTAATGATTCCGATACTATTATACGGAGCATATCTATCTGCTGAACCTGCAGCAATAGTATTAGTTATTATAACTCCATTGACACTATAACAAGCTTGATTACCTTGTATCAAAGTTGTTTCTGTACGCATTTCGTAGGATGCATTATGGTGTAAACTCTATTTCAAGAAGCGACCATCGATTATCATGATAGACAATAGGCAACTCAGAAATAGTTTGATACTCTCTTGGTGTTAATAGTTTGATACGTAATACAAATAAGTAGTGATATTCATCCTCCCCCCAAATTTTAGCCTTTAAGAATCCTGCTATAGAAACTGGGTAAAAATGGATTTCTGATAAACCATCTAATTCCTTTTTTAATCTTTCTTGTGTATTATTTGTATTGCTTTTATGAGGATTTTGTTGCAAAAATTGAATTTGTTCAGATATTGGTTTATTAGTAATGCTTCCAGTATTAATTGAATTAACAAACTCACATGCTCGTTCATAGGAATTAGAAATTCCACAATTATTTAACATAGTGTATTGTGATTTGTAAAATTCAGACAGTGCTGTACTTACAAATAAATTTGTAGTATTGCTATTTACATGATAGAGAATTTTCCCTTGCATTACTTCTGTTAATGGGTTGGGGCTATAATAAACTTTAGTACCTTCTTCAGTTGTATTCGCCAAATAAAAAGATTGTTCAAATTTTTCTACATAAGCAAGGTATCTAGTTAGGTCTTCAACAATATTTGTTTTCATATTTGCATTCAACGTTGTATCTTCAAACACAACCGAATATGTACAATCTGCCATGTTGATATTTTGGGCTAATAACATTGCAGACACAAATACTATAAAATATGTTAATAATGGTTTCATTGTTTTTCTCCTGATTGTGGGATTGTTCCTGTTGGTAATGATGGTCTATAGTTGAAGTATGTGTTTAGATTTGTTCCTTGAAAAACACAAGGTCTGGTAAATCTTGTAGGGACAAGTTTAACAAGCAAATCGGTCTCGTTTGTTGGTCTAATTGGATTGCCATCAATTTGTGCTGCTCTAATAAACGGAAACACATCAAGATTTTTATGTGTTAATGTAGAAATTACTCCGTTTGGAGAGGAATAATCAGCAGAACCAGCAGCAATACCACTGCGAATTAAATTACCATTGGAATCATATGTAGCTTGGTGACCGTGACCTTCTTCCACAGGATACGATCTAGATTCATACACCGCATTATGATGCATATACGATTTAGGGGTAATTGTAGTAACTTTATTCCAATTTATATTTGATTCTCCAATGTCATTCATCGTTTCATATACAGGAGGCAACAAAGTCAACCAATTTGTACCTCTATTTAATTCCGCAATAACCCAGTTATTATATTCTTCAAAATCTACAACCGAATAAACTGTAATCCACAACATATCTAATGTATTGTGAGTATCTTTACAACACAATTCAATATAGAAAATTGTTGGGTCAACCCCATTTGGACAACTTATATTAGAGATTATACCATTAACTGTTTCCATACCATTAACTTTAAAATAAACATCTTGCATAAACACAGTTAAATCTTCTGTATAATTTAATAAGTTTATACTTAAATCATCTGAATACCTTACTCCAACACAATGATCTGTATTTGAGTCTCTAGAATCACTAGTGTAAATAATTGGTAGATTTCGTGTATTAACTTTATTATGAGAAAAGCCAATAACTGCATTGACATTTGTAGCAACTGGGCAATTTGAGCCAAATGTAACAATCTCGGTCTCTATTCGTGGTTCATGACTAGCGGAATCCAGATAATTTAAAGAGCGATATTCTGCCACTCCTGTTATGTTTGTTGTAGAAGGATAACATAATTGCTTTAAATTCAAATAGAAATTTTGTTCAATCCCAACTTCTTGATATTGCTCATCATCTTTAAATACACGAATCGTTAATGCTTCACACATAAGCGTTGTAGTAGAGAAAATATTTGTTAAATCAATTGTTGGCTCAGTCATTTCGTAAGTTATATCTCCTATGGATACAGATACAGGCAACAATTCTTCACATACGTCAAGTGTAACATCATGATTTGGACCATGTAACAAACAAATACTTTCGCTATTACTGTATAAATTTAAAAATTTAGGAACATAACAAACAAGTACTTTCCCATTAGAATTGCTATTTATGCTTCTACTGTTAATAGGGGATATGTATCCAACATAATCAGTAGTCATATTCTCAAAATCAACATAAAATCCATCATAGAGTTTAATTCTATTCTTTTCAGTAGCTTGTCCCATTCTAGGTAAAAATGCAATGTCCATGCGTGCTTTCCACAATCCAGAGACACTTGCACCATCTGACACAGCTGAAAATGAAACGCTACCCTCCTCTTCACTATCAGATAGCCGTAGCTTTATGACCTTATTTGTGCAAGGAGCAATAAGCATATTTCCAAATTCACTACTTAATAATGCTGTTCGAGTAGTAGTAATTGTTACTGCTACATCAAAATTATACTGACTTGCTGCAGGCATATTATTTGCATATACATCATCAAAGCCATCATTGTTTGCATCTCTAAACAAATAATAGCCACTATCATCCCAAAGGTCGGTAATACCATCTCCATCTAGGTCTGGCTCAGAAATATCAAATGTGGCTCGCACAACTGGGTTTAAGCTCTCAATACCTGCGAGCATACCATCAATTTCTATGTTGTCATCAAGGCCATCACCATCGGTGTCTTTACGGATTGGGTCGCACATATACATAAATTCGGTAATATTGTCCACTCCATCGCCATCATAATCTGCAAGAGCATCATTAGATAATGGCTTTGTGTGTGTCCAACGCTCCCATGCGTCAGGAATGCCATCGGCGTCGGTATCGGTGGTTGGGTAGCCATGCTCTATATACCATTGTGGCAATGTGTGTGTGCTTGTGGTGGTAGAGTGCGTTGAACTGACATTTGAATTAAATCTATTCAATGGCTCAGTGCTTGTGGTAACGCTATTGGTTGAAGGCTTTGAACCACCATATACTACAGCTGTCATAATAAATGCGAATACACAAAGCTGAACAAATTTGCTCTGCTTACGGAATTTTGCCAATAATTGGCATAGTTCCGTTGATGCAGTGCTTGCAGCAACAAGAAGCCCTGCTATTATTACACTATATTTAGCAACAAACAACAATAATTCCATGTGCTATCTCCTAATATGGTAGCAATAGACACAATATAGTGCTGTTATCTGTGCGCTATTTGATAAAATGGCTGCCGTTGCTTTCATGACAATGATTATAGCAAACCATTATAAAAAAAGTAAAACCATATTTATTCTTGCCACATATAAATACACGAATGTAATTTGCAAAACTATATATGCGTTTAGTCGTACAATAGAGCATTTGCTTTGAGAATAACAAGTTTAAGAAAAGACAAGATACATAAGAATAACAAAACACTAATACATAATTAGTTCTAGGGAATCTATCTCAAAATTGTTCTTAAAATTAGAATGTATGCTTTCAAAATCTTTTAGTGTAAATCGTTCGTCTACAACTACTATATTTACATCATTCACACCAAAACTCTCCATACTATGTAAAAAACTTATAATTTTTTTACAATTTACATTAGATAAACAATCTATTTCAACAAATTTGTTTTTGAAAAAATCAGGTTTTAAAAGACAATGTTCAAATTTCTTAATACAATTCTTCTTCTCCAAGTAAAATAAACCATCATTATTCATAAAAAACGGAATATAGTCCCCGAATTCCACAGAGCGCATACTTTTCCCTTGTCCAGGAGACGAATCTATTAAAATAAACATATTATCAAATTGAACAAATTCAACTACCGGTCCACAAATACAAGTATCTAAAACAAAAAAATTATATATATTTTTCAAATCTAAAGCAGATGCATTATCCAGACAATTAAATCTAACCATCCCAATTCCACCAAATATTTTTTTTACTAATACTATTTTTTTAATTAAGGTTGTACATGGAAGATGTTTATCTTCTTCATCATTCATAGTATACGTAATACCATTAACTTTAATTAAACCTCCCCCAACTAAATTTATGGTGGGCGTATTATTAAGCCCTAACTCCATTTTATGTAAAACAAAAATACACATTATGAACGAAAAAATGAATATTAGGGAGAAAACAATCTTATGTTTAACCATACTTCACCTACTTACAAAAAGTTAATAATATTCAGATTTTTCTTTAAAACCAAATTTGTCTGCCACATACTATGCCAACTTCTTTATATCCATCTATTACCACCTTAAAATTATTTAAATCAGGGCAGAAATCAGAAACAGGACATATAGACATATCTTTTTCTAAAACTAAAAAGCAATGCTCCGTATCGATTTTTGGCTCAAAATCAAAAACAAATTCCTTTTCTTCAAAAGGTGCAAGTTTTGCACTTTCTTCACTCAATTTCTTGTTTTCAAAAGAACAAATCACTCCACAATATGACATATATCTAACTTCAAACACCTTAAGTATAGGTATATAACATATATCAACGGGAAAATCAGAATAACTTTCAACTTCGAAAATATTAGACAATATTTCATTTGTTTTCAAAATTGCAGCTTCCCATTCATCAATAGAATTTCCTTTATATGATACAGTTTTTTCGAAATACAACAAATACTTTTCATTCATATAATTTTTATATGTTGAAATCAAATTTTTATAATCAGTATAATCATCGATTTGCTTAAATGAATAATTTAAGTTGAACTGATTGTACTCAAAAGCATCATAATCAAAGCAATGACTTTTATCATTATAAGTAAAGCACAATATCATAACTTTGTTTTTTTCAATATTGCGTTCTATATGAATAAAATCATAAAATTTCTTATTATGCTCTTTTTTACAATGATTCGCTAACAAAAGTAATATATCTTTTGGTTTATATGAAAATTGGTTTTCAATTTTTTTTGTCGATTGGCAACCAAAAGATAAAAGCAAAATAAAAACTATAACTAAACTAAAGAACATAAAACCCTCTTTAATTTAATAATAAAAATATACACAAGCCATATCTAACTCATAATTAAATTCTATCAAAATAACAGAATAATATTCTGGAATGTGATTATATTGTTGTTTTAATTCCTTTTTGAATTTGCTAAATATATTTTCAACACTATAACCTTTAATTTTATAAAAACTGTTATTTTTCTTTATTATTTCTTTCTCCATAATCTTCTTATCTATAGGAATATCAGGATAATTTTCGTAAGCAGATATAGAATCTAGAATTTTATAATCGCCATCGCTTTCTATAGAAAACATTTTATGTATTTTTATGTCTCTGGGTTTACCTGTGCCATGAAAACTCAAAATATTTGCAGAAAATGGATTGTGTTTATAAATTTTTTTAGTTTTCAGATTATAAACATACGAAATTATTGAAATTTCTTTGTTTTTATTTTCAAAACAAACATCAAATAATATTTTATTTACAGAACCTTCTCGTTTCAAAAGAATATATGATAAGGTTTCATTAGAATGAGTCCTTTTTAATTCTTCCAATACAATATTCACAGCATTGGAATATGGCTGAATTTTATAATCAAAAATTTCTGTTCTGCAGCCTGAGAAACAACAACTCAACACCACAAGTAAAACAAACAAACACAATTTCATTTTATTCCTCAATAAACCAATTAAAAACAAGTCCTTGTTCTACAGAGCCAGAATAAACTGTTGTATCACCATTTATTGAATCATAAAAATAACAAAGACTGTCCTCTTGCCACTCTTGCACATTCGTTATACAAACAACATCAATTCGCATATCGTTTTTATAAAAAATACACTTAATCATTGGATAACACTCTATCGTTAATCCATATCTATACAATAGAAATTCATTTGCTTTATTTATTGCCTTTATAAAATCATGGAAATTTGTTCCTATCTCTGAATTTTTACTTTTTTTATCGCATGTTTTGCATATATGATATACATAAAACTTGTTTTCATTTAAGCCTAACCTATGGTAATAATTATTATCATTATTATATTTAAGTAATTCTTCAAAATCTCTATTAATAAAACAACACTCCAAATGCTTCGTAAAAGTTAATTCGTACAAATGTCGTGTATAATCATTCGCATATTCAACGAGACAAAAAACATTTCTAGAAAAAGGTTTCCTAAAAATATATATTAAAACAATATCATGCTGAGCCTTTGCATCAGAAGCAACACTATTTTTTAACTCTGTTAATATACAAGCATATGTAACAGGCGTCTGTTTAATTTCTGAATTACTAAATGAGGCACACCCACACAGACTTAGTGTTAAACAGAACAAAAATAAAATTCTTATATGTACTTGCATTTATAGGCTCTTCCCCATTGATTTTAAGGTTTTAATAGTATGCTTGATATATGGATGAAGCTTTTGCTCTTTTTCTAATACTAGAGCAACCTCTTCAAATGAAGAAGCTTCGTTTTTAAATAAATAAATCAGTGCTTTATACCTAGCACTTGGTGGAAAAGAAGAATCAAGAGCAATACGTTTGGAATGAGCTGCTGCATCTATTTCATCAGCATAACAAACCAATTCAAATGCTCTACTGGATAATTTTGGATTATATAATGCTTTTTCTAATATTTGTAGGAGTGCAGCAAACGTTTTCTCATTCCCATTAACGCTTTCTTTTAAAAACCAAAACTCTCTAGATAAT
>JAFUOX010000094.1 GCA_017481725.1 Kiritimatiellia bacterium | reverse complement strand
TGTTACTAAAATAAAGTTTATATTCTTTAAAAGAAATTAACGACGTTTTGATTTGTTGATTAGATTAAAAAAGCGTTCTTCGTAGAGCGGGAATACCTTTTTCTGCTGCAATAAAGCACCAAGCGATTGGATGAGAGAAGGATCCTTTTCTGCTGCTCGGAAAGCATTTTCAATTTCCTGCTTTAATGGAAGCGTCATTACCTGCTCAGACTTGTCAAAGAGGTGCTGCTTTGTCATGTCCATGACATTCTTTTGGATCGACTTTTGAACCATAACCATGAAAAGGCGAACAAGAGAAACATCCCAAGGCTTTTCTACTCCTTTAACCAAAGCGATGTATGGGTCCTTCTTTGACTTGATGTCTGTCTTTACATTGTCTATGACATTGTCAATAGAATCAGAAATAACCTCCTGAGAAAAAGCCTCCTGCTTTAAGGTGTAGCCATAACGCAAAATGCGGCATTCATCCTTTTCCATCAAGGATTTTACATATTGCTGTGCTTCCTCACTAAACCCCTCAAGGAATATCTCTGAATATTGGGATGGAGTAATGATTTGAGGACGCAATAGTTGCATACGACCAATGCGGAGCATGGTCTTTTTGATTGAATCTAAATCTTCTGTAACAAGGTAGTAGTTAATAATTGTATTGCCAAAGGTTTCTAGGGTTCCCTTTGGTTCTACAATTATTTGTGTGTTCTCTACAGCGTATTGAAAGTCAAAATTTTGCGATGTGTTCATAATTGAGTAAATTGTATCAAAATATAGCTCTTAAAAAAAGGGTAAACTATAGTTTAAATGCTAATTTCTAAGTAAAAAATGGATAATGTGAACAAATAGCTTTTGTACGGAGCACAGAATGTATTTAATTAGAACTGAAAATAATGGGCTCTTGCAAATTACATTTCACCTTTTTATGTGTTTTATTTATGATTTAATTGACTTTGTATGATAAAAATGAGAAAATTTTAATCAAATTAAAAAAATGGAGATATTTATGGATCCTGCACAAGAAGCAAGAAAACAAGAACTAGTAGATTTTTTAAAGGGACGCAAGCTCGATGAGTCATTTGCAGAAGTTTTAACAATGCTTGATTGGGTTATTCCTGAAGGACCAATTGATTGCCCAGCATTTCTTACTCCTGCATTTATTGAAAAGTATTTGCCTGAGCTAGTTTGGTTTGATGATTTAAAGGATAGACTTATTGCGGTAGCAAATGTGCTAGCAAGCGATCCTGTTTGTTGCTCAATGATGACAGCTGTTTATGTGGGCCTTTATATAGATAGAAAATCTGTTCCTTGGAATCTAATCCAACCACAAAAGTTTTTTGGTGATGATGCCGGACTCCCTGTTTTACTGCTTGCAATGGCATCTATACCATTAATTCATCAGCGTTATGCTTCTTTTGGCATACCAGAGGAATATGCTATTCGCCATAGTGAATGGATTGGTGGTGCTGCTAAAATTTATCAAGCTGCCCATGAAGGGAAGCCAGGCTTTACTTCCAGTCAGATATTTTGGCTAGCTTTAGGTGCTGCTGGAAAAATTACTCGCGTTGGCCGTTTCGAGTTTGCAATTGATGATTTCTCAGATTGGTGGATTCCTGCTATCTATGTGAATAATGCTACTGGAGAAAAGGTGGCATTTGCCCGCGATGGATGGAAGTTTAATGCAGTTGGTGACCGCCTTCCAAATGAAGCAACTGATGGTATTGAATTTACAACGACCCTAGTTGAAACAGAAACTACTGTTACTGGTTTTGCATTTAATCCTATAGATAGCTCAATTTCGCGCGAATTGATGACGATAAACAAAGCTGATTGGACTCTTGTTGCAAAAACAGGAGATAAGGTGCTTGGACTTCATATTCCAGGAGGGCGTCCAATGGATTTTGAAGAAGCAAAGCGCACACTTCCACTAGCTCTTGATTTCTTTAAGAAATATCGTGGTGTAGATGCAAAACTAATCACATGTGAGTCTTGGATTTTGAATGAACAATGGCTTGATAGACTTTCACCAGAGTCTAACCTTGTTAAGTTTATGAAATATGGGCATCTATTCAAATTCCCATTGTTTAATCCACAAGAGGGCATATTCTTTGTGTTTGGTCATGACAAGATTGATCCTGCTACACACAAAGCAGATAACAAGCTACAGCAAATGATGATTGATATGCTTAATGAGGGAGTTCCTGTTAAAGCTGGTGGTATATATTTTACAGTTGATATGGTTAGATAAATTTTTTTCATCAATCTTTCAATTTTGTATCTTAGTTTAAGTGTTTCAATTTTTGAAAAATGAATTCACAAAGAAAAGGAAGAGGTTTTTATGGTATCAGTAGAGAAAAAGGCAGTGGCTTTATTTACCGCAGTTCCAAAGCTACATAACTGTGCTCAGGCTGTTGCAGCCGCCGCAGGTCGTGAGGATTTAGTTGATGCTTTTGCCAGTGTAGGTGGTGGGCGTGCAGAAGGAGGATTGTGTGGAGCTCTATATGCGGCTATGGCAGTGGTAAGCGAGTGTGATAAGGAAGCACTAAAACGCGATTTTGTTCAGTTGGCTGGCTGTGAAACATGCCGTGAACTTAAAATGAGCCAGAAGCTTTCATGTGTGGAGGCTGTGCGTATTGCTGCTAGTCTAGTTGATAAATATCGCACTAGAGATATGTCTAAGGATTTGCGCCACGTAAGCATTGAGCGTGGTTTTACAAAGTATGCAGCAGGCTCTGTAGTTATTCGTCAAGGAGATACATGGGTGCTTTGCACTGCTTCTGTTGAGGAGAAAGTTCCTCCTTTCTTGCGTGATAGTGGTCAGGGTTGGGTAACAGCTGAATATAGTATGCTTCCAAGTAGTACTCTTCAGCGCAAGGATCGTGAAATTAAAAAAGGCAAACCAGATGCCAGAAGCTCTGAAATTGGCCGCTTAATTGGCCGCGCTTTACGAGCTGCTGTTGATATGAAAAAACTTGGTGAACGCACAATAACAATTGACTGTGATGTTCTTCAAGCAGATGGAGGTACTCGCTGTGCTTCAATTACTGGTGGTATGGTTGCCCTTGCAGATGCTATCGATAAGCTTATTGAAGAAGGAAAACTAACAGAAAACCCTATTCGCAATTTTGTCTCTGCTATAAGTGTTGGTATCTGCAATGGTATGCCAGCTATTGATTTGGATTATATTCATGATTCAACAGCTGATGTTGATTTAAATGTTATTATGACAGCAGATGGACGTTTTGTTGAACTCCAAGGAACAGCAGAGCATGAGCCATTTACAGATGAACAACTATCTGCTCTAAAGGCATTAGCTGTTAAGGGTAATGCAGAGTTGGCTCGTCTGCAACAGGAATGCAGGAAATAGAAATTAGTGTTGCAAGGAAAAACTAATTAGCTACGATGGCTGCACATGCTCTGTGCTAATGCTTATTAAATTCTTGGGTAATTTTGTTTTTTGCTTGCGTTTTGAGATAAATATAAAATGGGACTACAGAAAATACGTGATAGACTAGGGGAGTTTTGGTGTGCCTCTCTTATGTTTTTTATTGCATTGCGCTTTGGCGATGTGATAAATGCTTTCACTGGCTTATATGTGGTTCCAAAATTTGTATCTCAAGAAGAATTAGGGGCAGTGCTTCCAGTTCTTAACTTTACAGCGTTTTTGAGCCTTCCTCTTTCTATTTTTATTACGGGATATACAAAACTACTTAATGTTTGCTCTGTAAAAAATGAATGGGGCAAGGTGAAACGTATGTATATTGATGTACTTCGATATTCCTTTGTTTTTATCTTTTTAAGTGTTTTGTTAGTCGTTTTGTTTCAAGGACTTGTGTTTGAACGTCTGAGAATCCAAAACGGATTGCTTGGCGTTGCAATAGTCATTGCTGGTTTTTTAGGAGCCTTTGCTCCATTGTTTACCAATACGCTTCAGGGACTTAAAAAATTTAAAGAGTTATCATTGGTTAACATGATTACCGCACCAATAAGGCTTGTTGTTGTTCTGTTGGCAATGCCAATACGTCCGTTAACTGGTTTTTTTGTTGCTCATGGTTCTATTCCTTTTGCACAGATTATAGCATCAACTTTTGCTATCCGTAAGACAGTATTTTCAAAAGATGTTGTTTCTCAACCATACTTAGATGAAAAGACCCGCAAGTGGTTCCTTCAGTTTTTGTTTTTAAATGCTTTATTTGTTGTTCCTATGGTTGTTGGGAATTTTGTTGAGACAATGATTATTAGACAGCGACTCTCTGCCATTGATTCAGCAGCCTTTTACATGCTTTCACGTATAGCAGAGATAGGAGGATATTTGGGGTTGACTCTTATGGTTGTGATTTTCCCGTTTGCTTCAGAACAACATGAAAAGGGTAAGGATAGCGATTTGTTGCTTTTGCGTGTGATTGGAGCTTCAGGTGCTTTTTCAATATTATTTGCAATCGTTTGCTATCTAACAAAGGACATAGTGTTGTCATTGTTGCCTGGAGGAGAATCTTATATGGCATATATAAAGGAATATATGCTTTTAATTTTCATTTATTCCTCAGTGGCTATTTGGCATTGTTTTGTTAATAATGAGATAGCATCAGAGAGGTTTAAATTCCTACGCTATCACATTCCTTTGCAGATATTTTTTATCGGCTTGTTATTTGTATTAACAGGCTATGGATATTTTTATGGATATCTTCCAGATGCGTGGGTTGATTTTATCCGTAATATTAATGCTTGTCGCTTAGACTTCTTATTAGGAATAATCGCATTGCTAAATCTGCTTCGTTTGTTAGCAGCAGCTATAC
The DNA here is from genome assembly GCA_017481725.1 of Kiritimatiellia bacterium. Taxonomy (GTDB): domain Bacteria; phylum Verrucomicrobiota; class Kiritimatiellia; order RFP12; family UBA3636; genus RGIG990. The sequence goes on along the minus strand of JAFUOX010000094.1, from coordinate 21,555 downwards.
ATATTTATTCTCGCAGAATAAGAAATAAAAAGGCATAAGTTTAGATATTGGTTTGAGGTGCAAGTTATAACGCAAGGGGTTCTTTATTAATTTGAATAAATAATTTCAAAATTGGATTAGTTTATGAATAAATTTTTATACAGTTTTTTACTACTATTCGTTTTATGTTGTGGAACAGTTGTTTATGCAGATAAATATCGCGTGCTATTATTAGGTGACACTCACTATGATGCTGATAAGGAAATATATCATAGTGCTTGTTATGAAAATGGGAAAAAACCAGCTCCAGTTATTGAGAAAGAGTTTGCTCGAAATGCAACTATGTGGAAGGAACGCTGTCCCAAACTAATTGCTTCAGTATATAGTAAAAAAACACCTGATACTTCATTTGTTCTACAGCTTGGCGACTTAGTTCAGGGCGATTGCGGCGATCCAGTTGTCCATACGAAGATGCTAAATGATACAATATGTTATTTGAAAAATGCGATGCCAGGCCTACCATTCCTCTCTGTTGTTGGAAACCATGATGTGCGAGGTAAGGATGCTCGTGGAGCATATGAGAGATATATGCCTGCTCGTATAACCGAAGAGCTAAATCTTCCACAAATCAATGCTGGTATTGAGGTGAAAAGAACAAATTTTGCCTTCCGCCATAAGGAAGATTTGTATGTGTTTGTTGATTTTGATAGGCCCAATGATAATGTCATAAAGGAAGCCTTTAAACAGCATGCAGATGCTCGTTATAAGTTTGTAATAACCCATGGTGCAGTGCTTCCATGGGATGCCTGGGGCGTTACATATGGTTTGTATGGAGGCAAGGTTAATAAACGCCGTGACGAAATGCGTAAGGTGTTTGCCGAGAATAACGTTATCGTTCTAACTGCTCATGTTCACGCCTTTGCTTATTGTAAGTATGAAGATGAAAATGGGTCTATTTCCCAGCTCATGATTAATAGCGTGTGGATGGAAGATTCTCCTAAGGAGTTAGAGGTTATTGCGACAAAGCCAGAGGACATTGGGTCAAATGTTAAGAGGCTTTATGGTAAAGCAGAGAATGAATTATTTGTTCTAGATAGCTTTAAGTCTGGTATTAAAGAATATTTCTTTGCTAAGGGCTCTGCTGGCTACGCAACAATGGATGTGTCGGATGATGGTGTAATAATTACATATTACATCTGTGATAATAAAGAGCCTGCTAAGGTAATTAAGCTTCGTTAATTTCGAATAGAGAATAACAACTAATTCTAGTTGATGCGTGTTTTGAAGCAACAGCATTACTTTTAGTTAAAATGATAAATGCGTATGCTTGTATTAACGATAAGCACACGCATTTATATAAGCTATTCTTGTTGTCTATAACCAATTTCCTAAAAAACGTCACTTATAGTGCAAGCTTAAGTTTTGCTTTTAATGAGTGACAACCGGGATTTGCTTCTAGTGCTTGTGAAATAGCATTGAGCGTGCTAATCACTTCAGCACGAAGTGGCTCCTCAAGGTTTTGTGCAATAAGTAGTGGTGCAACAACGACAATTGCAACATACTCATTTAAGTCGGCAAGCTCAAGAATCAGTTGCTTTGCAAGGGCAAGTCCTTCTTTTGTCCAAATCATTGCATTGTTAGATGTGAAACCACTATATAGTGCACGACTATGCGTTGGATGTGAAGGGGAGAAGCTGCCACTATTTGCCTCGTTGCAAAGCTCTTCAATTGTGGCAGAGTGTTCGCCACTAGCTAATATGCGTAAATAGGCACTATATGCAGCAATGTGTGGGCGACACATTTTGCCAAGCTTATCTATAACTGCTTTTCGCCAAGAGCTATCGCACTTATTTAGTGCTGCAGCATAATTAAGCTTGTCTGTAATATTTGTGGCAGAGTGGAAGGCATCAGCGATTGCCTTTGTGGCAGAGTCTGTGCCTAGAGCAGCAAGTAGCTGTGCAATGGCTGATCGTAAAGAGCGCTGTGGGATGAGACGAGGTAGCTCACCAAAGCTTGGCTCTGTTTCATCGCATGATGCCATCTCACGTTTGAGTGCTTCAATTAGTGCATTTTCACCAATAGACTCTGCCACAGCCTTGCGTAGTGCCTTTGCTGCAAGGTGTCGCTTCTCTGGTGCATTTAAATAATCACTTGAAAGGAAGGATTCGCTTACAGAAAGAAGCCTTGCCTTAATCAATGTGGCAGGGTCATCAAGAAGAGTAGGGAATAGCTCAAGCCATTCCTTGCTTGGTGCTTTACCTTCTACGTATGCGATACACTGAGCGTCTGTGTACATATGCATTAGCTCTGCACGTAGCACTGGGTTGCTAGAGTAGAGAATTGCTACACGCATTCCCTCAGGAGAAAGCGATGTGATCTTTAAACGCCCAAAGAAAGGAAGCTCTGGATGATAATCCACATATGCAAGGCGCTCACAATCACATTCTAGTGTTGGTGTGGCAGTGTGTATGATGCCATCTTTGCCTTGTGTTAGTGTGAGAATTGTTTCCTGAGTTGGACCACAGGCTGTGCCATCCTTTGCGCATGGCGTAAATGTCATAGGGATATGACATACAACGCCCTCCGGAATTGCTTCGCCACAGAAGTATGGTGTGGCAGTGTGCACTATATCTAGCTTTGAGGAATCTTTTTCATTGCACTTCCAACCAAGAGTTAGCACTGGATATGTGGCATAGTGTAGCCAAAAATCAAGAATTGAATAAATGTTGCAGCCCTTAGGAGCTTCTTCAGCTATGCAACGGAGAAAATCTGCTGTACTTGCATTGCCGCCAAAGTAGCGTTCAAAGTATTTAGTGGTGCCACGCTCATATGCTTCCTTGCCGATAATTTTTGCAAGAATGTCAAGCACCTCTGGTGCTTTTACATATGTGGTGCCGTCAACCACATCGTCTGGGTGATCAAAGCCAGTGCGAACAATGCGACCAGCGGTGCCAGTCTCTGTTTCGTATAGAGGCCCGCGTGATGGGTCGCGGATGCTATCTAGCTCATATAGACGCATGTATTCTGCTCCAAATACCTCTGCCTGATATTCACGCTCTATGTTTACGGTAAATGCTTCATTAAGCCACATATCAAATGGAGTAGCCATGGTTACATCGCTGCCGCAATGATTATGTTCAAATTCATGTACAATTACAGCATTTGCATAAACTAGGCGTGCATCAGTTGTCCATTGGTCAATAATCGCTGCTTCGGTAATGATGGTTGTGTTGCCAACATTCTCCATGCCACCAAAATTTGATTTCTCCATGCAGATGGTGCGATAGCACTCGCGGAGGTATTCGTAATTTAGGCGTTTTGCTTGCCATATGACAGCTGCCTTCAAAATTTCAAGAGGGAGCTTTGCTCCGTTTGCTTTGCCCGGTGGTACAAGGTATTCTAGTTTTACTTTTCGTCCATTTGGTAGAACAACAAAGTCACTAACTTCTTCCCATGTTCCTACTGCCGTGACAAAAAGGTATGGAGGCATAGGGATATTGTTTACATAGGTAATGCGCTTGCGAGATGTGTTGTTCTCTAAAGGCTCAGGAACGCCACGAGGATTTGTCTCTTTACAAACATCTCCATTTGAAATTAGGTGTGTATATGCTGAGTTTGCTTCAATAGTGGTGCGCCAAGTGCATTTTGCTCTACAATCATCAATAAATGGCATAATGCGCTGGAAGCCCCATTGCTGGCATTGGGAAATTATTTGAGGTGGTGCACCCTCTGGTGCGACATCAAAATAAAGACCTTCAAGAATGTTGTCGGTCGGGCGACAAGTTGCGTCAATCTTTATATAGAAGGTTGAATTGTTTCCGATAGGTGTTGGGAAGAATAGCTCAAGCTTATTTCCCTTTTTATTATAGAGGAAGGTTAGGGGCTGTGATTTTGAAAATGCTTTTGTTGTTGAAAATTTTGCACCTGTGATAGTCAAATCCTGTGCATCTAAAATAATGCTGCTGGTTAAAGCTTCGGGAGCACGTATGGTTAGCACCTCTGAACCCTCAACATATGTGTCAAAGAAGCTTAGAGAAAGATCAACATGTTTTATGGAAAATGGAGGATTAGGAAAATCCTTTAATTCAAATTTATACATTTAGCTATCCTAAAAATTTTGTTTAAAAGTTGTTGTGCTATTCAACGCAATGAAGGGAGAAGGTTACAGCAGCCGCATCAATTAGTGGCATTTTCTTTCTTGCATGTTCCTCTCCCCATGGGTCGCAATAAAAAATATATTTGTTGTCGCTAGAAATACCAATAATTAGACGCATATGACCGCCATTTGCAGTTGGAATAAGCTTTTCTTCTTGAGCAACTCCTAAAATCATACCCCATAATATAGGCTTGTCCTCGCTGATTGCTTTACGAATTGAATTAGCAAATTTTCGCCGTTCAAAAAAACCAACAGTTTCACGAAGTATTGAAATATCTGCATTTTTAAATAGCTCTGCAAGATAAATGTCTTTGTTAGCACTTATTTGCAATAGCGGTTTTGCTTGTTTTATTGCAATGGAGTTGTATTCATCTACTGTGTCACGAATTCGATCAATACTAAAATCAATGATAGGTGTTATTTTTACATTTAGCTCATCACTACGTGAATTAATAGCATCATACATTGCTTCAATGTCAGTTCCTGCTTCATTTGACGAGCGAGCCCACTTTGCGATAGTTGCTTGATCCACTAGCATATTTTTGTATTCAAGAGCCATGGCAAGTGTTGCTGGGGCGCAGTAGCCAGTTCCTTCCTGCTTAAGCATAGGAATTCCAACAATGCGCATATCCTTATTGTCAGAAATAAAGACACGTGCATTAAGGTGTGTAAGTGCAGCTACAATGATGGTAGTAGCGATTAAATGCTTAGGTAGATGGGTGTGCATTATAATAAATTCCACAACAAAATTTAATGTGTAGCCTATTAGATTAAATATAGTTAAATCTTTACTTATTAGTTATTCAAGGGGCCAATCCCTAACAAGAGCGGTGTGCTTGAATTAGCCACAAGCACCCGCCTATAACTTCAAACAAATCTTAACTACGGGTGATTTGTAAACCAGTGTGTGAGATTTCCATATCAACAAAGCGTGCTCGTGAATTTGGAGCATATGTTGTTAGACTTTCACGAATAGCTGCTGCACTTGCAGTATCCTTTGCCAGAATAAGCATATAGCCACCTCCGCCAGCACCAAGTAGCTTGCAGGAAGGTTTGAATGGAGCAATTTGGTCCATTATCTCTTTGATAGCAGGAGGGCATGTGCCTTTATCTAGCTCACGATTTAGTTGCCAGCTACGGTGAATGCCTTCTTCAAAGCTAGCAGGGTCGTTACGCTGTAGTGCCTCTGCAATAAAGGTTGCATTTAAAGAAATGTCATTGATAATGGACATTGTTTCTGCTTTGTTGAGGAATATTGATTTAACAATTTCAGAGAGAATATTGCGTGCCACACGTGTGATGCCTGTGTAGTATAACATTGCTCTGCCAGAACGAATGGCCTCAGCAAAAACCTTTTCTGGTAACCAGTGAACGTCTGGCAGCTGTGACAAATCAGGTCTTGTAGTAGTAAGCTTTAGGCTTGGGTAAATGCCACCTACTTGATCCTGCCATCCACCACCAGAGGAAAGAATTTGCTCAAGCACAGATGTGCGAGCAAAAATTTCGTTTGGAGACCAATTGTGGCTGCAAACCTCTCCAAGAACACCTAGAATTGTTGCAGAAAGAATGCTGCTTGTGCCTAGACCAGAGCCTTTTGGAATTGCTGCAAGCATTGATAGCTCTATGCCTCCACCAAATTCTGTCATTAGCTGCTTCTCTAAGGATTCATAGCCTCCATTAACGTGGAAGTTAGGGTCAAAGCCAGAAAGTCTTAATGCCGCACGTGCAATGCTGAAGCCACCTAGCTCTGAGGTTGATGTAAGCTCTTCATATGTTTTGATTGTTTCTGCAATTCCTAAATCAATGCTACGAATAACAATGTGAGGAGTTGTGCAAATGCGTACGAAGGTCTGAATTGGAGGCTGCCCATTTAGGTTTACAGATACATTCAGCACTCTGCCACCATTTTCAAGGCAGAATGGAGGAGTGTCAGACCAACCACCAGCAAAGTCAAGACGGGCTGGGGAGCGTCCCCAAATAATTTGGTCATCAAGAATATTGCGTACTGGGCGAACCTTCTTTAATGCCATATCGTCAATCATTAGCTTTCGCAATGTGTTAAAGGCCTTGTTCGTCAGCTCATCATCATTGTTCTTTGCTGCTTCATACATGTATGCATGAACCAATGGAAGTGAGCTATTTGACTGTTCTAACTTTTTAATTTGGATGTCAACGTTTAATTGAGCAAGAGCATTAAGGTCCGCAATTTGGAATAGCTCTAGAAGCTGAGATTCAGAAAGATTTGCGATTTGTTCCTTTATCAGCTGCTTGCGTTGGGCAGTACGTTTTGTTAAGTCACAGGTCTGAACTAAGTCTGTTGCTGAAACGCGTATGGATTGCAACCAAATATTGCGTGCTTCATTATCTGTTGGATTAATCGTAAACCAAGCAATGAGCTTAGACATAGCTTCAGGTGATTTTACAAGTGGGAATAGAGGTACATTCTGTATGTCCCCAGAAAATCCTAACTCGCAAGGGTCAAGATCGCGGGCTTTAAACCAATCGCACATTGGCATTCCCAAAAATAGGGTTAAAGGATCTTCTATATCCCCCTTAAAGGTATCGTCAAAGCCATAAATGCGTAGAGCAGAGTCTGAAGAACCTATTACTCCACACAAATCAATACATGCACCAAGAGGTAGGTTGACATTCTGTATTTCACAGTTAATGCCAGTAATAACATTTGAGCCAATTAGATTCCAACTCTCAGGAATTATTGAGTTTTCTATCCACAAATTATGGCAATTGCTGATATTTGCTTTCACCGTGGAGTGAAGAATTACTGTGTTTTGAGTCTTATCACCAAAGGAATGACCATATGCACGACGATCCTCCGCAGGATGTGATAGCTGAGCAACAGAATTTAGCACACTACGATTTGTTCCAAAGTGGAAGAATTTGCCACTATGGAGAGGCAATACAGCACATGTGAGCTGATTAATCTCTGGGTCATTACTTTGTGCTATTTCTCCAAGTGCAGTGCCAAATTTGTCAAATAGTTCATAATAGCCACATTTGCCATCTGCAAAGCATTCCTTTTCAATATCCCAGCCGCATTTCTTCATTAGCACTTCAACAGCACGTGCACTAAATAGCCATACGCCAGTATCTAGGAAATAATTGTATTTAACAGATAGCTTATTGATTTCCTCAACGGATGGCTTCTGAAGGAAGAAGGTTAGTGTTTGTGGATTATCAACAGGACAGAATATTACGCCATGGTTACGGGCTTCTTCTGGAGAAGCTGAAATACCTGCAATAAGTACATCAACTTGTGGAAAGATAGTCATCGCATCTGGTGAGGTGACAAGCGTATCACCGCAAGCAACAATCATACGGTAGGAATCTGGTGCATGACGTACAATATGGCGGCAGCTACTTTCCTGAAGATTGATTAGACGCTGATCTGGGTGCTGCCCCTTCATTGAAGGGAAGAGGGGAAGCGGAAGCATAAGCTTGCTTTCTGCTGCATAAGCTGGTAGTCTACGGCTTTGACCACTTCCGTGAATGATAAGCTTGCGGGTTGTGTTGAGCCAATCATTAAAGGAAGCATTGTTCTGGCGTGTAGATTGCCATGCCTCATAAAGAATATTGGCGGTGCCACCACCACTTCCGAGCTGAGAGCCAGGTGGATCTGATGCAGCAAAAATAATGTTTGCTCCAACTTTTGAATAATCTTGGCTTACTGCTCCAGGTGGAACAGAAATAATAGTCTCAATTTTACCATTCATTGTCGTCGTCTCCGTCATACTCATCACCATTGCCCCATGGGTCGCGTTCATCATCAAAGAACCCGTCATATTCATCGTCGGCATTGTATTCGTCGTTTCCATACATTGCTCTGCTTTGAGGAGAGAAGTGCTCTGGATCTTCAGAATAGTCATCAAAACCAGAACCATATTGTTCAGGATTTGGTCCTTCGCTTAGGCTATCAATGGTGATTGGATAAAATGTTTTTTCATCATATTCTGGCTTGTCGTCTGTAACTTCAATTTGAAAAATCCACTCATCTACATCAAGCTTGTAAACATAGAAAAAGCCAAAAGGAATGTCCTTGCGTGCATATTTGCTTATAAGCATATCTTCATAAACGTCTGTATCAAATTCATCATAATCAGAGCCGTCAAAATCCTCTGGGATGTACTCGCGGTCACAGAGATCATCAAGCTCTTCTGTGAAGAAGAAAGAGAATTTCATTTCGTCATCAAAGCAAATAGAGTCAAGGATTGCAATATGAAGATCATATAAATTTGCATTGGTGGTTACATCAATGTAACGAACGCATTTGTCATCAAGCCAAGGCCCTTCCATACATGTTACGCGAAGACGAGTCACAGTTAATTCAGGTGCTTTAGCTTTTGTTGTAATTGCAATTTTTTTTGCTGGCTCAACTTTTTTAGCAGCAGCTGCAGGCTTTTTTGTAGAAGCCTTTTTAGCAGGAGCTGCTTTCTTTGCTGATTCAACTTTTTTAGTGGTTGTTTTTTTTGTAGTAGTCTTTGACTCTTTTGACTCAGTTTTTTTCATGTTGTATTTTTGTTTTCTAAAATTTGTGGATAAAAATTAAATTTTAAAGCCGGCGTTTTGTAAGAGCTCAAGAGTAATTTTGCTCTCATCTGATTTGTTCTCTGTAGATTGCTGAGTTGCATACCTTGCCAATACATCTGTTTCAAGATTTACAATATCCCCAATTCTTTTTTCTCCAAGAGAAGTGTCTCTCAATGTCGTTGGAATTATGCACACCTCAAATTCTGTGTTGTTTATTAACTTAGCAACTGTTAGGCTAATTCCATTGATAGCAATAGACCCTTTGTAAACGATTTGGGAAAGAATCTGCTCGTTGGCTTTGATTCGAATTGTTATATCGCGCCCCGCAGGTGTGATAGATGTAATTGTTCCTGTGCCATCAACATGCCCTTGAACTATGTGACCACCAAAGCGAGCATCAGCACGCATTGCACGTTCAAGATTCACACAAGCTCCAGCTTTTAATTTTGCAAGGGTTGTAACTTCAAGTGTTTCCTTTAGAACATCTACAGTAAAACCGTGTGTATCGTGTGAAACAAGAGTGAGACAAACTCCATCTACAGCAATACTTTCACCTAGTTGATATGGGTCATTTATCCAAGTATCGCATTCAATGCGTATGCAGCTGCCTCCATTTTGCTGTGAAATTCCTTTGAATTTTCCTTTTTTTTGAATAAGTCCTGTAAACATAAATTTTTCTCGAAAATTAAATTAAATCGTTTGGCTTAAGAATAAGCTTAATGTCTGATCCAATTTGCTCCGTTGAGCAAATTTTAAAGCGTGGTGCTGTTGGTAAATCAAAAGGGATTGAACCAAATGTGTGCTTTTGTGTTGCTCCTAGGATTTTTGGGGCAATGTAAATGATTAGCTCATCAACAAGCTTTGCATTTAAAAGTGAGGATGCTAATTCTGAACCTCCTTCGCAAAGTATATGCAGAAGACCTAATTCTCCCGCTTTGGCTAAAAGTGCATGAAGAGAGAGAGTAGGGCGTGCTTGTTTAGAGAAAGGAAACTCTGTCGGTAATATCCAAACAGCTGCACCTGTAGCTGCAATTTTACTCCTGTGTTCCTCTGGGCAATGCTCACTAGTTGCATAGATTGTAAGATTTGCAAATCCATCAGTAAAACATTTTGCGGTTGCAGGAACTCTGCCACAAGAATCAAGAATAATTCGATATCCAGGTTGATTTAATCCGTTCTCATTATCACGTAAAAGAGAAGGATTATCCTCACATGCGGTATTGCAGCCAACTAAGACAGCATCCGCTCTAGCACGTAGCATGCGTACGTCTTTACGTGCTTCGTGACTTGTAATCCACTTAGATTGACCAGCATGGTCTGCAATGGCGCCATCAAGAGATTGTGCCATCTTGAGAGTTAAGAAAGGGCGATGCGTTGTAATCCACTTAAAGAAAGGAGCTAGCTGCGCTGTTGCCTCTTGCTCGAGGATGCCAGTTGACACTTCAATGCCAGCAGCTTCAAGTATTGCAATGGCTTTCCCTGCATGCTTTGGATTTGGATCAAGTGCTGCTATGACAACACGACTAGGCTTAGCTTTTAAAATAGCCTCGGTGCAAGGTGGTGTGCGGCCTGTTGTTGAGCAGGGCTCAAGAGTTACATAGAGAGTTGAGCCAACATATTCTTCCGTTGGAAGCTTAGATAGAGCGGATGCCTCTGCGTGTGGAGCACCAGCAAATGCATGATAGCCTTCAGCGATAATGTTATTATTTTTGACAATTACACAACCCACAGGTGGATTAGGGCGAGTGTGACCAAGCCCTTGAGCAGCTTGCTCGAGGGCTTTTCCCATGTAAAACTCATCTGTTTGTTGTTGGTTGGTCATACGTTATTATAAACTTTATTCTGTCTTTAGTTGTTTATACTCATAGAGTATAACATATTTTTTTTAAGAAAACAACCAGCAGTCGATAGTTAGGACAAAGTTGAAATTGCCATAATTAAATATGGAAAACGCAACTTGTATCTAAAAAATGTTTTGTCATTTACGCAAATTATCATTTAAAAGCTACTAGATGTCCTGCCTATAGTACCAACAATAAAGCAAATGCAACAATAGGATGCTGCATTTGCTTTATTTTATATCGCTTTATTGCTTGTTTTGTTAGCGAATTATTATTGTTGTTGCATCAATAGAGTCACCCCAAAGCAATGGACGAAGCTCTGGGTTAGCAACATAATCAGAGGAAAAAGTTGTTGTTTTTAAATCAATTTCTCCAGTAGCAGAATATTTCTTCCACTCGTCCCCATATCTATGAGGAACATATGTTGTGATTTTTGTACTGATTTCACCAAAAAATTCAACGTTATAAGTATTTGACGGAGGCGCTCCCAAGAAATGTATTTCCTTTAAATTTGTTGGATGCTCACCATTTTTAAAAACATCATTTGAAATTGTCTGAATGCATTTATCAAAGGTTATTGATTCGACATTTACCATATTAGCAAATGCATTTTCATTTACTTTTATTACTCCATTTAAAATCAATGGTTTAGTTAATTTTATTTTACCAGAAAATGCATATCCTTTTAAGACTATGTCATGACAATCTGCTTCAAATACAATATTTGTTAGACCGGTGCAGTTTTGAAATGCTCCTTGTTTATTACTGCCATTACTAATTGTTCTAACGCCAGAACCAATTATTACTTCTTTAAGCGTAGAGCATCCATAGAAAGCACAACGGTTGAAATAATTGACATTTTTTGCTCGTAGTGAACCCTTCACGTTTGAGCAATTCATAAAAGAAGCTTGACCAAGAGAGGTTACACTATCAGGTAGGAAGTTGATAATATTTGTTAAAGCATTACAAGCACCAAATGCACCATCGCTAATACTTGTTAGACCTTCTGATGGTAGTACCAATTCACCGATTTTCTGTCCTGCAGTTGTGCCTGAAATAGTTTTCCACGTTTCCGTAGTTGTTGAAAACTGCGGATTTAAAGTCACTATAGTGTAAATTGTGCCCTCTGAATCAATTACAGACTTTGAGAAATCTAGTGTTGATACATTTTCAGGGTAGTCTATAAATTTACCTACCGTAAGATTTGTTGTTTCTGTCTTAACCGTAGCATTAAAAGTCCAAACACCATCAGTAATTTGACCTGCATTATCCTCTTCAGAATATGTGTATATCCAATTTGCTCCTAGTAGGTGCGCGGCTCCAACAAGGAACAGCGCAAATAAAATTCCTGTTTTAGTATTCATACAAACCCCGTCTATTTTTCGATTAAAATATCCCTTATTGCGTCTAGTTGCTCTTGTGGTACACCTATTTTTAATAAATAGCGTGGAATTGTCACATGAAAAGGCTCTCCATTCTTGCCTTTTAGTTCATTAATCATTCCTGAACCTTTGCGACAATATCTGTAACGCACTAAATTTTTATTAAATGAAGGAAGCTCATAATTGTCAATTAAATGCTTATCGCTTCTACCCACCAAGCCATCAATCAAGAATGCAACTGTTCCTGTTCTGTCTGATCCAACAGCACAATGAAAATACATTGGATAATTTTCCTTTTTAGATAATTCTTCAAATATCTTGACCATGTTGTTTTTCAAATCTGGGTGATACATATGATATGGGATGATTTCATGGTATATGTGATTTATGCCAAATAAATCTTCTAATGACTTTTCTTTCCAAGCCTTGCGACGTTCTAAGCATTCTTTTTTGCCACGAAGGTCAAGCTCTGTTTTTATGTGAAGGCTATCAACATAAATTGATTTTAAGTAACTTTCACTTGCATTTCCAGCAGGTATAGCTTGACCTCTATAAAGAAGACCTTGGCGAATTACCTGTCCATATACATTAGTTCCACCGCCCATGTCACGCATATTAAAGGAAGGTGTCTTAATCATGCGAGGCCATTCATTTTTTGTGGTAAATGTTCCAAATTTAGAGTAGAATTTTTCGCCACGCTTATTTTCTGCTTTGACGCGCCATTTATAGGTTTTTCCTATTTTTAAAAACTGAGGAAAAACAGAATTGCTATCTTTAAAGCTAAGCCCTTGTGTGTAGGTTGGTTTAGATTCGGATAATCCTTTTTCGTAAAATTCCACAACAACATTTGTGGCAAAACCATCAAATTTCCAAGTAAAAGGCTTGTATTTATTTTCTTGCTTTTCGGCACGAGCCATTAGTTCTTTTGACCAATCATTATGGATATAGAAGTTATATCTGTCTTTGTATGGTTTAACTTTTTTTGATTTATCGCGCCCAGCCTTAACCCAAGCATCGTATGCTGCATTTTGCTTTTTCTCTTGCTCAAGTTCTTGCTTTGTCTTTGGTGGGCGAGGTGGCTTTACGCCTCTTGCATCAAAATTGGCAAGAAATTCACGCACACAGGGCTGCGATGTATCGTACTCAGCACCATTTTTAGGTGTGAGTAGTGTTATTTCTAATGCAAAAACAGCACTTAAATTAAGCAGTATAAGTGCTATTATTAAATTTGTTTTCAACATAAGTAAACCTTTAATTCTAAAACATTAACCTATCCTCTTTTTTTTATCATTATATATAACCAAAATGGAATTGTCAATGGTTCATTTTGTCATGGTGAATGAGAAAAATTTGTGTAATTTGCAAAAATCTCGTTGCACCTATTATTGTTTATTGACTTTATTCTTGTGTTCATAGTATAATGCGATTAAATTAAGATAAATTGGCTTGGATATAGAAAAATATATTGCTAATTTATGGGTTTATCAAACATTGAAAAAATATTGAGGATTTATAAATAGGATATTTCTTTATATGGTATTTAGTTCTATTACTTTTTTGTACTTTTTTTTCCCAATAGCTTTGATTCTATATTTTTGCACTCCAAAATCACTTAGAAATTACACACTTTTAGCGTTAAGTCTCGCTTTTTTTGCCTGGGGAGCTCCGAAGTTTTTGTTTGTTCTTGTAGGTTCGTGTTTGTTAGATTTTTTTGTTAGTCGCAAGCTCTCACCTGGTGCGATTTCTGCAGGTAAGCGTAAACTTCTTTTGATTATAATTATAATATTGAATTTGGGTATTTTAGGGTACTTTAAGTATGCTAATTTTGTAGTAGATCAACTTTTTCGAATTTGCGACTTACTCAATATTTCTAAATTTACATGGAAGAATGTAATTTTGCCTATTGGTATTTCATTCTTTACCTTCCAAAAGATTAGCTATTTAGTTGATGTTTATAGAGGAGAAGTAGAACCATCTCGCTCAGCCTTTGAGCATTTGCTCTATATCTCTCTATTCCCTCAGTTAATTGCTGGACCAATTGTACGCTATCATGATGTTGCAGAACAACTTCGTAGTAGAAGGACAGATGCACATACATTTCTTGATGGACTATGGCGTTTTTCTATTGGACTCTTCAAAAAGGTTATGATTGCTAATAGCTTTGCTAGAGTGTCTGATGGATTGTTTGATGCAACATATGAGTTAACATTTGTTGAAGCATGGGTTGGTGCTTTATCGTATACATTTCAGCTATATTTTGATTTTTCTGGTTATTCAGATATGGCTATAGGGTTAGGACGAATTTTTGGTTTTAGATTTTTGGAGAATTTTCAATTTCCTTACATATCTCGTAGTATAACTGAGTTTTGGCGAAGGTGGCATATTTCTTTAGGTCGCTTCATGATGGAGTATCTATATATTCCTTTGGGAGGTAATAAGAAAGGATTATTTCGTACAATGTGCAACCTTTGGATAGTATTCCTTGTTTCTGGCTTTTGGCATGGTTCAAGTTGGAATTTTGTGTTATGGGGAGCATGGCACGGATTTTGGATATCTATTGAAAGATTTATAGGGAAAGATCGTCTAGCAAAGATTCCGCAAGTTTTTTCAATACCATTCACATTTTTTATGGTCGTATTTGGTTGGGTTCTATTTAGAAGCCCTGGAACAATAAACTCACTTAAGATGTTTAAGCCTATGTTTGGAATGGGTGCCATAGAGTCCAATAGAAATATGCTTCCTGAAATATTTTCTGATATTTATTTTATTTCTATAACTACTATTGCCTTGGTTTTTGCATTTGCACCATTGTTTTTCAAATGGGCAAGAAAGTTGGCGAATAAGAATGATAGTGAAGTGATAACCGCTAGTGAAATAAAACCAATATGGAAAGAAATATTGTGTTTTGCCGCTTCGCTCGTTATTCTTCTTCTATCAACAATGGAGTTGTGTGCTACTAGTTTTAACCCATTTATTTATTTTCAATTCTAAATTATGCGTGCTAAGTTTTATGGTTTTATACGATGTTCAATGATAGCATTTTTTTTGTTAGTGCTAATCGTGCCTACTATTCATAGATTTTACCCATTTTATGAGGAAGTTTCATTAGTCGGTGTGCGTAAGGTAGATTCGGCACCTCCTAAATTTACTATGGATGATTGGTGGAGCGGAAAATATTCTACGGCAGTAGATGAATGGCTAAAAGATCATCATGGTTTTGCAACAGACCTGGTTAGACTTCATAGATGGGGGTTATACAAATTGACAGGGCAGGTTGTTCATGCTCCGGCTACAAAAACCGATACATTGATTGGCCGAAATGGTTATTTATTTGAGAACCTTTATGTTATGGATGCAATTAGCAAACAAGGAATGTCTGAGTCTGCAATTGTGCGATTTGTTGACAGTATAGAGCGAGTAAAGGACAAACTAAAGGATAGGAATGTTGCTTTTATTGTTGTTTTGGCACCAAACAAGGCTTTAATTTGTCCCGAAAATCTTCCTTCATGGGCACAAGATTTGTCCAAAGATGAGAATACTGACTATTTCTTATTTAAACAGGAGCTTGTAAAAAGGGGTGTTTCTTGTTTTGATGCAAATCAATATTTTAGGGAAATTTGGGATAAACATAAGCATCTCAATTCACTTCATAGTGCTCATTGGAGTTATTATGAAGCATGGATGGTTTTTACGAACACAGTGCCTTTGATTAATTCTCAACAAATCCTAGATATAGAACTTCCAGCGCCAAAATTAATGGAAAATTATTATGCAGCAGCAGGCGGTATGGATGATGAATTACGTCCTCAACTGAATTTACCAAAATTCTGTGCAGATTATTCTGATAGACAAATGTCTGAGTATCCTATTGCAAATCCAGATTTGGGAGAGATGTTTGCAAATGCAAAACAAAAGCGAGGAAAGAAGTTAAAGGCTTTAGTTATTGGAGATAGTTATGGTTTTGGTTTGTGTGATGCAATAGTTCGCCAGCCAATTTTTGATGAAGTTACTTATTGGTATTATTGTAGAACGACATATTTAGTCAATGGGCCTATGGATTATTCTGAAAAACGGTGGCTATATGCAACATATAATAATAAGGGTATATTCCCGAAAAAAGATGCATATGAAGCATATTGCAAGGATGCAGATGTTGTTTTTTATGTTTTAACAACATTCAATATAGACAAGCTTGGTTGGGACTTTCCTGCGATTATGGAGAGGTCTCTTAATAACTAAAGATAGATAAATTTTTTTACTATAAAAATATGTCCTGATGCTAGTTTTTATAGAGGAAAATATCTCATTCCTATACAAAACGCACAAAAATATTTGCATTTCAAGTAAGCTTTTTGAAACTTAAATAAAAAATCTGTTGAATTAGGTGTTGAATTTTTGGTACAATTTATCCATTATTTTGCATGAGTTAAGGCATCTTATGCATATCGCAGCATAAACGCCGGGTGGCGTCTAATAGCTTGCAGTTATATTAATCAACCCCAAAAGCCTAAAAATAAAAACATGCTAGTATCAAAAAAAGGCAGAGACTTGGCAAAGAGCCAAGAAATGAATGAACTTCTAAATGCAACACTACAGCAGGCAGAAGAAAATCGCATTATCAAGGGTATGGTCCTTGAGGTTCGCCCAACAGAGGTTCTAATCGATGTTGGCGGTAAGTCAGAGGGCTCTGTACCAGCTAATGAATTCGAAGATATTGCTTCTGTAAAGGTTGGTCAGGAAGTTGACGTACTAGTTCTTCAGGCAGAAAATGAAGATGGTATGGTTGTTCTCTCCAAGAAAATGGCAGACGATAAGATTCGCTGGGAAGCTGTTCTATAGCGCTACAGCGAGGGCTGCACAGTTAACGGTACTGTTAAGAGCAAGGTACGTGGTGGTCTACTAATCGATGTTGATGGTGTAGAGGCATTCCTACCAGGTTCACAGATTGATGTTTCTCCTGTACATAGCACAGATGATTACCTTGGTCAGCAGTACGAGTTCAAACTAATCAAGATTTCAAATGATCGCCGCAACATCATCCTTTCACGTCGTGAATTGATTGAGGAGCGTCAGTCAGACAAGCGCCGCGAGCTATTGGCAACTCTTGAGGTTGGTCAGCGTCGCATTGGTAAGGTTAAGAATATCACAGATTTCGGTGTATTCGTTGACCTAGATGGTATTGATGGTCTTCTACACATCACAGATCTCACATGGGGTCGCGTAAAGCACCCAGCTGACCTTGTAAAGGTTGGTCAGGAGCTAAACGTTATCATCCTTGAAATTGACCGCGAGCGTGAGCGTATTTCTCTAGGCTTGAAGCAGGCTCAGGCAAATCCATGGGATGATATTGAGGCTCGTTACCCAGTAAACAGCCGCCTACGTGGTAAGGTTGTAAATCTAGTTGCTTACGGTGCATTCGTTGAGCTAGAGGATGGTATTGAGGGTCTTGTACACGTTTCTGAGTTCTCTTGGACACGTCGCGTAGCTCGTGCATCTGACGTTCTAAACGTTGGTGACGAGGTTGACGTTGTTGTCCTAGGCGTAAACAAGGAGGAACAGAAGATTGCTCTTGGTATCCGCCAGACAGAGGAAAATCCATGGGATACAGTTCAGGATCGTTACCCAGTTGGCACACGCGTTAAGGGTAAGGTTCGCAACTTCACTTCTTACGGTGCATTCATCCAGCTTGAGGATGGCATTGACGGCATGATTCACGTTTCAGACATGAGCTGGACACGTAAGATCAACCACCCAACTGAGCTTCTACAGAAGGGTCAGGAGGTTGAGGCTGTTGTTCTAGAGGTCGATTCTGACAATCAGCGCATCTCTCTAGGCTTGAAGCAGGCTTCTGAGGATCCATGGAGCAACATCACAGCTCGCTATGCTGTTGGTCAGATGGTTAAGGGTAAGGTATCAAAGATCGCTTCTTTCGGTGCATTCGTTGAGCTAGAGGGTGGTGTTGATGGTCTAGTACACATCTCTCAGATTAGCGATGATCATGTTGATCGCGTTAAGGATGCTCTAAAGGTTGGCCAGGAGGTTGAGGCTCGCATCGTTCGCATTGATCGTGATGAGCGCCGCATTGGTCTATCTCTAAAGGCTCAGGGTGGTGAGGATGAGGACTTTGAGATTCCAGCAGAGTATGCAGCTGAGCAAGGTCTTCGTGCTGATCAGAACATCGTAGGTCTTGCTTCTGCATTTGATGAGGCTTTCTCAACAACAGAAGAGTGGACTCCTGGTGAGAAGAAGTCTGAGGAATAATTTTCTTTAGATAACTCTAAATAAATTAAAAACGGTGGCGGGCTTTTGGCTCACCACCGTTTTTGCTTTATCACTCTTGTTCTTTGTTGACATTTTCGGGGAATCGGTGTAGCATTAAGTGCCATTATTTTGAGGTGATATATATGCAAGAATACAAATATCAAATGCACGTTCATACATGTCCATGCTCAGGTTGTGGGCACATTTCTCCAGCAGAATTATGCAAAGCTTTAAAGGATTTTGGTTATCAAGGAACTGTTTTAACTAATCATTTTTTTCATGGCTATTCTGGCATTGATAGAGAACTTCCTTGGAAGGATTTTATCGCATGCTATGAAAAGGATTATTTAGATTGTCTTGAGGAAGCTAAAAAGTATGATTTAGATATCATATTTGGTATAGAGGAGATGGTTGTTAAAGGTCTTGAGGTGCTATGCTATGGTATTACCCCAAAGGTGCTTTATGATCATCCAGAGCTTCGAGATTGTTCGCTAGAAGAATTTTCTAAAATAATGCGTGAAAATAATGTTGTTGTGATACAGGCTCACCCATATAGGGAAGCACCATATATACCTGAGCCTAGTGTTTTGCCACTAGAGTTTATTGATGGCATTGAAGCACATAATAGCTGTAATGCAACTGAAAAAATGAATCAAGATGCTTTTGATTTTGCAAAGCAATATCCTCATCTCATTTTAACTTCAGGTGGAGATGCTCATCATGTTCAGAGGCTGTGTTATGGTGGAATTAAGACAACCACTCGTATTCGCACCTCAGAGGATTTGACTCGAATACTTCGTGCAGGCTCATATGAGCTAATAGTCGGAGAAACTCTTGGTAAGGTTACCCCAAAGCAAGCATAAAAAGAGCTTTGTTTATGTTATCACATTTGTTGTTTATATATATTTAAATAGATAAATTCGTAAAATAGTTTTCTACTAGAAAAAAGTATCAATTAATGGTAAAATTTAGAATATTTTAATCATTTTTCTAGATTGTTGGCAATGGTTTGACCATCAATCGTTGTATTTTGGAGTAACACATGAATATTGATCCAACAAAGATGTCAGATAGCGAGGTTGCTGAGGCAGCTGAGCAGTTTCTAGAACCAATTTCAAAGATTGCAGAAAAGGCAGGAATCCTCCCTGAGGAGCTTTCTTGTTATGGTGCACTTTATGGTAAAATTGATGCACAGGCTATTCTTGCAAGAAAGCAGAATGCTGAGAAACCAAAATATATCAATGTGACGGCTATTACACCAACTCCACTTGGCGAGGGTAAGACAACAACAACCATGGGCTTGCTAGAGGGCTTGGGTAAGCTTGGCAAAAATCCTGTTGGAACAATTCGCCAGCCATCTGGTGGTCCTACCTTCAATGTTAAAGGCTCTGCTGCTGGAGGAGGATTGGCTCAGTGCTTGCCTCTAGGTCCATTATCACTTGGTTTGACTGGTGATATTGATGCAATTACAAATGCAAACAATCTTTGCATGACAGCACTTACTGCTCGTATGCAGCATGAGAATAACTATGATGATGAGCGCCTTGCAAAGAGTAAGCTAACACGCCTTGATATTGATCCAGAGAAAATCAATATGCGTTGGGCAATGGATTTCTGTGCACAGGCTCTTCGCAATATCACAATCGGTAAGGGCGGAAAGATGGATGGCCTTGAGATGAACTCTGGCTTCTATATTACGGTTGCCTCTGAGGTGATGGCAGTTCTTGCGGTTGCTCGTGATTTGGCAGACTTGCGCCGCCGTATGGGTAAGATTGTTGTTGCATGGACACGCTCTGGCAAGCCTGTAACAGCTGCAGATCTTGAGGTTGATGGTGCAATGACAGCTTGGATGACACGCGCTGTGAACCCAACACTTATGCAGACACTCGAAGGTCAGCCAGTACTTGTTCACGCTGGTCCTTTTGCAAATATTGCTATTGGACAAAGCTCAGTGATTGCTGACCGTGTTGCTGCAACAATGGGTGACTACATTGTTACAGAGAGTGGTTTTGCTTCTGATATTGGTTTTGAAAAGTTCTGGAACATTAAGTGCCGTGCAACAGGTCTAACACCAGATGCAGCAGTAGTTGTTGCAACAATTCGCGCTCTTAAGAGCCATGGCGGTGGCCCAGCAGTTAAGCCTGGTGCAAAGCTTGATGAGGCATATACAAAGGAGAATATTGGCCTTGTTGAGGCTGGTTGCGAAAACTTGCTTGCTCATATTGATATTGTTCGCAAGGCAGGCGTAACACCAGTTGTTTGCTTGAATGCATTCTACACAGATACAAAGGCAGAGCATGAGTGTGTACGCCGTATTGTTGAAAATGCAGGAGCAATTTTTGCTGTATCATCCCATTGGGAGCATGGTGGCGAGGGTGCTCTCGAGCTAGCTGAGGCTGTTGTTGAGGCAGCAAAGCGTCCTAACAGCTTTAAGTACTTGTATGAGGAGACAGATTCTCCACTAGAGAAGATGAATAAGATTGTTACTGAGGTCTATGGTGGTGATGGGGTAGAGCTACTTCCAGAAGCTGCAGAGAAGCTTGCTGTAATCGATGCTTCTGCAGAGCTACGTTCTCTTCCAGTATGTATGGCAAAAACACAGTACTCTCTATCACATGATCCTCTATTGAAGGGACGCCCACGTGGCTTCACTGTGCCTATTCGTGATATTTTAACATATCAGGGTGCAGGGTACATTGTTCCAGTTGCTGGCGACATTAAGTTAATGCCAGGAACTGCATCAAATGCGGCATTTAGAAATATTGATGTAGATGCAGCAGGTAGAGTAGTTGGCTTGTACTAATATAGCGATTGCTAAAAATAACAAAAAGCGTCCTCCGGGGCGCTTTTTTTGTTTCAGAATTTAGGTAGAGGCGTGGCTAAAAGTGCGAAGAAGGGACGCAGAGGTCGCAGAGGTCGCAGAGTTTGCGTGATGCACGAGACTCCAAAGGGACGCAGAGAGCTGATGGTCGCTAGTGCTCTGGCCTTCGGCGAAACACGGAGGATAAAGAGAACTGAGACACGGAGGTTTTTTGGAAAATATTGGAGAAGGGGCTTCAGCCCCTTTGCGTGCATTAGCACGCTTCAAAAGTGCGAAGAGTGGGACACAGAGCATTAGCACGTGGTAGCTAAAAGTGCGAAAAAGGGACGCAGAGACGCAGAGGACGCAGAGGACGCAGAGGCTTGCGTGGTGGCTTGTATGGTGGTATCGATGATAACACTGCCGCTTGTCGTTGCCTTGTTTTGCTCCTGTTGTCGCAAAGGCAACTTCCAAGCGCTAGTGTGTTCGCCCACAAGAATGCAAAAACGCGGAGCTTCTGCACGTGATGGCTAGAAGTGCGAAAAATGGATGCAGAGAACAGATGGTCGCTAGTGCTCTGGCCTTCGGCGA
>JAFUOX010000093.1 GCA_017481725.1 Kiritimatiellia bacterium | reverse complement strand
CGATTATCCTAGACGAAAATTCGGAGGAAAATCTGCTAGACAAATGCTTAAAGAAGTGTATGGAGTTTACATTCCCCCTGCATCTACAGAAGATTGTTAACAGAGGAATAAAAAATCGTGCATTTAATCTTGCAATTTACGTTTATTAAACTAAATTAAGTAATTGAATACGCAATTTAGGTTAAATCTTCAGCAAGAAATCTTTTTTATCGACTATAATCGATAGTAAATAAAAAAATTACTTTTTAGCGACTATAATCGAAAAATTTAAGCGATTGTGACGGTTAAAAATTGAGCGATTTATTACTGTATTTTAAGATATTTCAGGGTAAACTGCTGTTTTACGATTTATTAAAAAACAAAAAAAGGGCAAGCCTTTTAGACTCACCCTCTTTTTTATTAAATGATTTTCGTCAGTCTAATTATTACTGTAGAGCTGCACCGGTAGATGTTGCACTAAAGCCATTAACATCATAAATAGCTGCACCAGATGTCCATGTACCATCCAAACGGTTCTGACCACCTGTACGATCATCAAGTGTACCAACAAAGCTATTTCCTGATCCAGATGCTGTAAATTGAGCATTATATGTAACAGAATTTGCATTTGAATATACACTAACTGTTGTGATAGAGCCTGACATTGTTACACCATTTGATGTAGTAAATTTTAAGTTAGAACCAGACTGGCTAACTGTGATAGCTAGCACAGCACCACTACCTGAAACTGTAGGAGTTGATGATGTATCTTCAGGAGTATAAGTTACTGTTACAGGATCTTTCTTGCTTCCCATACCTTTTTGATAACCATAAAGAGTTACTGTATTACCATCTACCTTACCAGAACCAGCAATACCACTGCTACCGATAAGATTACCACTACCATCGTTTCTCCATGCTAACTGATTTCCACCAACAATTGCTGATACTGCAACTGTGCTTGGTACTGGAACAGATGGAAGAGTAATTGTTGTAGAAGAATTTGGCTCCCATACTGAAACTGTAAATGTTGTTGTTTTTCCACTAGAAATAACAGGTGTAGATGTAGTATCACCGCTCTTTGTTAAAACAGCACAACCACCACGAGCATCATTGCGATATGTACCAGAGAAGTTCATACCCTCAACCATATCTCCGCCCTCACCGTAGCTACCTGACCATGTTGGATCGCCGTCGGAAGATGTCCACTCACAACCTGCAAATACTGCTGCTACTGCTACTGCAGCTACAAAAGAAATTGTCTTAATTTTCATTTTTACTCCGTTTTTTGTTTTTAAATTAATCTTACTATACTAAATTATATGCTTTTTTTCAACCATTTTTAAATAGCGTGGTTCTACTATTGTGGGCAGAACCACACTTTTAATTTTATTTACCAAGCACATCTGAGGTTGAATTTGAATGAATTACCTCAAATTCCTGATAATCAACAGTTACGTCAATCTTGAAGAAGCCCGTTGACCAATCGTCAATCATTGCCTCATTTGGACGCATAATTGCTGTACCAGCCTCTAGCTTACCATTGATTACCATTGGAGGAGCAACCTTCAAGGTGTCAACAATCTGCCACTCTGTAGCACCTAGCTCTGCCTTATACTTCAAGCTGTAGGTAATCTCATTACCTGCAACAACTGTTGGGTATGGGCATTGAACAAATGGCTTGCCCTCTTCATCAAACTCTACAGCTAGAGTTGCGTAACGAGCAGAATCATCTGCAGCCTTCGGATTGCTGCCTGAGAGGAATTCCTCAAGGTCGCTGATTCCATCACCATCTGTATCCCAGCTATGTGTATTTGTGAAGGTTGAATTGATTTCAACAGCATCTGATAAGCCATCGCCATCTGTATCTACCATTGTTGGATCAGAGTCAAGTGCTCCATCAGCATACTCCTGCCAAATATAGACACCATTGCGGTAATCACGACCAGAGTACTTAGCAATATCACCAAACATCATGTATTCCCAAGCATCTGGAAGAATATCATTGTCTGTATCCTTATCGAAGATTACGATATTTGCATTTAAAGCATCTGCACTGCCATTTACTGTATTTGGTAGAACAATTGGGTCAATTGCATCGTAAACTACTGGACCTGTCAATGGTGCTCCAATTGTTGCAAAGCCCTCAGACTCCCATGCATCAC
Source organism: Kiritimatiellia bacterium (assembly GCA_017481725.1). Classification (GTDB taxonomy): domain Bacteria; phylum Verrucomicrobiota; class Kiritimatiellia; order RFP12; family UBA3636; genus RGIG990. Next base: position 28,676 of record JAFUOX010000093.1, on the reverse strand, counting down.
AATAACCATTGTTGTTGCTATCGATAAAGGCACGAACAACATAAGTTCCCTTTGTTAGACCATCAATAGAATAATAGCCCTTTGTTGTTGTCTTTGAACGAGCAACCAAAGTACCACCAATACCATTAGCATACAATGATGCATCAGGTATCGAGTATGCCTCAACAATAATTGGAGACTTAGCAAAGCTCTTCTTGTACATATTTAGCTTTGTTCCTGTTGCTAGTGGCTGCAACCAACGAATTTCAAATTTTCCTGTTTCATAATATATCTTACCGAAACCAGAATTTTCGTTTGAATCACCCTTTAGAACACCATCAGCAGATGTATCACGGATTGTATCAATAACTTCACCATTTACATCAACAATAGCGAATGATATTGTTCCTGCCTTTATTGCTCCAACAGTACCAGTTGCAACTAGTGAAGTACCATCAGCTGTCCAAATTGTGCTTGATGTACCCTCATTATGAACCTTACCCTGATAACTAATATTACCACAAATTGAATTATTCATTCTTGGAGAACCTGTGTTATTTATAACAAATTCACCAGTAATTGATTGTGCTTTAATACCAGTACCATTAATATACTCAGTAATAGTATATGTATAGGTATCATCTGGAAGAGTAATATAACCACCCTTACCATTCTCTAGCTGAGGATATGCTGAATAATACATATCAACATCTTCAACTGAGCCATGGCGAACAGGAAGTAGAACTACATTGTCATAAACTGTTTTACCACCACTATTCTTTATAACAATCTTAGCACCTTGAGTGCGGTGATCCATCTGCCACTTGAACTCAACCAATGAACCATTGATTTCCTCAACTGGTGAAATTAATTTCATTTCACGGCGACTTCCAACACCTAAATCCCATGTAAGTGTTGATTCCTTTATCTTTGTATCACCAGCCCAAACTTCATATTCTACATATGGATTTTGACTTGTTCCAAAAGGAATACCCTTTAGACCTGACCTAATAATGTCTCCCTCATGCAACCATGTACGTGGAGCACGAATCTCAAATTTATGAGCATCGCCATTTGGATCTATCATTATAACATCATATTTTGTTACTTCTGAAGAGTCTACAGCAACATCTGCCCATGAAATACGAGGATAACCCCACAAGTCATCAGTCAAAGGAATCTCAACATTTGCACCATTAACTGTTACTAATGTTGGATTATGTGTTGATAAACCACAAGGCTCACCAAAATCATATTCATAGTTAGAATTTAAATCCAAGAAACCAAAGAAACGGTTATAACCGGAACGTAGGTGTCTGCCCTCTGTAAATACCTGCATTATATTCTTAGTATATGGGAATGAGAAAATATAGCTATAATTTACAACTACTGTTGAACCAGCCCATGTTTTACTTGGTGAATCGTCGAAAATTACACCATTAGGATAATCAATGTATAATTGAGTTTCCGTAACACCAAATTCAATTATTCCCTGGTTCTCATTTAATTGTCTATCATTATGTACAGCGGCTAATGGAGCGCCATATTGAATTAGTCCTACAGTTCCTGGTTTAATCATACTATGAGGTAATTTAGCAACACCATCTTTATCAAATGTTACATATACTCCTACAATATTTGGTAAATCAGTCCATAGACCGTCATACTTTCCACCCATATCATCTCCAGCGTGCTTTTCACTGAATGAATGAATTGTGAGACATGGTGAATCAATTACATTTCCATTATAGTGTAATGTAAATGTGATCTCTGGTTGTGGATATACTAGAGAATCATTTGCTCTTGTATTAGCAATGTACTCCTCAAAGTTTGTCCAACCATCTGCATCCTTATCCTCATGAGCATCGAACTTATCTACATCAAGATTATTCTCAAACTCCCATGCTGATGGGATACCATCTCCGTCGTCATACATATCACCATATGTTAAGCTCTGCTCTGTATCACGCTCGAAGTAATCAGATACACCGTCACCGTCTGTATCTGCACTATTAGCAGAAGTACCAGCGAGATACTCAGCAAAGTTATCCAAACCATCGCCATCCAAATCACCAAATGCACCGTCATCGCCATCTGCTGAATATGGATCCATACCCATTAGAATTTCATAGTAATCTGGTATTCCGTCACCATCAGAATCAAGTGATGATACGTCATAACCTACACCATTACCGTCCCAAAGCTCTGTATCAAAATCTGCTACAGCTCCACCTAGTGGTAGTAGGTCTGAGAAGAATGGAATTAACTCATAATTTCTTGAACCATACAATACACCATTATAGAAATCTAAAGAAATTTCATAAGGAGGCTCAAGACCTGTACGATATACATGTGCATATGGGTTTGCTGTATTGTTAATCAATCTTGGGTCAATTAATTCATCAACATTAATAGTTGATGGATCAACTACCTCAAGCTCAAACATAGCTCCCATTGTTGCATATAGAACATAATCCTCTTCCTTACGAATTCTATATCCTAGCAACTTGTATTCCTGATCAAATACCGCCAAGAAACGACGGCATGACAATGGTGGATATTGTGGAATATGAGCCGCAATGTTTTCTGCCATTGGAACATAACCAAGATTGCTATTGTATACTGAAGATTTAACTAATGAAGATGCCCACCATGGTACTTCATAATCTGCAGGTACACCCATACGCTCACCAATTCCCAATGGGAACTGCTGAATATCTGTTGGATATACAATTGCATCATCCTTACGTGTAGAATCAATAATTACATCTGGTAGATTATTGAAATTATAGTAATATAGAAGCTTCTGAGGGAAGTCTGACAATGCTGTAGCATATGGGAAATTATTTTCCAATTCCCAAGCATAACGTGCATGGTTAATAGCATGTACCTCAGCAAGTGTAAATGTCTTCTGATATGCTGCCTGAATTTCTGCTGGTGTGCGTACACGATCCCAAACACGAACTTCATCAATCCAACCCTGGAAGAAGTCGCTTAATACTGGCTCCTCCCATGTTGGTGGCAATGCACCAGCCATATAATATATTGGAGATGTACCAAGCTTACCATCTGGATTTTCCTCAGATGCACCAAGTACAATTGGTGCAGGATAGTAATCAAAGCTATCAACAAATGAAATTGATGGTTGTGCAGTTTCTGTTGAATTTGAAACATTCAAATCCTGTGTGCCAGGGAAATAGCCTGTGCATGGCTTTAGATCACAAGCAACTGTCTTAATCAATGCACCATTTAGATATAGGTTAAACTTGTTGTTAACTGTATCTAAAGAAACTGCAACATGATACCAAGTATCCTTTGCAATCAATCCATTCTCTATTGATGTTTCAGTAGAGAAGGTTGTTAGTGCATCATTCTGGAATTCAGCACGAACTGTTCCTTCAGGTGTCAACTGAATGCGGAAAGTGCGACGGATAGCTGTTTCAATAGTACCTGTCTGGTCATCAATTGGCATTCTTACAGGACGCTCAATAAGTGTCTGATCCTTACCAGATGCAGGATTTTCAGACTTGAACCATAGCTCAACTGTGTATGCAGCCATTGCCCATTTATCGTGGAAGAATGGAATACGTGTACGCATTGCTGCATCAATACCGTTAAGGTATATTGCCTTGCGAGAAGATGGGTCTGTTGGATTCTTATTGTCTGACAATCCACGTAGGTCTGTTGTTAAACATTCCTCACGATCATTGATATTGTCATTATCTGTATCAATACCCTCATTAATCTCAAAGTCCCACATATATTGTGGAGCAACAAAGCTTGGTATAGGTGCCTCCTCTGAATTAGCAGCATACTTTGCTAACCATGGCCAATATGATAGCTCTGGCAACAAATTATTAGGGAATGCTGGATGCTCTTTGTCTGGTAGAATAGTTGTATATTCACCATAAGCATAGTAAAGATTTACATGGCTCTTATCATAAGAGGTATCTGTCAACCAATATGGTGTTGGGTCAGTATCTGGATAAATATCCTGAGCATAAACCTCAATAGATTCCTCACGGTTATTTAAACCATCCTGATCAACATCAGCATATGGAGAGCCAATGCTCCATGGCTTTGTTTCTGATAGATATGGATATGAATAAGCAGCTATTGGAATCATTGTTCCATAGAAGAAACGACCAAATGGATCACTCTTACCCCAAATTGGGTTCAAGCCATGGAATATCTCCCAATAATCATCCATACCATCACCATCAGAATCTGGTGACATAGGATCAGTTGTTGTCAATACTGTATGGAAGTATAGTGGTTTTGGAGCTACTTCATCATCTATTAGGAATGCAGGATCCCAATTAAATGGATTCTGACCAAAACAGCGTTGTAGCTCATTGATTGAATGAGTTAGTCCCTCACCAAAATCTGGATTTGAGCTACCATAATGCTTGGAGTAAACATAGTAGTAAACTAGACCAAATTCTAGAACCATGTAATCCTCAATAAACTTATCAGCAGCAACAAGCTCCTCATTAAATGTAGTTAATGGTAGATCTGGATTTGCAGCTTTAAAACCAACTAAGAATTGCTCATAAGCCTCTCCATAAGCTTCTGCGGCTGACATTGCTAGAACTGGATCTACTCTTGGACGAATAATATCAAATGCATAACGCTCTCCATAACCAAACCATTCTAGATTATCTGGATTAAAGGATGGGTCTGTTAGCATGTCAATATGATTCTTAGCAATCATAAGCTGTGGCTGCCAAGCATAGTTTGCACCAGTTAAATATTCCTGGTAGTTTGGAACACCATCACAATCAGGATCACCATATGGTCCACCCTGACCCAAAGCATCATAATCGAATTTATTTAGACCATATGTAAACTCCCAGCCATCTGGTAGATTATCAAGATCTGTATCAACACTATTAGGATCATAGTTTATAAGCTCACCATCTGATTCAAACTCCAAACCATCCATTAGTCCATCAAAATCACTATCTGGATTCCATGGATTTGTTGAGCATGTGCGCTCTGTCCAGCCCTTTGTATCATCTGCTTTATAAGTAATAACAGTATTTACTTCAGTTCCTAGAAGATTATTACGTGCATCATAAGCATCTGTAACTTCAACGACTGCTTCTGGTGAAAGACCGAATTCATCCTTGTTAAATAGCCCGTCACCATCCCAATCGTCCTCGATAAGTGGTAATGCAAGTGCATATTGAATTGCTTTAACACCAAATCCTGAATCTAATGGATTTATACCATGAATTAACTCCCATCCATCAAATGAACCATCATTATCACTGTCTGTATGACGTGGATTTGTTGTCCATTTCAACCATGTTTTTGGTGAAAACTCAAAATCTGTATTACCTAATGTCAATACCTGCATATATTCATGGTAATAACCAAGCATAAACTCATCATAGTTTGTGAATGCTTCTCCAGAAATTCCAGCAATATATGGATTATATGGTGCATAAGTAACACCATTCCACTGACCCAGACCACTTGCATTTAGCATATATGCCATCAAGTGTGGAGCTGTTCCCATTGGGCTCTTTTCTGTTGGATTTAACTTAAATACTCCATCCTCAAGAATTGCAAATTTTGGATCAACTGTTAATGGCTCCATTGTATATGTAGCCTCTATTCTTAGCATAGAATCTTTATCTGGATTACCACCAGCACCATGCTCTCCAGCTGCACTTAATGGATCAAGATAATTTAAAACTTCCCAACCATCTGGTAGACCATCTTTATCTGTATCCCAGTGTAGAGGATCAGTACCTAATGTATATTCCTCGACTAATGTTAATCCATCATTATCAAAATCAATCATTAGATAGTTGCTACGCAAGGTTGGATCAAAAGCGTCAAGCAATAGTTGCTTAATTGTTGCTCTTGTTTCTTCAGCAGTATAATCGCCTAGCTCTAAAGCTGTAGCAATATGCTTAAAGATAGGACTGTCTGTAAATTCCTTCGCTTCAAAATCGTATGAATAGAAGTTATTACCAAATGCTATCCATTTATCTACTCCTACCTCATACATAATGGTTGTCCAGAAATAATATTCCCAGCCATCACTGATTCCATCACCATCTGAATCAAAGCCAGATGCATCTGTTTGTGGATCAACAGATGAAGGAATTGTTCCTGGTGAATTTCCACGAAGTGCAGGATCTGTTTCAGGTGTTACAATCTGAACATCAGCATAACGTCTCCAAACACCATCTCCGCGATCCTCCTCTAGACCACGTGCTTCAATTAGGTTGTTAAATGGATTGTTTGTTGAAGCAAAATAACCTAGAGCTGTAGGTGTTACAGTAATAGGATATTCATAAACACGTACCTTACCTGCACCTGTTACAATATTATCTACTTCAATAATTGAAGCATTTGGCAAATAATCACCATCTGGATTGCCATTTGGACCATAAATCTTTGTAGGCTGAAGTGCTGCCAACTCATTTAGCACCTCATTGTCCATATCCATATTATATATAGCACCAGAATTGAAGTAGCGCATTTCCCACTGGTCACCTAACTGGTCAGCATCAATATCACCAAAACCTTCTCCTGGATAATATTCCTTTGAGAAGAAATATTGAACTGTTCTATCAGAGATATCATCTGCTGACTCTCCCATGTGGATAAGTGTTGGCTTTCCATTATGAATTATTGTCTTACTTGTTGAATCAAGCACTACCTCATCATCACCTGCAGACCAACCAAATGGGAAGCTACCCGCATCAGGAATTGGCTGAACTGTAACACCAGAAACTGCGCTACCACCTGTTGAAGAGAAACGATTACCCTCAACCTTCCAAGTAATGCCTACTGGCTCAGTAAATTTGAAGGTACCTGTACCAATACCATTTAAACCACGCAAACCATTATCTGCTGCGTCAATAAGTAGAAGTGCTCCATTCTCTACTTCCATTTCAAATACACGAACTGCAACACCATCGTCACCATCATTTACTGTCAATGTAATCTGGTATGTACCTGCCTGTGTATATGTGTAAGTAACATTCTGTCCAGATACATTACCTTTACCATCACCAAAATTCCAAGTGTATGTTAATGGATCATATTTATCTGGTACGACATCACGTGCAGAAGCAGAGAAGGAAACTGGCTGCCCGATAGCCGTCTTGAAAGTTGTACCCTCAGCAGGAGTATCAATCATAGGATTTACATTGTCTGCGGAAATTGGCAAATAACCAAATAAACCATTATCTCCCTCAAGAATAAGATCTGTTGAATAGAAATTATCAAGAGCCTTTAGTTTTGATAATGTATAGGTTGTCTGACCAGCAACCCATGTAAATGATGCAGGGCCACTGACAAGTGGATCACCATTCTCATTTGTTGGATACTTAATTGTATATTCTACCTTTGTATCTGGTGCTCTATTGATAGAAATTAGTACATTCTCATATGTAGATCCCTCTTCAACAGAAATTGAACTTGGAACAAATACTAATGAGCTTTCTACACGAATTTCAATATAATTTTGTGAATCTGCTGTAGCACCATAAAAACTATTAAATTCATTTACAGGATTTACAGGGAAAGAAACAATCTGACTTGAATCCTTACCTGGAATCTTAGCAACATTATCAGTTGAAACATCTCCATTTTCATAGGAAACTTCAGCAGTAACATTATCGCTATTTGCAGCAACAAAGTTTAGTAGCTTTGAACCATAAAACTGAACATATCCTAAATCATCAGGTTGAATAGTATATGTAAACAACATATATGGACCATCACTTTCAACAAATTTAGCGTGCTTTGTTACGCCTCCAATCTTGAAGCTTAATGTAGGAGATCCTGTTACAACAATTTTATCAATCGTTGGTGTTTCACCATCGTCATTTTCTTTATCTGACATCATTGTTAGATAAAAACTCAATTCGCCACTAGAAAAAACGAATTTTCCATCTGGCTGAAGTTCACCTTCATCAGTATAATAGTCGATTGCCTTAATCATTACAGTTGCATTTGCAAATGTAAATGCAAACATAACAACCAATAGTAATATTGATTTTAGTAGTTTTTCTATATTTTTCATACCTTATACCTTCTCTTATAGGTTATGTTTATTTTAAATTAACTTACTTAGCCTGCTTTTCTACAGGTGCTGCTGATTCCTTAGTCTCTTTTACATCAGCAGTACGTGCTTTCATATTTACTCTAACTAAATCTGATGATTTTCTTGTCTCTTCAGATAACTGCTTTTGTATTTTTTCTTTTTCAGATACTAACTTTAAATACTCTGCATCTTCATCAATTATTTTCTGAACAGCTGCCTTTTTTTCGGCTAATTGTTTCTCTAACTCCGCAATTTCATTTGATAATGCTGCTGCTTCCTCATCAGTCTTAATAATAGCATCCTTGCGTGCAACAATATCGCCTTCTGCCTTCGCTAACTTAATGCTTATTGCTTCTGTCTTTTCTCTCTGAAGCTTCATCGCTGCAATACGCTTTTGTGTTTCCTCATCATTCTGTAAATACATTGCATTCTTTTTATTTGCCTCAAAGCACTCTTTTATTTTAGCACGACGCTCTGCAACCTTTGGATCTACCGTACTTACCTCTGCTGCTGAAACTTCATTAGTATTATTATTGGTATCTGTAGCCTTTGGCTCTTCCTTTGCAAATGTTATTGAAGAGACAATAGCAAATAATAAAATTAAATTTCTTTTCATATAAAAATTCTCCTAAATAATTTATTGTGCAACTCGTCTAAATCTAAAGAAACTAGAATTAATATTAGCTGCATCATTTTGCTCAACAAATATAGAAATAGGTATGTCTAATGAATATTTCTTTGTATCTGCAGACTCTGTTATAGTACCTAAAATTTCAAAAGTCTCACTGCTTCCAACATAACTATTATTTAATATTGGAAAATCAGTTTGTGCGGCAGGAACATATATATTTGATTGAAGAGCAGGCACCCATGTATCTGTTAACTTCTCTTTACAATCAAGCATATAATTTCCTGTTGGATCAACACCTGTTAATGAAACAACTAAATTTGTCATCGTTATCGCAGTAAATTTAATCTCTACATCTGGATTACCTTCTGGCAAAGTTTCGTCATCATCAGAATCAGTAAATACACTAGCATCCACATTATATGCTGCTACTCGCCTGTTATTGCTATCTGCTACTAATATCTCTGTTGAACCATCTACTCCAGTTGAACAATATGGAAAACTCAACTTTGATTTAGCTGTTCCTGAATTTCCTAGCTTCAACAAAAATTTTCCAGAATCAAAATCATATAGATTTATACTACTTGTGGCTCTATCTGTAACAACCAATGATAATTTACCTGATTCTGTCTTCCAAATATCAACATCTGTTGGTTGAACTAAATTACTTTCTGTTGAATCATTTACTAATGGTAATGTTTTATCAAGTGCTACAGTATCAGACAAAATACTATATACATATACTTTCTTAGCCAACACATCTGCTATTGCTAAATATTCTGATGCTCCATCTGAATAGTAATCTATTCCAGCAAATGAATTTTTGGATAATGGTGTGCCAAAATAAAAAACTTTTCCAGTAATATTATCGGTAGCAATATCCAAAAACAAAATATGAGAACCATCAGCAGCTATTGCATATACTTTATCACCTGTATTATTTATGGAAATGCCAGCATATTTATCCTCTATGGTTGCACTATAATCAAAATCTAAAGCAACTGTCCCGTCGGTATTTTTAACTAATTTATATACTACAAATCTTGTATAAGTGGAAAATTGATCCATCAATACCAATAAATCTTTTTCCTTGTTATATGCAATATCATAAGGATAAGAAATAACTCCGTCTATTGTTGATTGACCCTTATGTAAAATTAAAAGCTTGCCAACTGCATCATTACTGTAAATAGCTATTGCATTTCTACCAGCATCTGCAACAAAAATATAGTCCTCTGAAGCTGTTATACCTCTTGGACGTGCTCCACTAACTGTTTGAGCATATTCTGCGGATGAATTTATATATGTAAATGGAACATTTGTATCTGCTTGCAAAGCAGATACTTGAAATATAACTAAAACAATATTCGCTAGTAAAATATTACGGCAAAATTGCTTTATTTTACTGCCAATTATTCTCATTTCATACTCCATTATTCTAATTTATTTGCAAAAAAACAACAATATTAGGGTACAGTACACCTACAGAAGATAATGCTACCATAAGATTAAATTCAAAACAATAGAAAACTAGCTTTTTCTGGCAAAAATTGCTCACTTTTTTAATGGAGGTATTTTTTTAAAAACACAAAAAAAAATAAGCACATGCATTTTTATACACGTGCCTATATCAAAAAATGTAGCTATAAATTTTCCTAAAGCTGCTCAGATTGTATTCTTGCCTGCTCAACCCAACCAACTACATCTTCTGTATATCCCTCAGGAAATTCAAGTAATGGCTTTCCACAATGACCACAGCATCCTCCTGGTGTCTGAAGCTTAACTCCACAATGAGGACATACCTTTATAAGTATCTCACCACATATTGCACATCTATTCGAAAATCCAGACTTACCCGTAGGCATAAAATAAATATCAGATCCAACAATATATGGCTTATTGCTAGGACATTGAAAATTAGCACACATTGCCACCTCTGGCTTCAAAGGTGCAATTGCTGCAGCTGTTATTATAGGTGCTGATACTGGTGTAAGTGCTGATATATTTATGTTTAATACCTCAGCAAGCTTCTCATAAGTGGCTTCAGCAATAGCTTCTACTCTGCCACCCTCCATCATACTGATGGCTGATTGTTTGCACCCTACCTTATTAGCTAAATCTATTTGGGTAATACCCTGCTCCAAACGAGCGGCTCGTATTAGCTTTGGTAATTGTTTTAAAATTTCCTGTTTCATGCGTATTAGTATGCAATAAATATTATCATCAAATCAAGAAGAACTTATCAACAACTTGTTGATATTATGTTGATAATTGTTGTTAATTAGTGAATAAATACCTTTTTATCAATATTTTATATATTATCAACAATATTGATAATAACCTGTTAATAATTATAAAATATCAACTTATAAACATATTATGAAATAAACTATCATGAATAGCTTGAGGTATGTGTATGTGCAAAATGCTATTGCAAATATACCGAGTTTATTATTTGAGAAGTGTAAGAAGCTGCCGCTTCAATAACTCGCCCACTCCTCTACTTTTTTGCTATTCTCTATTGTTGATGCTTACTTTCTCTAGCATCTGTTTCTAATGCCACCCGAAGCTCCTGTAACCTAGATGGTATTATAAGCTCCTGCATAGCCGCAGCAATGCTTTTTGGAGATAATGCGTGTAATCTGCCATATTTGCTATATAAATGGTCTGCAACACGCATAATCTGCTCAAATGGGGTGTTTTCACTGAAAATATACAATCTTGAGGATAAATTAAACCTTCCTCGATTGTACATCACATCAAAGCATTTGGCAAAACGCTCCATCCGACGTAATTCATTAAAGCATATATCTCTTGTCGAAAGTACCTCAAAAGGAGGATCAGGAGAAAATTTAAGCTCAAATTCTTCAATATGCCTGTGCATTGCGGTTCCAGGTAAAAGCTTTAATATCCCAACCTGAAGCTCTGCCGGATTTAAACCAATCAAAAAGTTAAAGCCAGAAGCAATTGTGCTGATTCCCTCACCTGGTAATCCTATAATTAAATCTGCATGAACGTCTGCTTTTGCCTCTTCTATCAAAAATTTGAGAGTTTTAGTCGTTTTTTCTCTATTTAATGGTCGCTTAATACGCGCAGCTATATCTGGCTCCCATGTTTGAATACCAACCTCTAAATGAAGCGTTTTTGGTGGAAAAGCACAAAGCCTCTGCCTCCACTCATCACTTGGCTCCTCTGGAGTAAATTCAAAATGAAGAGTCATTCCTTCTCTATAATTTTCTCTAAAGAAATCTAATAATGCTAAGGAATGCTCGCCACCATGATTAAAAGAACGATCTAAAAACTTAAAATGAATTACACCGCGATTGATAAGTGTCAGAAATTCCTTCTTTAATTCATTCAACGGAAAATATCTTATCCCTCCACTCCCAGCTGATGTGCAATATTCACATGAAAATGGACAGCCTCGTGTTGCTTCTACATAAACAACCCTATTTGCTATATCCTTATCCTCATAAAGATAATATGGAAGCTTAACCTTTGATAAATCTACTGGATTAGCAAAAATTTCATACGGCTTCGAAGGAATGCTTTTTTTTCCAGATAATGCTAGCTTCACTGCATCGTATATAACCTCTTCACCCTCGCCATAAATTATTATATCAACAAACTGCTTTAATGGCTCGGTTGTATCAAAAGGAACAAGCTGTGGTCCACCTGCTATTATCGGAACATCTGGAATAACCTCCCGACATAGCTTACACACTGCCACAAAAAAATCCCTGTTCCACAAATATGTTGAAAGTAGAATAACAGAGGGAGACAATGCCACAAGCCTCTCAAAAAATTGAAGCGGTGTTGTCTCCCTAACCTCTGTCTCAATAATTGTGGCAGAGTCCTCTAATTCCTTTAGAGATGCCTTGAGGCACATTGAGGCAAAGGCACAATGTATGTAGCTAGCATTTCCGCCTACAAATACAATATTAGTCTTTGCCATAATTATTTTTTACTTAAAGCTGTGCAAATGCCTTTAGCCAAGCATCAGCAATCATCTGATGACCTGCTCCACTTGGATGTACACCATCTGGTGTCCAATACTCCATTGGTGCACGTGCATTAGCAGCTTCAAAATCCTCATGAAGCTTTACACATGGAAGAGAAAATTCCTTTGCCAATTTTTCAACCACTTCCTGACGCTCATTAACCTCAGGGAAGAAGCTTGCAATGTGATCATTAACTGGATTTGCAAATGGTGTCATTAAAATAATTTTAATATTAGGTAATGCACTTAGTGTCCACTCTATTAGCTCACGATAAAATCTTTCATAACGTGGAACCTCAACACCATTTTGTCCTCCACGCTCATGCCATGTGTCATTAACACCAATTAAAATTGTCAAAACATCTGGTGCAAGATTTATGCAATCTGCCTTCCAACGAGCATACAAATCAACTATTCTATTTCCGCTTATTCCACGATTTATAATTTCATAATTTTTTTCTGGATAATCGCAAAGTAAACGATTAGCAATAAGCTTTACATAACCAGCACCTAATGAACTATCACGTACACCTGTTCCTACTTCAGTATAACGACCTGCATCGGTAATTGAATCGCCTTGAAATAAAATTTTCATTTAAGATTATTCCTTTTCTTGTTTTATTTTCTTTAATCCTTCTAATGCTAATCGAGCATGGCGAACATTTAAATTATTGCGTAAATTTTTATCTGATAATTCTTTTATCTCAGGTGATTTTAAGATTTCATTTCTTATTTCCTGACGAACCTGAGCTAATTCAGCTGAAAGCTTTTTTTCTTTATCACGTAATTCATTAATTTTTTCTGATGCATTTTGTGGACTAAATCCAATGCATTTTTTTTCATACTCAATTCGTGATTTTCTAGCTTCTGCTCCTTCTGTAATAATATACTCTTGAAGCTTTTCAATTTCCTTTAATAATGCATCATTTGATTGCTTAGACCAATACTCTTTGTATTTCAAAAAATCTTCATCAGTTCTAGGAAGATTTGCTTCAACCGAATTATTAATAACAGTTGTTTTTTCAACTGGAACTGCTGTTTCTAATTTAACATCCTCTGCAAAAGCTAAAGTTAAAATTAAAACAACTAAAGTCGAGAATAATATTTTATTTTTCATAAATTATATTCCTGGACAAATTTCATTTGCACGTGGATAAAGTGCATCCATCTCTCTCTTCAATTTATTCAACTCAGGTGTAGGAGTGATTTTAATATCCTCTCCACTTCCTAAATTTGCATTACGCCATGAATCATATTTTCGTTGTGCATCGTTAAGAGTTTTTCTTGCTGTAACTTCCTTGAGCTTGAGCTTATGGATTTTATCCTCAAGATTTGCTTTTGCAGCGCCAGATGTTGTCTTACGTTTTTCTTCAAGCTCATCAGATTCATTCTTTAAATTTTTATAAGCTGCTACCGCTTCCTGATACTCTGAGTAATGTGGATTCTTTTTAATTTCTTCTTTACGTAAATCATCTAACAAACTCTGATATTTTCCACGTAATGTGCAAAAGTCAATAATAGTTGTTTTATCTGGATGAATCTGAGTGGTGTATGGTCCACGAAACATTACAAGATCACTTTCTTTTATATAAAATTCTACATCCTTATTTACAACACCATCTTTAATTTGAAAGCATTGAATCAATGTTGCATTTTTCTTAAAAATATGACCATTTGTTTCTACAACAATACCACCAAGAATAGAACCTAATTTTTTATTTTCTTTATTATATATTTCTGTGTTTATAGCAACCACAGCCCAATTAGGTCCATCATAATCATCAGGAATTGCTGGCTCAACATAAACAATCTCTTGCTGAGGTGATGCTTGCTGAGCTTCTATTTTTTTTACACCTGCATTATTATTTTTTCTCGAAGATGATGAATTGCTTGAAAGCTCAGCTGGCTCTGTGTCTTCTATTGTAATTACTTCATAACCATCAATAAATTTAGGAGAAGTATTTGATACCGGAGGCTGTATTTCCTCGCTAGCTTCAATTTTTATTGGAGAATTATTTTCCTCAACAATATTAACCACTTTTCTCTTTGAAGAAGTAGAAACAGATGCTACAGAAACCTTTTTATCATCAGCTTTTTCAATTGGTTCAACTATGTCAAAATTATTTTCTGATTCAGAATCTGCTTCAATAATATTTTGAGTAGTTTGTGTAGACATATTAGAAGCTACAACATTAATTTTTTTACCAGTTATTAATGAATAAATATATTTGTTATAACTATCTGGTTGATATGTCTTAAATAAATAAAGAATAACTCCAACAATAACAATAAAAATTATTGTTTTTATTATCGAAGAAACTATATATGAAATATTAACGTTTGAATTATTATAACTCATAACAAACTCAATAAATTAATTATTTATCAATTTTAGAAAATACATCAGCAAAGGAACCAAATGATGAACTCTTTTTCTTCGCCTCTGCAATATAATCACGTGCAGCCTTTTCCTGCTGCTCATTTTCCTCAGCAGTTTTATCAGCAGCTTCCTCTTCATTTAAAATATCTACAACACGAAGAGAGATTTTTCTTTCATCATAATCTATATTTTCAATTTGTAAATCAAGCTGCTGATCAAGTTTAAAGTATAATGAAGGTGAACTAATGCGATGCTTTAATCCTAACTTTGAAACATGAACAAAGCCTTCTACTCCACATTCCAACTCAACAAATACGCCAAACTGAACAAGCTTTGTAATTTTTCCTGTTACATAACTGCCAACATCAAATTCTGCCTCAAATAAATTCCAAGGATCCTCCTTTGCATCAAGCAAGCTAAATGAAAAACGATCATTATCCCAATCAAGAGAAATTATTGTTACACTAACTTGCTGACCCTCAGAAAGAACATCCTGTGGCTTTGTGTTCTTATTCCATGATAATTGACGCAATGGAATTAAACCTTCAATTCCTCCAATATCAACAAATGCACCAAATGGCATAATCTTAGTAACCTTGCCTGTTACCTGATCTCCCTCTGCAAGTGTTGCCTTTAATGCATTGCGCTTATCATCTCTATCACGCTCAAGTAATGCACGATGGCTTACTACAAGTGTACGCTCCTCTGGCTCATATTCCATAACAAGGAAATTCATTACCTTGCCAATATAAGCCTCGTTCGGTTCATCACGACGCTTGTATAGAGAAATTTGAGAATAAGGACAAAAGCCACGCTGGCCACAAACTATAACCTCATATCCACCATTAATTTCCTTTTCAATCTTACCTTCAACTGGAAGCTTAGTTGTATAAGCTTGAAGAATAGACTGATTTGCAGCCGCATCACTGCTACCGGAATTTACTGTGAATCTTGCTGATCCATCACGCACCTCTACAAAATAAACATCTATAACATCATTTGGTTCTGGTAAAGGAATGTTTACGTCCCACTGATTTGTATCAATTACACCCTGTAGCTTGGAATTTACATCAAGTACAATATAATCATCTGTCACTGAAATTACAGTACCTCTAACCTTCTCTCCAGGATTAAAGCCTTTACGAAGCCCCTTCATTTGCTCATCAATTTCATCCATCAATGCAGCCATTGCTTGAGATTTTAATCCTCTTTTTGGTGTAATCATTTATATACTCTCTATAATATGTTGTTATTTATGCTTATTTGTAAATGGAGACAATTTTTAAACACGTAATGGCATAATTACATATAAGAATGGAATATCACTCTTAATTAAACCAGGTGTAGGAGTTGTATTTAACTCCATATAGATAACATCACTTGTTAAATTGCGTAATGGATCCATCATAAATTCTGGATTAAAAATTGAAACAATCTCAGGTCCATCATACTTAATAGCAATAGTATCAACTGCCTCACCAATTTCTGGTGCACTAACTGAAATAGTTAACAAATTATCAGCAAAACATAAACGCATTGAATTTGTTGTTGGTGTTGTTGAAACTGAAATACGCTTCAATACAGCCAAAAATTCCTCACGGTTAATTTCGATTCTGTGGTCACATGTTGTTAAAACAATTCGTTTAAAATCAGGATATGTTCCACTTAGCACTTTGCTAGAAAATGTTAATTCACCCACATTAAAGATTGCCTGATTTTCTTTAATTGTAATTTTAACCTGACCTTCTCCACCTAAAACGCGAATCAATTCACTTACAGCCTTTGTAGGTAAAATTACATCACGATTATTCTCTGGTGGAAATTCTACTTCTGTCTCATAAAGAGCAAGACGTCTGCAATCTGTTGCAACACATGTTAGTTTACCATTTTCAAAATTAAACATAACACCATTAAGTATTGCACGTGAATCATCTGTAGAAGCGGCATAACTTGTTTTCTTAAGCATATCCATTAGCTTATTCTGATCAAGCATATATGTTATGCCATCCTCTAATGATTGCTTTGCAGGAAATTTATTAGCAGGAATACCTAAAATCTTAGAGCGATATGATCCACAAGTCATGCTTGCTGTTTCACTCGTAGCGTCAATTGTAACAATACCACTTGATAACTCATGAACAATACCTGTTAATTTACGTACAGGAAGAGTAATTTCACCCTGCTCAAGAATTTCAGCTTCGCAGCTATATTCCATTGTCATTTCTTGAGTAGTTGTTCTAAAGAAAATCTTATCCTCTAATGTATAGATTAAAACATTAGATAAAATAAGATCAGGAGCTTTATTTGGAACAATGTTTTGTACTTTTGACAAAGCATCATATAGAGTAGGTTGCGGAATTCTTATTTTCATATTCGAGTCCAAGTATTATTGTAAACATATTGGTTATTAACAATTGCTAATATTATACTATATTAATAAATAATTACAATAGTAGTATTAGAATATTTAATAACCTTTGGTAATTTGTATTAACTACATATAAAACAAGTATTTATTGTATTTTATAACATGTTTATAACCTTTTAATTATTGTTTCATAACTATTCACTTATAAACAGAGGTGTAGGTAACTCATAGTTATTAACATATTTAGTATCAATTTATAAACAAGTTATTAACAAGAAATTAACTACATTGTAGCTATTTACAAACCTTCAGTGACGTGATAAATATTACTATTTTTTTCAAAAAAAATCAATACGGGAATAATATATGTCATGAAATATATTTAATAAAATTTTATAAAATAGTGCAAATTACAGAGTTTTTGTAAAAAAATGATGATAGAATCCAGTTTTATCTTAAAATTCGCAATATTTTGATTTTTTTTATTAGTTTGAAATTTGCGTAAATTTATTGAAAGTTATTAACAGGTTATTAACATTTAAAAAATAAATTTGTTAATAACTTGATAATCGCTTTGAAATATCTGTATATGTGTTTCTAAATAGTAGATTAATAATTTTAATCAGTCAAATATCCAAAATTTATATGGCTCCATATATTTGAATATATCAACATATTTATTTAACTGTTAGTGAGCAATTAAGTCACTAAATTATTACTTAAATACCAGAGAATATAATGTGGTTTGATAAAATACTAGAGGATCATCTAATATTTACACTAATCGTTTTACTTATTAAACATAATATGTATGATTATGAAATAATTTATATTGTAAAAATAAAACCCTTTTACCTAAATAATAATGTAAAATTCAAGTTAAGACTTAGTAAAGTCTTATTATTAGAATTACTCAAATTTATCAATTTATAGGAATCTGAAGTGAAATGTCTTGAATTATAACGTTGGATAAGGTACTATTAAGATATGTTTTCTAATACTATAATATATAATAGTATGTGTACCTTATTTAATCTTTCTTAATGTATGAATAGTCAATTTGATGTTATTGTTGTAGGTGGTGGACACGCAGGAACAGAAGCAGCATTAGCTGCTGCTAGATCAGGCGTAAATACCCTTTTTATTACCATGAATAAGGCTATGATTTCCTCTATGCCTTGTAATCCATCAATCGGAGGTATCGCAAAGTCTCACCTAGTGTTTGAAATGGATGCATTAGGCGGAGAAATGGCACGAGCAACTGACTTTGCCGGACTGCAATTCCGTGTATTAAATACTCGTAGAGGAGCAGCTGTACAAGCTAATAGAGCACAATGCGATAAGTATGTATATTCACAATATATGCAGAAAACAGTGGCTGAATGTGATAATCTAACAGTATTATCAGATGAAGTGGTAGCTCTTTTATTTAATGGTAATGATATTATTGCTGGCGTAAAAACAAAAAATAATGGCGAAATTCTCTCAAAAACTGTTATTTTAACTGCTGGTACATTCCTACGAGGCACTATTCATATAGGACACGAAACTGTTAGTGGTGGTGGTAATGGACAACCAGCCTCTAATTTATTAGCTGATCAGTTAAGAGAACTAGGATTTGCTCATGCCCGACTCAAAACCGGAACTCCACCGCGTTTTAAGCCTCATACAATAAATTTTGACGCGATGCAGATTCAACCAGGCGATTATCCAGTACCTCTATTTTCATGGAATTATAGAAGAAAGTATAACGAATTGTTCCACGTGGAACAATTTAAAGATAATCAAATTGGTTGGTTTCCTAGATTAGATGATTCTTTTGATAAATATAAAACCACACATACTAAGCCAGAATTGTTCCACGTGGAACATTTTATTAAACATCCATGGGATAAAGATTCTATTCAAACTCCATGTTATCTCACACATACTACTGAAAAAACTCACGAAATAATTCGTTCAAATCTCAAAAATTCAGCTCTCTATGGCGGAGATATAAGTGGTGTAGGAGCTCGCTATTGCCCTTCTATCGAGGATAAAGTAGTGAAATTTGCCGAAAAAACAGCTCATCATGTTTTTATTGAGCCAGAGGCTTATGATCCTACAATTAACCTTGCATATCCTAATGGATTATCATGTAGTCTTCCAAGAGATGTACAAATTGATATGTGTCGCTCTGTTCCTGGTCTGGAAAATGTAGAGTTTGATGCTTTTGCTTATGCTATTGAATATGACTTTTATGATCCAAGGGATTTATATCATTCGCTTGAATCAAAGCGAGTTCATGGGTTATTTATGGCTGGTCAGATAAATGGTACTACTGGCTATGAGGAAGCAGCTGCACAAGGCTTTATGGCAGGTGTTAATGCAGCAAGATATGTTAAAGATATTGCTCCTGTTATACTATCACGCACAGATGCTTATATTGGTGTGCTTATTGATGATCTAACAATCAAAGGAACTAATGAACCTTATAGAATGTTTACATCTCGTGCAGAAAGACGCTTATTGTTGCGACAAAATAATGCACGCTATCGTTTGTTAGATTTTACGAAGCAATTGGGTATTGCAAAGCCAGAATATATACAGGAAACAGAAAACTTCAAAGAAATTATTTCATCAGAGTTAAAACGTCTCGACACAGAGAAATTTAAGGGAGAATCTCTAGCAACACAGATGTGTAAGCCTGATTATAACTATTTAAATCTACCTGGAGCATTAGATGTTCCTGATGAAGTTGTTTCAGAGATTGAACTTAATGTAAAATATCGTGGATATATCGAGTTAGAAGAACGTATGGCATTACAAACTCAACGCAGCGAAAATATGCTTATACCGCCAGATCTTGATTATATGAGCATAGTTACAGTGCGTTATGAGGCTCGTGAGAAGCTTAATCGCATACGCCCTGCAAATCTTGGCGAGGCAGCCCGTATAACAGGTGTAAATCCTGCCGATATTGCAATGCTAGCAGTTGCCATACGCAAACATGCCGCTGCTAACTCACACGAATAAGTGTAAATAAGCAATAATATTATAAAAGACACGAATATACGTAATTAAAGGTATGTTCGTGTCTTTTTTTACACACGAATAGGAAATTGTGTGGACATGAAACTGTTGTTTTTCAAGGACACAAATATGTATACACGGATGAATTTTTAAAAAAAGGACACGGATATGCACGAATGTACACGAATGGGATTATTGGTTTTTAGAGGGTTAGGAAAAAGTATAACAGCGCAAAACAATTTGTCCCCTATGTCTCCAAGGTCCCCATTGTCCTCTGCGCTGCAAAATATACTAAACCATAAACACTAATAAGAAATTGTGCATACACGGATGAGTTATTCAAGGACACGAATATGCACGAATGTACACGAATGGTATTGTGGTTTTTTAAGAGTGTTAGGAAAAAGTATAACACAGTGCAAAACAATTTATCCCCTATGTCTCGAAGGTCCCCATTGTCCTCTGCGCTGCAAAATATACTAAACCATAAACACTAATAAGAAATTGTGCGTACACTGATGAATTTTTTAAAAAAGGACACGGATATGCACGAATGTACACGAATGGGATTGTAGGTTTTTAGAGGGTTAGGAAAAAGTATAACAACGCAAAACAATTTGTCCCCTATGTCTCGAAGGTCTTGATGATGCTTAAATTTAATTTTACCGAATATATTGCAGAGCAAAGCTTCATAGCATGTAGTGCTGCTTCATCTAAATTCAAAAACGAATTTAGTCTGTTGTCACAAGCACTAAAACTATCTGTCTTTTTTTGCTCTCTATTTAGATGGGGACATTGAGGACATAGGGGACTTTGGCGACATGAGAGCAAAAAAATCACCTAACCACCAAATCCGCACATCCTCCTTCACAATTCTAGTAATTCTATACCCCTTTTTCCCTCGCACTTTTAGTAATACACAATCTCATTCGTGTACATTCGTGCATATCCGTGTCCTTGTAAACCATCACATCCGTGTACGTGCGAATGTTGATATTTGGGTTACTGTGATTAGGATATTTTAGTGTACTTAGAACCCCAATCCTAAAGTCTCAAAACCCAATAGATACCTAAATTATTCGTGTAAATTCGTGCCCATTCGTGTTCTTGAAAAGAAAAATATTTAATTATTATATACTTATTCAGTTATAAAATTTTATAAAATTGTAGAACAGTATATTGAATATATACCTTAATTCTTCATTCATCATTCTTCATTCATCATTATATTCATTATATTCATTATATTCATTATTTCTTTACGAAATGGTATAATAAATGGTAAAATAGATGGTGATAATAATTTAAGTGTGATTTTTTTCTTAAAATTGTTGGTTTACATTATTTTTCTTTAATGATATAATGTTTTTGTAATTTTAAAAAATTACTATTAAATTTATAAATTTGTTAATTAAAACATAATTGGGTTGAATTATAACTCTAAAGAGAAGGAATAAACTATGGCAAAAAAAACAGAAACAACTGTTACAGGTGATTTAGATTCAGTAATTGCTCAGATTCGTAAGGAATTTGGTGATGGAGCAATTATGAAGTTGGGTGAGGTTCAGGCAGCCCAGAAGGTAGATGTTATTTCAACAGGTTCCTTTAGCCTTGATATGGGATTAGGTGTATGGGGTCTTCCACGTGGTCGTATTGTAGAACTATTCGGTGCAGAGTCTTCTGGTAAGACAACTCTTGCATTACATGTTATTGCTAATGCTCAAAAGAAGGGTGGTATGGCTGCTTTTATCGATGTAGAGCATGCTCTTGATCCTGCTTACGCAAAACGCATCGGTGTAGATTTAGATAATCTTTTAGTTGCTCAGCCAACTTCTGGTGAAGAGGCATTGAATATTGCAGAGAGCCTTGCTCGTAGTGGTGCTCTTGATGTAATCGTTGTTGACTCAGTTGCAGCTCTTACTCCAAAGGCTGAGCTA
This sequence comes from Kiritimatiellia bacterium, assembly GCA_017481725.1. Taxonomy (GTDB): domain Bacteria; phylum Verrucomicrobiota; class Kiritimatiellia; order RFP12; family UBA3636; genus RGIG990. The sequence goes on along the minus strand of JAFUOX010000093.1, from coordinate 6,301 downwards.
GAGGGTACAATGGGAGATAGTCATGTTGGCTTGCAGGCTCGCCTAATGTCACAGGCAATGCGTAAACTAACAGCAATTCTTGCTCAAACAAAAACACTTTGTATCTTTACAAATCAGATTCGCGAGAAAATTGGTGTTATGTTCGGCAATCCAGAAACAACACCAGGTGGTCGTGCTTTAAAGTTCTATGCATCTGTTCGCCTAAATATTCAGCGTGTTGGTGCTATCAAGGATACAGCAGGCAATGTTACTGGTAACCGCACTCGCGTAAAGGTTGTAAAGAATAAGGTTGCTCCACCATTTGTTGAAGCAGAATTTGATATTCTATACAATAAAGGTATTTGGTGGGAAGGCTCAATTATTGAGGCTGGTATTAAGCAGGGTTTGATTGTAAAGCGCGGCTCATGGTTAAGCTATGGCAATGATCAGATTGGTCAAGGTGCTGCTGCTGCCGCTGCATTCCTAGAGCAGAATCCAGATATTACAGAAAAGCTTGTAGAAACAATGAAGGGAAATGTCGGAGCTGATGCAAATGCAGAAGCTAACGATGAAAAATCTTCAAAATAAAGGAAATAAATTTTAATGGCAAAAAATTCTAAAAATAAAGATAATAAACAATCACCTTCAATGCCACCAATATCCCCGAAAAAACAGTTTTTTTCATGGATAGTTTTGGTAGGTATTTTTATTCTCTTATTTAATCTCTGGGATAATCCAGCTAAGGAACAAGAGAAAATAGTTTTTAAACCAGATTTTTCTGAAATGCTTGAACAAGGTATGGTAGATAATATTAAGGTTTACCATGAGGCTTCAGAAAATCCTATTATCAGAATTGAAGGAGAAATTCCTGAAAAGATTTCTAATAAATCCCCTTCAGGAAAAGAATATCCACGTAATTGGTATGTTCAGATTGATGAATCAACATTGAATGTAATTCAACCAATATTAACAGAAAAAAATATTGGAGTAGAGCATAAAATAATTTCACGTCGATTTGAAAATATCATTACCCTTATATTACCTACTTTGCTTCTTTTCTTTTTAATTTATATGTTATTCATCCGTCAGATGAAGGCTGGCGGTGGAGCAATGGATTTTGGAAAGAGCCGTGCAAAGCTTATGGAAGGGAAGCAGCCAGTAAAGTTTAAGGATGTAGCAGGTATTGATGAATCAAAGGAAGAGGTAGAAGAAATTGTTGAGTTTCTAAAGAACCCAAAGAAGTTTCATCGCCTCGGTGGTAAAATGCCACGCGGCATTTTGCTATGTGGACCTCCAGGAACAGGTAAAACCTTACTTGCAAAAGCTATTGCTGGTGAAGCAGGTGTTCCATTCTTTAGCATCAGCGGTTCAGACTTCGTAGAAATGTTCGTTGGTGTGGGTGCTTCTCGTGTACGCGATATGTTTAATCAGGCAAAGAAGAATTCACCAAGTATTGTCTTTATTGATGAAATTGATGCAGTTGGTCGTAGCCGTGGAACAGGTATTGGTGGTGGACACGATGAGCGTGAGCAAACCCTAAACGCATTGCTCGTAGAAATGGATGGCTTTGAACCAAATCAGAGTGTTGTTGTTATGGCAGCAACAAACCGTCCTGATGTTCTAGATAAGGCTTTGCTTCGTCCAGGTCGATTTGACCGTCAGGTAGTTGTTGAGCTACCATCACTTGAAGGACGTGAAGAAATCCTCAAGGTGCATATTGCTAAAATCAAAGCAATCCCTGATGTAGATATTTCACGCATTGCACGTGGAACTCCAGGCTTTGCTGGTGCAGATCTTGCAAATCTTGTCAACGAAGCAGCTCTTATTGCAGCTCGCAAAAATAAAGAGTTTGTTGATATTGATGATTTTGAAGAAGCTCGCGATAAGGTAATGTGGGGTAAGGAACGCCGCAGCAAGCGCATCGATGAAGAGGATAGAAATATCACAGCATATCATGAAGCAGGTCATGCAATTTTGACAGTTGTTTCTCCAAATATGGATCCACTTCATAAGATAACAATTATTCCACGTGGTATGTCTTTAGGCAGCACAATGTTCCTACCAAAGAAAGATCGTACACATGTTTCAAAGGGCTTCCTACTAGATGACCTAGTTGTATGCATGGGTGGTAGGGTAGCAGAGGAATTATTCCTTAAGGATATTTGCACAGGAGCCCGTCAAGATCTTGCACAGGCAACACAGCTTGCTCGCTCAATGGTTTGCGAGTGGGGTATGAGTGAAGTGCTTGGTCCACGTGCCTTCGGAAAAAATGAGGAATATGTTTTCTTAGGTCGCGAGGTAAATCGTAGTCAGGACTACAGTGAGAAGACAGCTCAGCTAATAGATGCTGAGGTTGATAAGCTTCTAAAGGAAGCTCATGAAAAAGCAACTAAGCTTCTAACAGAAAATAAAGAAGCTGTAGAGGCATTAGCAAAGCTTCTTCTTGAAAAAGAAACTGTTGAGGGTCTTGCTGCAGAGGAGATTGTAAAGTACGGCCATGTACGTACACCTGAGGAACGTGGTGAACAACCACCAGAGATTCCAACACCACCTCCAGTCCCAGCTGATGAACCTCAGCCAGAGGCAAAGCAGGAGCAAAAAACAGATAACGATTAAGTTATAACTAATCACAAAATTAAAGGCGTGCAAAACAAGTAATTGTTAGCACGCCTTTTACAATTTATTGAAAATATAAACTAAATGCAACGCCCGTGATGCACGAGGCGCCCGTGACGCTTGCGTGATGCACGAGCCGCCAAAAGGGACGCAGAGACGCAGAGACCGCAGAGGTCGCAGAGTCGTGACGCCGCAAAACACTAGCGGAATGAGCTTTGCCTTGATCATTGCTTTATCTTTCGAAGCAATTGGCAAACCTCATCCACTAGTGTCCTCGCCCAGAAGCCTATTAAGATGCGGAGGCAACGCATTATAATAAATGAAGAATGAAAAATGAAAAATGGAGAATGAAGAATTCAGGTAGAGTTGAGTGGTTTTTTCTCCATTCTCGCGTCTAATCGTCTTATTGTCGATTAGTTGTCTCACGTCTAATCTCGTCCGCTGCGTCCTCCGCGTCGCAGCGTCCCTTCTTCGCACTTATTGCTTTCGCCTAACATGGACACACATAGTGTGATTTTTACGGAGGACAAAGGAGAATTGTGCAAGCAACCATTATAACACCCCAAAATCCCTCCGTGTCTCCTTTCTCTTTTTCCTCCGCGTTTCGCCGAAGGCCACAGCGTCAGCGTTTAAATCGTTTCACTTATTGCTTACGCTCAACACGGAGTACGGAGGACAATGGAGAATTGTGCAAGCAATAAAAACACCAAAGCAATCATTAACAAAAAAACCAACAATCCCTCCGTGTCTCCGTTCCTCCGAAAAACCACACTACGTGTGCTCCGTGTTTCGCCGAAGGCTCAAGCGTGAGCAATAAATCACTCATCCGTGTACGTGTCAATGTGGCGGAGAGTCTTTTTGTGTTAATGTGTGTGTGGAAATCAATCAATTGATGGTATCGTAGATACCCACCAAGGAGAATCTGGGAGTTAGGGATTAGTTTGTTTTTTATACAAAATAATTTTTCGCATAAAGTTATTGGGAAAATACAGCTAAAATGATAAAATGCTATATTAGTAAATAACAACCTATTTATATCTTTTAAATACAGAAAAGAATTTTTATGAAAACAGAAACAATACAACGCGTACGAAAATTTACAGAAGACCGAGATTGGGATAAATTTCATTCTCCTTCAAATTTGGCAAAATCAATAGTTATCGAAGCAGGAGAGCTTCTTGAATGCTTTCAATGGTCAGATAAAAAATATGATATTAATGCAGTAAAAGAAGAATTAGCAGATGTCATTGTCTATTGCCAAAATTTACTCGATAAGCTAGGGTTAGATGCTGATGAAATAGTTAATGAAAAAATGACTAAGAATGAAGCTAAATATCCTGTGGAAAAAGCAAAGGGTAAAGCCGACAAATATGATAAACTATAGTTTTTAGGTCAATGGACAAAGTAAATGCAACGCCCAACTCAGAAAGACGTTGCATTTAGTTTGTCTTTTCACCTTTTTTAAGTTGAATTTTTTTTTTGTAGTGCTATATTGTCCTAAGTGTATATGTTGATAAATAAATGATATAATTCTGAATAATGAGTTAAGGAAAAAACTATGTCAAAAAAATGTTTTATATATATTATCTTATTCGTAAGCTTAAGTGCTTTTGCAAGAATTGATGGGGGAGTAGGTTATGCTGGACGAAAAACGGGAAGAGGCAATACTGTAAAACGTATAGAAAGTTCTCAGTTGAAACCTAATAATTCACAAAAAACCAATATAAGAAATCACAAGACTATTGAAGATTCTCAGTATGTTGAGCAGTATAAAAGAACTTTATTGACTAAAGAGGAATTAGAGTTTGCTGAGAAAAATAAAATTCCAGTTACTAATACTGAGCAAATCAGAGAGGAATTAAGTAACTACAAAAAAGAACAATTACTTAAAGATTCAATTCAACGAATAGAAACACCTATTGAAGAACGCTCGGTAGCATGGAAATTTATTGCAGATGGACGTGATTATCCATCATATAATTTACAACATCGAGAATGTGTTGTTGCATATTTTATTCCTAAAGAGGAAAAGATAGTTACAGACAAAAACATTACTTTTTTATTTAAACACGGATACGAACCTTTGATGCATAGCTTCAAGATTGAAGGACGAAATAATATTTCTAAGTTTTCAGAAAGTATAACAGCAATAGCAACAAAAATGGAGCAGTGGATTGCAGTCGCACAAAAGAATAATATAACTGATTTTGAAAAGGAATATGAAGGAATAACAATTCCCAATCTGCAACACAATACTAGAAATGTGAAACTTAATGCTCGTTTTAAGGTTTCTAAAGAGAATAATAAAGTGACTTATGTTACAGAATTATATTATAAAAATATGACTTCTGAAACAAAACTGAGTTTTGATTTGATTGGATTTAAAAATTTTGCAAGCACAACTCAAATAGATAAGGCCTTGGTATTTTTAAATAAAAAAATCAGTGAAGTTGAGCTTCATAATAAAAAACAAAATCATATTGATAGTCTTTTTGAATAGACTTTCTTTTTGATAAATTCTTGTTTCAACAAAACTAAATGTACAGAACCAACTGGCACAGAGTGCGAGCGGTAGCGTTGCACAATATGCCGTGCTAGAGGTGTCGCTATTCGGTGTGAGCGATGAATTTAGGGGCTGTGGCGAATATTGATTTAGCTGGCAGTAATGGTGAGAGTAATCGCGCCATTGGGGTCGCCTTCTCGAAGAAGAATTTGCTTCTTGGTTGGACGCGTTGCTTTTGTTCCGGTTGTGGTTGAGCTAATCTTAACCAAATCCTTTGTTGCTACTAATGGTACTGTAATGGTTTGCTGAATAGCTTCCTTCTTGAATGAGTTTGTGTCTACCACAAATTCACAAGCTGCAATCTCTTCCTCCGTAATTTCTACATTCGAAGCAATAAAATCAAATGGTGTGCTTAATAGCTTGCCAGTAAACTTGCTCGCCGGAATGTCCTCAACCGTATCAGCAATTAATCCAAAGGTTGTCTTAAATAATGACTTGAAAAATTTGTTCAACATGTCATTTGTCATTGCCGAAGAAATGCCAATCTTCACCCCAAATTGTCCCTCAGTCGTTTCCTTTGCCAAAATTTTATTTAACCAATCTTTTTCTGATGGAGAAAATTGTCCATTCGCAAGAGTGATCACACGAGCATAGGTTTTTGTCTGTATGGTAGGACGCGGCCAAAGAATCTCAATGGTTAAAACATGTTTTGTCTCTGCTTTTGTTTTTTTTGATGATAATACATTGAGCTTAATATTATCAGCTAAAATTTCAATTGTTTTTCTTGTAGCCATAGCTTTCTCCTTCTACATTTACCACCAAAGATATGTTACTACTTATTACTATACTAAAAAATAATGTGCGATGTATAGAAAAAATCACGCGTGGTGGCTAGACGGGTGAAAAGGGACGCAGGGTGCGGAGCTTATGCACGTGATGGCTAGAAGTGCGAAGAAGGGACGCAGAGACGCAGAGGACGCAGAGGACGCGGAGGCTTGCATGGTGGGTTCAACAGTAACACTACCGCTTGTTGTTGCCTTGGTTATTGCTTTATCTTTCGAAGCAATAAGGCAACTTCCAAGCGCTAATGTGTTCGACCACAAGAAGGCAGAGACGCGGGGCTTATGCACGTGGTGGCTAGACGTGCGAAGAAGGGACGCAGAGACGCAGAGGCCACAGAGGACGCGGAGGCTTGCGTGGTGG